>DATLTX010000142.1:0-8373 GCA_035533435.1 Binataceae bacterium (SeqCode)
GTGATTGCGGCCAGCGATCCCGCCGCGCCGATTCCCACCAGCACCAGCGAGAGCCGAATCCACATCGGATTGCGCATCACGATCGCGCCGGCGCATCCGATAAGCGTCGTGATCGCCACCGGCCACGTGAATGGCTTGCGCAGCCCGGTCATCCCGGTGCCGATTCCTCCTATCGCCGCCGAAAACATCCCGGTCAGCGGCAACACCTGAGTCATCAGCGACGCTTGCAGCATCGTCATGTCGCGATAGACGCGGAAGTATTGCGGCAGAAAGGCGGTGTAAATCTGGAAGACCCACATACCGCCGAACAGCCCGCCCGCGACCAGCAGCACGTCGCGCATCCTGGCGACTTCCGCCAGCGCCGAGCCGCGTTCGGCGGACTCAGCGGGATGCGCAGGCGGGTCGGTAGCGGCGGTGCGCCGCTCGCGGCCGAAGATCGTCCATAAGAGCGCGACGCCGGTCGATCCCGCGCCGTACCAGAACAGCACCGAGCGCCACGACGATCCAACCGCGGTGAACAGCGGGGGAGTGAAGCGGAAGACGGCGGTCAGACCGACGTATCCGAAGGCGAAGTTGATCATGTTGATGTACGGCCATTCGCCTTCGCCGAACCATTGCATCGTGAGCGTGCCCGGAGGCGCGATCACGATTCCGTAGCCGATACCTTCGACGACGCGGCAGGCGAGCAGCGCCGCGAAGTTTGGAACATAGCCGCTCGCAATTTGTCCGGCCGCCATCAGCCATATCCCGATTATCAATGCGCGCAGCGCGCCCACGCGCTCGGCAACCACGGCGCCGAGCAGCGAGAAGACGCCGATGCATAACGCGATAATCGAGATGATCAGCCCGGCGCTGCTAAGCGAGATGCCGAGGCCGTTCTTGATTTCCTCGAGGATTGGAGCGGGCGCGAGCCAGGTCAGCGACTGCGCGATCAGCAGGAGCAGCAGCAGGACTTCGATAGCCCATCGGTAGCGCGAAAGTTTGTCTGATTCGCTCATCGGCAAGTCATTCTCCCGGTTCTGGTCAGGATATAACGCGCGCGGCCCGTTACGCGCCAACGAAAAGTGTCGCCGGATTTTTCTTAATTCCTCGCCCTGTAAGGGAGAGGTCAGGTGCGGGTCCGATCCCCGCGCGTGGCATCGGTTTGCCGTGCGCCTTAAATTCTGTCCGCGGGCTCTTTCCTTAATAGCGCGTCGCTTGGAAGCGGGCGCATCGCTACAACTTGCGCTCGCCGCTGGCCCATCGCAGGTAGCCGATGAGGCCGACTGCATCGACGGCTGCGATCAAGTAGAAGACGGCGGCGAACGAGCCCGACGCCTGCACGATAAAGCCGGCGACCGCGACCCCGATTATTCCGGGAATTGCCGCGATCGTGTTCGAGATGCCCATCAGCACGCCGGCGTAAGTCGGCCCGACGTCGAGATGATTGACGCCGTATGCGGCCAGGCCGAGTCCGTTGGCGGCAGCCGAGACCGTGATGAGCGCGATCGCGATCGCCGGCGAACGCGCGGCGGGCAGCGCGAGCAGCGGAAGCGCGCCAATCGCGAAAGCCATGGATTGCATCAGCTTGCGCGTCGCACCGACGCTGACTCCGCGGAGCAGCATCGCGTCGGCGATCCATCCGCCGGAGTTTACGACGATGAACGTCGCGATCCACGGAACGATCGAATAGATCCCGACTCGGGCAACGGTCACGCCGAAGGTGTGATGCAGATAAGTCGGCAGCCATAGCAGCAGGATGTTGAAGCCGAAGTTGCTGCAGAAATGCGCGAGCACGATCGCCCAGACGGCGCGCTCGCGCGCGATCCGCGCCCACGGCACGCGTGTGGCGCGCGGCTCGGCATCGCGCGATGCGGTAATCGCCGCGAGCTCGGCGCCTGAGATGCGCCGCGAATCTTCGGGACGGTCGGCCGCCGCGAGCATCCATGCGACGACCCATCCGAGCCCGAGGGCGCCCGAGATATAGAACAGCGCCTGCCATCCGAATGCGGCGATTATCAGCGGACTGGCGAGCAGCGCGAGCACCGTGCCCAGGTACATCCCGCTGAAGTTGAGCGAAAGCGCGCGCGCCCGTTCCGACACGAGCATCCAGCGCGCGGTCAGGCTGTGAATCGCGGGAAAGTTGACGCCTTCGCCAAGGCCGAGAACCACGCGAATCGCGAAAAGCAGCGCGAACGAAATCGCCGCCGCCGCCGGAGTCAAAAGCGTGGCGAGCGACCAGACTGCGACGCCAGCGCCCAGCACGCGGCGACCGCCGAAGCGATCGGCCATCCATCCGCCGATAAGCTGGGTGCAGAAATATCCCCAGAAAAAGGCCGAGAGAATCAGGCCCTGCGCGCCCGCGCCATAACTGAAGTGGCGCGCGAGCGGGATGATCGCGACCGAGATGCTGACGCGATCGACGTAGCAAAGCACCGTCGCCAGGAAGTACAGGAGCACGACGATGTACCTGCGCGGAATTCGAGACACAGAGATCGAGGGCGGAGGCGATTCGGACTGCGGTCGCATTGCGGTTGATGCGTCCGCAGCTTAGCCGCCCGATGCGTGCTGCGCTATCACGATGCGCCCGCTCTGGCGCGCGGATTCGGTCTTGAATCCGTGCGCCAGGGCTGGAGCCAGGCCGGATGCTGAAGAGCGGAGACTAGCGGCCGACCGCGTGGCGGACGGTGGTGAGGATATACAGAAAATCGCGTGGCGAGCGGACGTCGCCCATCAGCGCAACGCGCCCGAGCATCTCCATCTCTTCGGCGGAGATATTATGAATCCTGCGCAGTTGTTCGTTCTTGCGAAAGTCGTCCCACGCCGAGCTGGCGGGAGTTTGGGGCTCGGGATTCAGTAACGCCTGCGCGCGCGGATTGGCCAGGAAGAACAACTCGCGGCGGTCGAGGCCAAGCACTTCGGCAAGGCGCGTGACGATCTTGTCCGACGGATGCCGCTTGGCGGACTCGAGATGGCCGACGTACGGGGTGGAGGTTTTGATTCGGCGCGCGACTTCTTCCTGGGTGAGATCAAGCTGACGACGCCGTTCGCGAATCACCTGCCCGAAATTTCGTTCCTTGGTCCGTGCCATTACGTGTTCCCCTGTAAAATTTGCGAGATTGCGGTCCGGAGCGGGCCGCTTTTCTCCTCGAACAAAAAGGTTCGATTAAGTGACTAACTGTAAGTAACATCGGATCGCCTCAAAGGCAAACGCGCGGGATGGGCGAAACGGGCGTGATGGTTTGTAGTATTTTACCATCGCGGAGCTTGTTTCGGCAACAAAATGGTCACTTTAGAGACGCTTACGCTGATTTTCCATAAGTATTTCTGTCATTATAGATAAAAAGTATTCATGCTAAAAGGGCGCTGACGGCTAATTTCCGTACGGATTCCGTCCGTGATTCAGGTAGATCGAGAACTCTGAAACCTCGCCGAGCATCCGCGGCGGCGTCGCGAAGTGCGCTTCGTCGCCTCTCTTCATCTCCGCGACGACGATCTTATCCTGCCCGAGCGCGCGCCCGTTGGCGTCGTAATAGTGCACCTCGACATCGACCGGGCCCAGGTCAGGGCCCGTGTTGCGCAAGCTGCCATCGACGAAGACTGCGGCGCCGCGACGCTCGAGGCGGCTCGAAACCACCCGCACTGGCTCGACTCTGACCAGCGAGTAAAAGACGAACGCGATGAAGACGATCGCGAAGATCAGGATGACGGCAGTGCTTTTGCGCATCGGAACCCGGAATGCATTGTAGCGAGAGATCCGGCGCGCGTGAACGCGTCGAACGGGCGTCGAGGACCCGGTAGCGCCCGTGACGCGGGGAGGGGTTGCGATGAGTATTCAAGCGGCAGATGCATCCGCTATGAGCATCACCTCGCCGCTTTCCCCATCCGGTAGTGGTTGCACGGCCAGACTTTCCGGCTCAAATGGAAACGCCGTCCCGCGGTACGAAACTTGTAATCCGTCCCGCGATGAACGCGCTGGACGTTTGTCCATGGGCAAATTCATGCCGAATTCTGTGAGGAGGAGCCAGAGTGAAAAATCGGATCGGTAAGAGAGCGGTTTCGAGGATTGGCCCGATCGGCGGATCTGCAATGATCGCATTGCTAATCGCATCGACGGGATGGGCGGCAGGTCCGGCCGCCACGACAACCTCGGCCAGCGAGCAACAGCGGCTCGACGCCCTGAGCGGCCAGGTCTCGAACCTGGCAACCAAAGTGGACGACACGCAAAGCGAGGTGAAAAAGATCGAGAAGGAGATTGTTGTAGCAGCCCCCGCCGACGCGAACGCAAAGCCGCAGACTGTCGGCGAACACGTGGGCCTGCTCGAGAAGAACTTTGGCGACTTGAAGACCAACGTCGAGCAGAATCTCGGGGTCAATATCCATGGCCTGGTCGATGTGGGCTATGAGCACAACTTCAATCAGCCGACCGCCAACGTAAACACCTTCCGGGCGTGGGACCAGGACGGGTTTCAGCTTACGCAGGGCAACCTGCATGTCGAGAAGGACGGCACGGTTGGTTTCGTGACGGATATCAACTTCGGGCAGGTGGCCAACGCGATTTCGTCGGTGACCAACTACTCGAACAGTTCGCACGTCGGCAGCCAGTTCGTCGATCCGACTCAATACTACCTGACCTATACCGCGCCGGTCGGATCCGGAATCAGTCTGCAGGGCGGTCGCTTCGTGACCCTATTGGGCGCGGAGGTTATTCCGACCTATCAGAACCAGAACTACAACGAGACGCGCGGCCTGTTGTTCAACGTCGGCGAACCGCTAACCCATACCGGACTTCGCGGGTCGTACACTTTCAACGATTACGTTTCGGTCACGGGAGGGTTGAACAACGGATGGGATGATCCCGCCGATAACAACAACGGCGGTCCGACCGCTGAAGGCGAGCTCACGATCAACAACAAGGACAAGTCGGTCAGCTTCGCGCTCAACGGAATTTACGGATCGCAGGGTTTTCATTCCTCGAACCAGTCCCTTGGCGCGATCGATCCGATCTTTACCTGGAAACCCGCCTTCCTGCCGAACGTGACCCTCGAAAGCGAATACCTGTACGCATCGCAGGATGGCAACGTGATCAACGGGCACAGCGCGTCGTGGCAGGGTTTCGCGCAATACATCGTGTACGACTGGAACGCGTGGGAATTCGCCAGCCGCGGCGAATTCTTCCAGGACAAGGACGGAGCGCGGACCAATGGCTCGGCGCAGACGCTGTGGGAACTCACCCAGACAGTGTCTTACAAAGTGCCTGAAGTTACGGGCATGCTGGTTCGGCTGGAATACCGGCACGACAACTCGAACGTCGCGGCGTTCACCAACAACAATTACATCGATCCGAACACCGGCGTGCAGCACCTGTGGCACGGACAGGACACGCTGGCGACGGCGGTCATCTACGCCTTTTAGGGAGGAGCTTAGCGTCTAACGCGCATGGCGGCGGGCTTGCGAGTCGCAATCCCGCCGCCTTCGCCGCCCGCCGGGTGGCAACCAACACGAATCCAATCTCCTCGCTCGGGGGAGCGTCGAGTCAAAGCAGCTTGGGCGGCGGTCCGGTACAACCGGTTCCGCCGTCCGGCTTCTGCGCGCCGCATATCGCGCGCCGCGGCAGGCTCTGTTATTGGAATGAATTCGCGCCAATGAATACGCCAGCCGCAATCGCTGTCCTGGTCCTGATGCTGTTCGGTCCGCTTGCGGTCCACTGGATCGAAGCCAATATCGAGATTTACATCCTCGCGATGGGGGTGATCGCGACGCTGTTGGCGGGCGGCTTCGAGCGCGGCGTCGTCGAGCACGCGCTGACCGAACCGATCCTGATCACGCTCGCGGTTATCGCCGCTGCGATTGCGTTCGGCTATCTGCGCGGGAATCTCGACAGGATTTTTGCGCGCCTGCGGCGCCGGATGCGCCGCCCAATCCTGGCGGCGATTTCGATTTTCGTCCTCGCGATGGCTTCGAGCGTTATCACGGCGATTGTCGCAGCTCTCGTGCTGGTTGAGATTATCGGACTGCTGCATCTGGCGGGCGCGGCGCGCATCCGAGTGACGGTGGCGGGATGTTTCGCGATCGGGATGGGCGCGGCGATGACGCCGATAGGCGAGCCGCTGGCGACACTGGCGGCCTCAGCATTAAAGCTCCCATTTTTGGGTCTGTTCGATTTGCTGGCGCCGTGGCTGGTTCCGGGTGCGCTGGCCGCTGCGATACTGGCGGGAATCTTCGCGCGCGGCGACTATCACGACGCTCCCGCCGGCCCGCATGTGCGCGAGTCGCCGCTGGCCGCTGTGATGCAGGGGCTGCGCGTGTATGGGTTCGTCGCGGGCCTGGTGCTGGTCAGTTACGCGTATGCGCCCCTGGCGGCCACGGTAATCGATCGCCTTGGCAACGACGGATTGTTCTGGGCGAACACGGTTTCGGCGGCGCTCGATAACGCGACTCTGGTCGCGCTCGAGGTTCACAATATGACGCTGGTGCGTGCGCGCGAGGCGATTCTTGCGCTGCTGATTTCGGGCGGGATGCTGATTCCCGGAAATATCCCGAATATCATCAGCGCGAGCGCGATCAAGATCGGCAGCGTGGCGTGGGCGCGGGTTGGAATTCCGATTGGGTTGGTCGGTTTGGGCATCTATTTTGCTCTCCTCAAGGTCGCGGTTTGAACACGTCGCGCGAAGACCGGAAAAGGAATTGCAAATAGCGGCCTATCTCATTGGAGATTCTGTTCGGACCTGCACGGATGGCACTCAAAGCGGCAGCATCTGCTTAAATCGTGGGCGTTGCCTTTGGCTTTGTTTCATGCGAAAAAATCAAAGGATTATCGACGTGTTTGCGATGCCGTTGCGGCACGCGCAGTCGGCGTCCTATCCAGGATTCATTTGCGATAACGATCGATTGAGCGGCCTGCGCCGCTTCGATGCTTCCGCACAACAGCGCTGGGGCTGCAAACAGCCAGGAGGATCACCGGTTCGATGACGGCAAAACAAGTTTTACAGATGATCAAGGATCAGGGAGTTGTGATGGTCGATATCAAGTTTATCGACCTGCTCGGCACCTGGCAGCATTTCACCGCGCCGATTTCCGAATTCAAGGACGAAGCGGCGTTTGAAGAAGGCCTGGGCTTCGACGGATCGTCGATCCGCGGATGGCAGGCGATCGACGCGAGCGACATGCTCGTGATTCCCGATCCGGACACTGCGGTGATGGATCCGTTCACCAAGGATCCGACCCTGTCGCTGATCTGTAACATCTCGGATCCGATCACGCGCACCGATTACTCGCGCGACCCGCGCAACATCTCGAGGAAGGCCGAATCCTATCTCAAGTCCACCGGGATCGGCGATCTGTCATTCTTCGGACCCGAGCCCGAGTTCTTTATCTTTGACTCGATTCGGTTCGATACCACGCAGAACGCCAGCTACTACCATATCGAATCCAACGAAGGTAACTGGAACGCTGGCAGGGAGACGGCGGTCAAGGGCGGACTCAACCTTGGCTACAAAGTCAGGAACAAGCAGGGCTACTTCCCGGTGCCGCCGACCGACAGCCTGCAGGATATCCGCACCGAGATGGTGCTTGAGATGGAGCGGGTCGGAATCCGCGTCGAGAAGCAGCATCACGAGGTTGCGACCGCCGGACAAGCGGAAATCGACATGCGTTTTCAGCCGCTGACCAAGATGGCCGACTGGCTGACTTGGTATAAATACATCGTCAAGAACGTGGCGGCGCGCCACGGGATGACGGCCACCTTCATGCCCAAGCCGATTTTCGGCGACAACGGCACCGGGATGCACACCCATCAGAGCATCTGGAAAGGCGATACGCCGCTGTTTGCGGGCAACGGTTACGCCGGGATGTCGGAGCTTGCGATGCATTACATCGCGGGAATTCTGCATCACGCGCCGACCCTCGCCGCGTTTACCAATCCGGGCACCAATTCCTATCGCCGCCTGGTTCCCGGCTTCGAAGCGCCGATCAACCTTGCGTACTCGAGCCGCAACCGTTCGGCTTCGGTGCGAATCCCGATGTACTCGCCGTCGCCCAAGGCCAAGCGAATCGAAGTGCGTTTCCCCGATCCGACCTGCAATCCGTACCTCGCGTTCTCCGCGATGCTGATGGCGGGGCTCGACGGAATCCAGCGCCGGCTCGACCCGGGCCAGCCGCTCGACAAGGACATCTACGCGCTGACGCCGTCGGAACTGGCCGAAGTGCCGAGCATGCCGGCGTCGCTCGAGGAATCACTGGCCAACTTGAAGCGCGACCACGAGTTCCTGCTCAAGGGCGACGTGTTCACCGAGGATCTGATCGAGACCTGGATCGAATACAAGATGGCCAACGAAGTCAGCGCCATCCGCCTGCGGCCGCATCCGTACGAGTTCGCGCTGTACTACGACGCGT
>DATLTX010000143.1:0-3515 GCA_035533435.1 Binataceae bacterium (SeqCode)
TTCGCCGGCTATCAGACGATGGGCACGACGGTGAAAACGCTCCTCACCAGCGTTGACACCGTGCTCTAGGATTCCAGGGAACCTGGGAGAGGGAGATTTTGGCATCCGGAGAGGAGTCCTGACCGGCCCGACGGAGCGGGCAGGAGCCGGATGCCTGCGCGAGCGAAAGCGCTGGGCGGCAAAGCGGCGGACCTATCGGAATTACCGCATCTCCGCATCATGGCGGGGTTCATCGCTGCAATGCGCCGGTTGCATCGCGGCTACCCGCGAAGCGGGCCACACTGGAAAACCGCGCACCTGCTTGACTGACAAGTCTGGCACGACGCGTGCGACCAGATGGATAGGGACTGCGGCGAACGCCGTCGGTCCGACTACTCGAGCGATTCACCGCCACCGCACACCGGCTGTCAGTCAGGATGCGCCACTTGTGGGCGCATCCTGACGGCAGGGTTCGCGCACAAGGGCGGTTTGCGTCCGCTGAATACTGCGAGAATATTTCCGACCGCGAGCGCGCCCATCTTTTCCCGCGTCGCGTGGCTTGCGCTTCCGATATGCGGCGTGATCACGACGTTATCGAGCCGCAGCAGAGGATCGCCGCGGCGGATCGGCTCGGGGTCGGTCACGTCGAGACCGGCGCCGCCCAGATGCCCGGATTTGAGTGCGGCCGTCAGCGCGCGTTGATCGATAACGGCGCCGCGGGCGGTGTTGATCAAAATCGCGCCGCGTTTCATCCGGCGAATTTCCGCCGCGCCGATCAGATGACGCGTCGCCGCGCTGAGCGGGACGTGGAGCGACAGAAAATCCGACTCGGCGAGGATTCGATTCATCGTGACTCGCCGCGCGCCCGCAACCGCGCCGCCGTGATTCGTGCGCGATCGCGAGACGTAGAGCACGCGCATCCGAAAGCCCGCCGCCCGCCGCGCCATCGCGCGCCCGATTGCGCCCCATCCGATAATCCCCAAGGTCGCGCCAAAGATCTCCGACCCCAGAAGGACGCGCGGTCCCCATGCCAGCCACTTGCCCGCGCGGACCTGCCGGTCGCCCTCGGCGATGCGTCGCGCCGCAGCGAGCATCAGGGCGAACGCAAGGTCCGCGGTCGCCTCGGTCAGGACGCCGGGGGTATGCCCGATCGCGACGCCCGCCAGCGTTGCGGCGGCGAGATCGATATTGTCAACGCCGACCGCCAGGTTGCTGACGACGCGAAGGCGCGGCGACGCGGCAATCAGCGCGGCATCGATTCGGTCGGTCACCATCGTGAGCGCACCATCCGCGTCGCGAAGGCGGCGGCGAAGTTCGGCGTACGGCGGCGGAGTCGGATTAGGCCAGACCTCGACGCGGGCGGCGCGGCGCAGTTCCGCAAGCGCGGCGGCGCCGATTTCACGAGTGACGAAAACGCGCGGTCGGCGATATTTATTCTTCATGGCTCTCGCTGGCAATCAACCCGGATAATATCGCGCAGGTTCAAAAGGCCGCGAAGCTTTGCTATACGCGACGGTTGTGAGTGACACTATCGTATCGCAGATCATCGCGGATGCCTCGCGCGCGGGGCGTACCGCACTTTCAGAAATCGAAGCAAAGCGGATAGTCGGCGCGCTGGGAATCAGCGTCGCAATCCCGGCCGCGGCCGCCACCGCCGCGCAGGCTGCCGCAATCGCCACCAGCCAGGGTTTTCCAACCGTGCTCAAGGTGCTCTCGCCTGACGTGAGCCACAAGAGCGAGGTCGGCGGCGTCGAGTTGGGGCTCAATTCCGACGCCGAGGTAAAGGGCGCGTTCGCACGAATCGAAAAGAACCTCGCCGCGAAAGCGCCCGGCGCCAAGTTCGACGGCGTTGCGGTGCAGCCGATGGCAGCGGCGGGCGGCGTCGAGCTGCTTGCCGGAATCGTGCGCGACGATCGCTACGGTGCGACGATCATGGTTGGCCTTGGCGGAATTCTCGTCGAGGTGCTGAAAGACACCGCCGTCCGGCTCGCGCCGGTGACCGCGCGCGAGGCGCGCGCGATGCTCTCGGAGCTGCGCGGGGCGGCGATGCTCGCGGGCGTTCGCGGACGGCCAGCGGTGGATATCGACGCCGTTGTGGCGATGCTGGTGAAGTTGTCGGAATTCGCGGCGGCGCATCGCGAAGTGCGCGAGATGGATCTGAATCCCGTCGTCGCCTACGAACGCGGCGTGACGGTGCTCGACGCGCGCGTTCTGCTCGCTACGCCACCGGCGGCGGCGCTCGCGGATCCGCATCGCACGGCGCGGCTCGAGAATTTGCAGCGTGCATTCAATCCGCGCTCGGTCGTCGTGATCGGCGACAAGAAGGCGGGCGGCTACCTGTGGCTGCGCGCGATGGCGAATCTCAAGACCAAGCTCTACTCGATTCAGATCGACCCCAATGAAATCGCGGGAATCGAGGCGATGGGCGTCGAGAATCACAAGAGCCTGTCCGAAATCAAAGAACCGATCGATTACGCGGTCAGCGCGGTGCCGCGCCAGGTCGCGCCGCGAATCCTGCGCGACTGCGTGGCGAACAAGGTCGGCTCGATCGGGTTTTTCACCTCGGGGTTTTCCGAGACCAGCGAGGAGCTGGGAATCCGCCTTGAAGCCGAGTTGCGCGAGATCGCGCTCGGCTCTGAGATCGCGCTGGTCGGCCCGAACTGCATGGGGCTGGCGAATCCGTCAGTCGGGATGCGCAATTATCCCGACGGCAAGGTGGGCGAGCCGGGCGACGTGTGCTTCATCTCGCAGAGCGGCACGCATACGATAAATTTCTGCGTGCAAGCCGCAGCGCATGGAATCCGGGTCCACAAAGCGGCGTCGATCGGCAACGTGCTGGTGCTCGAGGCCGCCGATTATATCGACCTGATGGCCGCCGAACCGGCCACCCGCGTGATCGGGATGTATATCGAAGGTGTGCGCGACGGCCGCCGCTTCTTCGAAAGCCTGCGCGCCGCGGCAGCGCGGCATCCGGTCGTGGTATGGAAGGGCGGCGCGACCGAGGCGGGTGCGCGCGCGACGTTTTCGCACACCGGGTCGCTCGCGACGCCGAAGGCGCTGTGGAGCGCGCTCGTGCGCCAGGCCGGCGCGGTCGAGGTTGGCTCGCTCGACGCCATGCTCGACGCGGTCGAGTTGCTCTCGCGCGGGCGCAAAGTGGCGGGCCGCGCGATGGGACTGGTCGCGATGACGGGCGGACAATCGGTGGTGATAACCGACACGTTCGCCGCGGCGGGACTCGAGATTCCCGCGCTGTCGGATTCGTCGTACGAGGAGCTCAGGACATTCTTCAACGTGATCGGCGGCAGCTACCGAAATCCGCTCGACGCGGGAGGAACGATAGGGTCGGGGGTGCATCCGGGCGGACTCGATCGGATCCTCGCGATTCTCGACCGCGACCCCGCGATCGATTCGATCGTGCTCGAGGTCGGCACCGGATTTCGCGCCGCCAGGTGGGCCACGCACGAAGACGAAATCACGTCGCTGCTAGACAAGCTCGCCGAGTTCGCGGCGGCATCGAGCAAGCCCTTCGCCGTGAT
>DATLTX010000144.1:0-6665 GCA_035533435.1 Binataceae bacterium (SeqCode)
TGCTCGGACACCACGCTTGGGCGGCCGGCGTCAACCACGCGCAGAATCCGCCAGCGGGCTTCTTCGCGCTGTTTCTGTTCGAGGTCGATTCCATCAGCCATACAATCTTTCCTTCAGAGTCGCGATCTCCTGGCGCATCTCTTCACGCATCGCGTCCAGCTTCGCGTCGAGCGTCGCACTGAACCGGATCCAGTCCTCGCGCCGCACGTACTCGAGCGGCAAAGACGCGCGCAGCTCGTAGAGTCCGCGTTCGATTTCCGCCCAGCGGGCCGAGTCGCGCAGAACCTCCTGTTGATGCCGTTCAAGAATCCAGCGCAGCGCGCCGACGTTGAGTCCCGCCAGCGTCAGCCCCGCCATCAGGAACGCGGCGATCGCGTCCCAGCTCATCGCGCACCGCCGCGCGGATCGACGGAGCCATCGCGATGCTCCCCGGCGATGAAGCGCTCGTCGCGGTGTTCGGCGGCGGGATCAGGCTCGGTGCTTTTCTTGATCGCGCACGCCCCCGCCATCGCGAGCATCACCACGCCCAGGCCGCGCCCGTAGGCGTCGGCGTCGCCCGCGCCGAAGCGCCGCGTGAGCGCGACCTGGATGCACCAAAACGCGATGTAGGCAAATCCGCCGAGGACGCCAACGACTCGCGCGGCGTCGTAGGTCAGGTTGTCCTTGCCGGTCAGGATGTCGCTGAAGATTTTCACCGCGATGCATTCCCTTGCGCTGGCGGTTGCGGAGCGGCGCAGGCGCGCAGCAACTCGTCGCGTTCAACGACCGCGGCCTTCAGGATCACGACCGTGGCGGCGTAGGCGCGAATCGTGTCGGCCGGCGCCGAGTCCGGGGCCAGACTCGCGATCTGAAGCGCCGGCCGCGGCGGCGCGGTCGCCGCGCAATACACCGGCACGGCAATCGGAACGCTGACTTTCATCGGCACGGCAATCGGCGCCGCCGCGCGGGCGCATCCGCCGATCGCCGCCGCAATCCACGCGCTTGCGAATAACCGGAAGCCTCGCCGCCTTACCATCGGCCCAGCTCCGGCGCCTGCGCGTTGCCCCAGGCGATTGCGGCGGCGCATCCGGGCGCGACCGCCGCGTGGGCAATCTGATCGGCCTGCGCCCCCGCCTTTCCCATCGCGGCCGAGGCGGCGACGGCGAGGTTCGCTTCGCGCGTCCGTGCGGCGCCTGCCGCGCTGGCCGCCGCCGCGCGCATCGCCTCGACTGCTGCGTTCTGCTGCGCGACCGCGCTCTGGCAGGCGGCGGCCTGAGCGCGGGCGCCGGCCAGTTCGGCCTCGAGAGCCTGGGCCTGTTTGCGCGCCGAGTCGCGCTCGTGAAGCAGCACGACGGCTCCCAAAGCGGCGGCGCCGAGTACGGCGATCAGCGCGAGCGGTCGCCAGTTCGCCGCGAACAATCCAAGTAACGCCGGCATCGCGCCCTACTTCGCCGCCGGCTTCGCGAGCGCCGCGCTCGCCGCGATCGCGCCGGCGAGTTTCTCGGTCGCCTGCGCATGATGCTCGATCGCGGCGGCGTGCTGCGTTTGTGCGGCGGCCGCCGGATGCGCAATCGCCGCCGCGCCCGCAACCGTTACCGCGGACTCGACTGAGCTCAGGCGCGATTCCAGCGATTGAACCATCGCCATCAGGTCGGCGACGAGCTTGCGGCCGAACAGCGCGCCGAGCGCGAAACCGCCGGCCAGCGCGAGCGCCGCGGCTGCGAATGCGGTCATCTGAAGTGCGTCAAACATCGGGAACCTCCGTCGGAATTCGGACGTCAGGCGCGGGCGTTATTCGTAGGCGCGACTCAGCCAGCCGGTCAGAAACTCACGGTCGCCGTCGGCGCGCGGACCGCGGGCCAGCGCCGCGACTACGCGGTAGTAGCCCGCGGCTTCCGAGCGCAGCGCCGCCATCGCCGCCAGCGGCTCGGCCGCGTGGGCGGCGGCGGCGGTTGCAGGGCCGAGGACATCGTCTTCGGTGACGCGATGACCGGCGGCGCGCAGCGCACGCTGCACGCATCCGATCGCGTGGGCGGGACCGATATTGACCGCCAGATCGAAGAGCTTGGCGGCGAGCGCGCCTGGCAGCGCGTCAAGGTCGTAGCGGCGCCAGTAATCGCGATGATAAATCGCAATCGCTTCGGCGCGGCTCAGATGCGCGATATCCAGCGACGGGTACTCGCGCGCCGAAATTCCGAAGCGGGTCACGCCGCCCGGATCGCCGGGAGCGCTTTCAGTCCCGCCCTCGTCGGCGAGCACGCGCGCTACCGCGGCATCAAACTCGGGCGAATATGGTGCGGAAAGGGCTGATGCGTCGTCCACGGCACTACTCACTGCGGGCAACGCGGGCGTTTCGGCGGCGGCCAAATCCGCCGCTCATGCGCATAATTTAGGGCATCTGCGCCGGGAGCGTAAGGCTGAACTGTTCAGCCTTGTTTTTTTCCCGAAAATACCTTATAGACGTACCTCTCCGTACATCCCAAGGTCCTTGCGATTCGCGATACGCTCAGTCCGCGCGCGCGCAGCGCGATTATGCGGGCGCGGCGGATCGCGCGGTCGGGGTCGGCGGGAATCATCACGCGGTCGCCGCCGTACAGGCGCGCCAGGCTTCTCGCGGCGGCAAGGCCGATCGACCGGGCGATCTGATCGGTAGCCGACGCCTTGGCGGGAATATAAACCCGCCGCCCGCCAAAATCGCGCGCCAGGTGCGCGGCCGACTCGACTCCGATCACACGCGTGATATCGCCGATCAGCGAAATGCGGGCGAGCTGATAGCCCTCGCGCTCGGGCGCGCGCGCGACCCGCGCGAGCAACCGGTAAAGCCGGGGGATCGACCCTGCCGCGCTCACAGCCGGTAGGCCGCGCGCAGGTTCGGCGGGATCGCCCCGATGCCGCGCTCGCGGTCGTACACTACGCGCCACTTCAGTTCCGCCAACTCCGCGAGGCACAGCGGACAAATTCCGCGATGCTTTGCCGCGATTACCGCCCGCACCGGCCCGCGGCACCATAGGCACTTCGTCATCCGATCTACGGGACGGGTTGTGCGGACGCGAGAGACCTGCTGGAGCATGAGGATTTCCAGACGGCATTCGCCGCGAGGCTCGGGCGTGAGCGGAAGCTTCGGACGCGGACTCGGCGGGGGCGGACGCAAACCCCGGTACGGACATCGAAGCCTGCGGGCCGGCATGCGGGCGGAGTCCCCGCGCCTGTGGATAAACGATGGGCGTTCCCAATCCAGAGCTTGCCTTGCCAGTCATCCGCATGCCAAAACCAGCTATTCCACAAATGGTGGACCCGAGTCAACACAAAGTGTTTACAGCCGAAGACGCCGACTTCCGATCCCGCCTCACCCAGATCGTCGCGAAGTTCGGCTCGGTCGCCGCGCTGGCCCGCGCGATCGGCGTCTCCAACAACGCAATCTACAAGTGGCTGCAAGGCGACGGACAGCCCAATCTCTCGAACCTGATTGGGCTTTCGCGCGCCGCCCGGGTCTCGATCGAATGGCTCGCGACCGGACGCGCGGGCGCGGCGCGCGCCGGCGCCGCGGTGCCGCGCGCGCTCAGCGCCGGCTACACGTTCATGCCGCGTTTCGACACGCGCGGCGGCGCGCGCGGCAAGCGCAGCCTGATGAGCGACCAGATCGTGGACAGCATCGCGCTGGGCAACGGATGGGTGCGCACGCGGCTGCGCGCCGAGCCGCGCAATCTGCTGCTGCTCGAGATCGCGGGCGACTCGATGGCGCCGACTCTGAAGGAAACCGACCTCGCGATAGTCGATCTTGGCGAGCCGCGCTTTCGCCGCGACGCGATCTACGTGCTCCGCCACGGCGACGAGCTGGCCGTGCGGCGCGTGCAGCGGCGTCCCGACGGCAAGTTCATCATCAAGACCGACAACCCCGCCTACGAGCCGGTGGTCGCCGCGCGCGAGACGATCGCGATTATCGGCAGCGTGATCTGGTCGGGAACGCGGCGCTAGGCAATGCCGCGGCGCGCACCATGTGGTTCGCCTACTGCTTGTAGCCGAACCGCCGCAGCATCGCGTGCCGATCCTGTTGTTCGGACGCTCCTTCGACCCCTTTGGGCGCGTCGCCGTCGATCACTCCGATAACCCCGCGCGCGCCCGCCTCTTCGGCGACGACGATGCGCACGCGGTTGGCGCTCGCACAGAAAATCGTGCACACCTCGGCCACCGACTTGATCGGATTCAGCACGTTTACCGGAAACGCATTGCCGAGCATCACGACGAAGACGTGCCCCGCGCCGATCGCCCGCGCCGCCTCCGTCGCCGCGCGCTCGAGCGCCTCGTCGGTGCCGGTATGCCGCACCAGACAAGGGCCCGACGCCTCGTTGAACGCGACTCCGAAGCGGATCGCGGGAACCGCCTGCACGAGAGCCTCGAACATATCTTCGACGGTTTTGATGAAATGCGCCTGCCCGACTATCACGTTGATGTCTTCGGACGGCTTGGCAATCGGAATCGATTTGATTTCCATGGCAGCGGCCCTCTCGCAAACGCGCTCAGGATGCGAACATGATTCGATAAGACGATAATACGAGCGCGGGCCGCGCGCAGAAAGGCCGCGCCCGCCGATCCGCGATGCCCAGCGCAACAAAACCATCTTCGGCCGCGCGCAAGCTGCCCGCATTTTTCCATCGGATGCCGCCGCTGGCGCAGCGCGCCTACCTGCGCAGCGACGCGATCGGCAAGTTCGATTTCGATCCGACGCCGGCGGCGCGCAACGCGGTCGCCGCGCTGATCGGCGCGCTGGAATCGGACCAATCGACGGCGATCGCGGCGGCCGCGCGCGGCGCCGCGATCGAGGTATGCCGGATGGCCGCCGCGATGCCGCTTGCGGTCGAGGTGCGCAGCGTGCGTCCGCGAAATCAGCGCGGCGAGTTGCACGGCCTGTTCTATCCGTTTGATTCGCGCTCGCGCACCCCGGCGCATATCGTCCTGTGGATGCGCACCGCGCAGCGCCACGACGTGGTCCGACCGCGCACCTTCGTGCGCACGCTGATGCACGAGCTGGTGCATTATTTCGACTACTCCGTGCTGCGCCTGGGCGACTCGTACCACACCATGGGCTTTTTTCGGCGCGAGTCGTTTCTGGTGCGGATGCTGCTGGCGCCGGATGGCGGCGACTCCCTCGGCAGCGGGCCATCTTGATGACCCGGCCCTCGATCCGCTAGCTAATGACCACGCCGCAAGATGGATAAATCGGCGCGCGGGGGACAATGGCATCAGCGATGGGATTTTTCTCGAAGTTCAGAGCGTCCGCTTCACCTGAAAAACGCGCGATCGATGAATTGGCCGATCTCGCCGGCCGCAAAGAGGCGCTGATCGCCCGGCTTGGCCGCCACGCCACGCGATGCGCGTATCCCGCGATGGCGGCGGAGCTCAATGCGCTGGCAGAGAAGGAAGCGGCGCATTTCAAAATCCTGCGCGCGATTCTCTCCGATCGCCAGACCTGGCCGCGCCCGCCCGAGAACCAGCCGCGCGAGGGCGCGAGCAACTGGGAGCGGCTCGGCGGCGATCTGGCGATTCTGGTCGCGATCGCGGCGGGATTGCGGCTGTCCGCGATGCACTGGGAGGCGGTCGATCAAAAAATCGGCGACACGCTCGACACGATGGCGACCGAGGACGTCGATTACGAGAGCGACCTGCGCAAGCTCGCCCTGAAGTGCGACCCGCAAGCCTTCGACTAGGAAGAGGCGGCATACCTTCCTCCCGCGGATAGCGCAGGGCATTCCAGAAAGCATGGCGGGCGACCACACCGGGCCGCCCCTAAATCCGATTCAATTTTATTCTGGTCACTGCTGGCGGGCGTCTCGCCCTCCAGCAGCCCACCACGCCGCCTACTCCGCGATGCGCGGGGAAGTTCCGCCGTCAACAATCAGCAGTGCGCCGGTCACATAACTCGACGCGTCCGAGGCAAAAAAGATGCACGGGTACGCGATCTCCTCGACCTTGCCGAAGCGTCCGAGCGCGCGCGAGCGCGCGACCGCTTCTTTCACCTTCGGATTAGGCCAGACCCGCGGCGCCGCGCCTTCGGTATCGATCGGGCCGGGGGCGATACAGTTGACGCGAATTCCACGGTCGCCCCATTCGCTCGCGTGCGAGATCGTGAGATTGATGAGCCCCGCCTTGGCCGCTCCGTAGGGCAGCATGTGCGAAGAGCCGCTGACGCCGGCAGTCGAGGAAATATTGATAATCGCGCCGGGCGATTTTTGCGCGATAAACTGGCGCGCCGCCGCTTTCGAGCAGAAAAACGCGCCGTCAAGATTGATCCCTACCACCGCGCGCCATCCGTTGGGCTTAAGGTCGAGGGTCGAACTCGCGATACTCGCGCCGTGATTGTTGATCAGCACGTCAAGGCGGCCAAAATGCTTGACCGCCGCCGCAACCATCGCGTCGCACTGTTCGGGCTCGCGCACGTCGCATTGCGCGATCTCGCATTTTCCGCCTGCTTTGCGGATTTCGTCGCGCACTTTTTCCAGGTTCTCAACCTTGCGACTGGCGATCAGGACCGGCGCGCCACGGCTGGCGAATTCCTTGGCGATCGACTCGCCGATTCCGGTTCCGCCGCCGGTGACGATGGTGACTTTGCCTTCGACGCTGAATGGATCTTTCAATTTGCTGTTCCTCCTGAAACGGTTCCGGCCTGCGCACAATCCTCGCGAGTGCCG
>DATLTX010000145.1:0-9581 GCA_035533435.1 Binataceae bacterium (SeqCode)
CCGAGCGCTTTCATCGCCGCGACCATCGCGTGCGGATACTCGTCGCGATGTTCGAGTTCGGAGGCGTGCGGAATCACCTCGCGCTCGACAAATGCGCGCACGGCGGCGATTATGTCGCGATCGTAAACTTCATCCATCGCATTAACTCCTGCGGGCGCCGTCCGAAAGCGAACCGGACGCGCGTCTCGCATATGTGCGTGTAGCAAATCGCCGCGTCCGAGCGCCATCGGCGCGCTGCGCCGTCCGCTGGAGCCGCGCGCGCGGCGTGCTAGTCTCGTCGCGATGCGGCTTCGGCTCGAAGATATGCAAGTCAGCGCGGGTGCCTTCCGCCTTGGACCGATCACGCTCGAAACGGGTGACGGCGAGTATCTGATCGTGCTCGGGCCGACCGGCGCCGGAAAGACCGTCACGCTCGAAACGATCGCAGGATTGCGCCGGCCAACGGCCGGACGAATCCTGATGGACTCGCGCGAGGTCACGGCGAGCGCGCCCGAGGCGCGGCGAATCGGATTTCTTTACCAGGACAGCCTGCTTTTTCCGCATCTGAGCGTGCGCTCCAATCTCGGTTACGGAGCGCATCGCCTCGCCCGCGCCGACCGCGCGGAGACGATCGCGCGCCTGGCGCGGATGCTCGAGATCGAGCCGCTGCTCGAGCGGATGCCGGGCGGACTGTCGGGCGGCGAACGCCAGCGCGTTGCGATTGCGCGGGCACTTGCGACCAATCCTGTACTGCTGCTGCTCGACGAGCCGATGGCCGCGCTCGATCCGAACTCGCGCCACGCGCTGCGCGAGCGCCTGCGTGCGACGCATCGCGCGCTCGGCACGACGACGATCCACGTCACGCACAGCTTCTCAGAGGCGCTCGCGCTCGGCGACCGCGTCGCGATTCTGATCGACGGCGCCGTGATGCAGGTCGGCGCGCCGAAGGAAGTGTTCACGAAGCCCGCGTCGGCGATGATCGCGCGGTTTCTCAAAACCGCCAGTATCGCTGCGGATTCGGGCCAATCGGAGCCCGGCGAGATCAAGCTCGTGCTGTGCGCCCGCGCAATGACCCTCGCGGTCGATCCCGACGGTTCCGGCGCGCCGGCAATAGTCGCCGAAGGCGCCGAGATTCGCGACGCATCCGGCGCGGCGTTTGACGGCGAAACAATCGCGGCGCGGGTTCTCGCAATCGAGAATGACGGCGGCATGCTCGCTCTGACGCTCAGCGCCGGAGTCGAGCTGCGCGCGCGCGTCTCCGGCAAGGGCGCGGAGGCGCTGTTCGAAGGCGCCTCGATCTGGGTGCGAATCCCGCGAGAGTGAAATTCGCGCCTGCGGATTGCCCTTGCGCGGCGGCCCGCGCGGCATTAGAGTAAGTGTCAAATTGACGCAAAGTACCCGGCGGCGGCTACCGCAATCAGCCCGCCGGAGAAACGCATGAGGACCTGTCGTGAACGTTTCAGCAGAAATATCCCGCGATGCCGGGCCGGTCTCCGCCGACGGGCTGTTCGCCAAGCTCGCCGCACTGGGCAATGACAGCTACAGCCGCGAACGATGCGCGCGCATGGCGGGCACGATCGCCGAGATTGTGCGGCTCAAGCGCGAGCGCCGCGCGGTAGTCCTGGCGCACAACTATCAGCGGCCCGAGATCTTCGAGGTGGCTGATTTTATCGGTGACTCGCTCGAACTTGCGCGCAAGGCGCGCGCGGTCCGCGACGCCGACGTGATCGTCTTCTGCGGCGTCCATTTCATGGCCGAAACCGCCAAGGTCTTCAATCCGGATCGCAAGGTCCTGCTCCCCGACCTGCGTGCCGGATGCTCTCTGGCCGACGCGGTCACTGCCGAGGCGCTGGCCGAGCGCAAAGCCGAGCTGCGCGCGATCTACCCCGACCTGAAAGTGGTTTCGTATGTGAACTGCACCGCCGACGTGAAGGCGCTTTCCGATGCGTGCTGCACGTCGGCCAACGCGGTCAAGGTCGTCGAGCGAATCGACTCCGATAATATCCTGTTCGTCCCCGATCAGAACCTCGCCAACTACGTGCAGGGCAACACGACCAAGCGCGTCATTTCGTGGGACGGCAACTGCTACGTGCATCATCAGATAACGCCGGAAGAAGTCAGCCGGGTGAAGAATTCGATTCCCGGAATCAAGGTGCTGGCGCATCCCGAGTGCCGCAAGGACGTGCTCGCGCTGGCCGACGCGGTGCTCTCGACCAGCGCGATGGTCGAGTACGCGCGCGCGAGCGACGCGGAAAAATTCCTGGTGGTGACGGAGTGCGGACTCTCCGACCGGCTGCTGATGGAGATTCCCGACAAGCACTTTTACAAGTCGTGCAAGCTATGCCGCTTCATGAAGATGATCACGCTCGAGGGCACGCTCGATTCGCTGCGCCATCTGCGTTACGAGATAGAGCTCAGCGACGATGTGCGCGAGGGCGCGCGCCGCGCGCTGGAGCGGATGCTGGAGCTCAGCGCCTGAGCGCGAATTCGGCAATCGCGAGCACCGCCTTCGAGCATCGCGAGCGCCGCGTCGCGCGGCCCAAGGTCGCGGTCGATACCGTCCTGTTCGCGATTCAGGAGCGCAAACTCAAAACCTATCTGGTCCGGCTGCGGCGCGGACCGGCGCGCGGCAAGTGGGCGTTTCCCGGCGGATTGGTCCGGATCGGCGAGTTGCTCGACGACGCGGCGCGGCGCGAACTGCGCGCCTCGACCGGGCTGGGCGACGCCTACCTTGAGCAGCTTTTCACCTTCGGCGATCCCTCGCGCGATCCCCATTCGCACGTTGTCTCAGTGGCCTACATGGCGCTTATCCCGGACGCGGGCGCGGTTGCCGGACCGTCGCCCAAGTACGGCGAGCGCGGATGGTTCGAGCTGGCCACGCTTCCGCCGCTTGCCTACGATCATTCGCTGATGGCGGCGTACGCGTTCAGGCGGCTCAGATCCAAGCTCGAGTACAGCAATATTGCGTATGCGCTGCTGCCGCGGGTCTTTACTTTCGCCGAGTTCGAGGAGCTTTATTCGCGAATCCTCGACCGCCCGATCGATCGGCGCAACTTCCGGCGCCGGGTTCTGGCGATGGGCCTGCTGCGCCAGCTCAGGCAGACCCGCCGGGGACCGCATCGCCCGGCCGCTTTATACGCCTTTGCCCGGCAGAGCCTCCAGATGATTGAAATGCTATAATTCGATACGAGAGTTGCGCGATGCAGACCAGCACCAAAGGAATGATCGGAGTTGTTCTGGCCGTACTGTTCATGGCCGCGGCGGCGTATGCGTTTTTCGGCAAAACGCCCGATCCGCCCGCGCGGGGAATCGCGCAGGTCGCCGGCGGCGCCGGCGCGCAATGCTGCAACGGCGATCCGGCGGCGAAGCTGCGGATGACGCTCGATCCCAATCTGTTTGCCGGCGAGGTCAAAAAGGCCTACCAGGTTGCGGGGGACGATCCCGCCCTGCTCGCCCAGATGCACTGTTACTGCGGATGCGACCGGATCGAGGGACACAAGAATCTGCTCGATTGTTTCCGCGACAAGCACGGCAGCACCTGCGCGATCTGCACCGGAGAAGCAATCGAGGCCGAGAAGCTCGCCGGCGAGGGGATGCCCGTCGAACAGATTCGCGACTCGCTGCGGGCGCGCTACGCGGGCAAGGACTAAAGCTTGTTAGTCCTCATATCCTCGTACATCGAGCATTTCACCTATGCGGGGCTGTTCGTGGTGCTGATGCTGTGCGGGCTGGGGCTGCCGCTGCCGGAAGACGTGGCGCTTCTCGCAGGGGGATTTCTGGTGCATCGCGGAGTCACCCACTATCCGATAACGCTGGCGGTATCGCTGGTGGGAGTGGTCGCGGGCGACAACTCGCTGTTTTTTCTCGGGCGGCGTTTCGGCACCGGATTGGTGCGTTATTTTGGAATCAACCGGCCGGGCACCAAGGTTCAGATCGATCGTATCCACGAATTTATGAATCGCCACGGTCATCGCGCGATCTTCTACGCGCGCTTTCTGGCCGGATTGCGCGCGCTGATTTATCTCAGCGCGGGCTCATTCGGGGTGACTCCCGGACGGTTCTTTCTTTATGACCTTTTGGGCGCCCTGATCTCGGTCCCAATCGTCGTCTCGATCGGCTACCTGTTTGGCGGACAGCTCGAGGTGGCGATCCACTACGTCGGCGGCTTCGAGCGGCTTATCTGGGTGGTCGTGGTGCTCTCGCTGGCGGTGTACGGAACCCGGTTGCTGGTGCTCTCGAAATCGAGCGATAGCGGAAACTGAAACGCGCGCGCCACCGGCGCGAGATAATCTCCAATGACGATTCCGGCCCTTAACCTCAAGGCGAAACTGATCGTCCTGATGGTCGTGCTGCTCGCGCTGACCCTCGGCGCCGAAGTCTGGTTTAGCCTGGGCACGCAAGCCGAGATAATCGAGACCACCGAGCAGCGGGTCAAGGATCTGGCCAGCGCGATCCAGATCAGCGTGCAGGAGCTGACTTCGGTCGGCAACACCGATCGCGACCGCTTGCCGAATTACGTGCACAGCCTCCATTCCAGCGGGCTCGAGGTCTCGATCGCGTCATCGCAAAACCTCATCATCAACAGCTCGAATCCGCGCCTGATCGGCGCCGAACTGGTCCCCCGTTCGGCGGATAAAGTGGTTGCCGAACAGCTCAAGCAGGGCAGCGAGATCCTGACCATACCGGCGACCAAGCTCGGCCCGGAGTCGAAAGCCACGACCGTGTACCTGATTCCGGTCGAGGTTGAAGACCATCTGCTCGGCTACGTCCAGGTGGTGGCGAATTTCGGCGACTTCGCGCAGCCGCTGGCCGCCAACCGGATGCATCAGTTGTACGTCGCGTTCGGAATTTTCGCGCTGGGGCTGGTGTTCGCATATATCCTTGCCGATCGCTACGTCAAGCCGATCCACGCGGTCGCCGACGCCGCGCAGAATATCGCGGCGCGCGGCCTCGAGCCGGTGCCCGAGGCGCATCGCCGCGACGAGATCGGACTGCTGACGCGCAGCTTCAATGAGATGGTTGCGCAATTGCGCCATGCGCGCGAGCGCGAGCAGGAGCTCAACCGGCTCGAGCGCTTCACGGC
Organism: Binataceae bacterium (SeqCode); assembly: GCA_035533435.1. GTDB lineage: Bacteria > Desulfobacterota > Binatia > Binatales > Binataceae > JBARDN01. Next base: position 5,063 of record DATLTX010000145.1, read on the forward strand.
GCTCGGCCAATTGGCCGGCGGTCTCGCGCACGAGATCAAGAACCCGCTCAACTTCATCAGTCTTGCGCTCGATCAACTGCGCACGCGGTACGCGCGGATGCTGACGCAGGATTCGGATAACTTCGTGCGCCAGGTCATCCTGATGAAGGACGAGGTCCGCCGCTTGAGCGAACTGGTCCAGAGCTTTTTGCATTATGGCCGCCCGATCGAGATTCATCCCGCGCCCACCGACGTGCGATCTCTGGTCGAAGGCGTGCTCGCGATCTCGGAATCGAAAATGAAGAGCCAGGATATCGAGGTGATCGAGAACGTTGACGGCGTGCCGACGATCCTCAACGTCGATGCGGAAAAGCTGCGCACCTGCTTTATGAACGTGGTCGCCAATGGCGTCCAGGCGATGCCCGTGGGCGGCACGCTCAGAATCAATTTCGCGCGCGAGGGCAACCGCCTGGTCATCACGTTTATCGACACCGGCGCGGGTATCGAACCAGAGGCGGCCGCGCACGTGTTCGAGCCGTTTTTCACCACCAAGCGAGAGGGAATAGGACTTGGACTCTTCCTGTCCAAAGCGATAGTCGAAAAGCACGGCGGGACAATCGCGATCGGTCCGAATCATCCCGGCCCCGGCACCATCGTCACTTTCACATTTCCGCTAAGCGGGGTAAGCATTCAGCAATGAGCCAGGCTTCCGTATTGGTCGTTGAAGACAACGACCTTGAACGCCAGATAACCGCCGAGACGCTGCGCGAGGAAGGCTTTTCCGTCGAGGAAGCCGCCGTCGGCAAGCGCGCGATGGAGTTGCTGGCGCTGTCGCGCTTCGACGTCGTGCTGACCGACCTGATGATGCCCGGGATGTCCGGCGACGAGCTGCTCGCCAAAGTGCACGTCGCCTATCCTTCGGCGCAAGTGGTCGTCCTCACCGCGCACGGAACCATCGACAGCGCCGTGCAGGCGATGAAGAACGGCGCGTTCTACTACCTGACCAAACCCACGGATCGAGAGACTCTCGTGATGACGGTCGCAAAGGCCGCCGAGCTGGCCAACCTGCAGCAGGAGAACCAGCTCTTGAAGCGCAAGCTCGAGGGCAAGTTCGAGGTCCAGGGAATTATCGGACAGGACCCGGCCATCCAGGAAGTGATCCGGATGATGCGCAAGGTCGCGCCATCGAACTCGACGGTCCTCATCCAAGGCGAGAGCGGCACCGGCAAAGAGGTAGTCGCGCGGGGGATTCATCGCCTGTCGCCGCGGGCGCAGCGGCAGTTTGTTGCGATCAACTGCTCGGCGATTCCGGACACGCTGATCGAGAACGAATTTTTCGGCCACGAGCGGGGAGCGTTCACCGGCGCAACCGAACGCAAGCAGGGCCTGTTCGAAGCGGCCGATAAATCGACGCTGTTCCTGGACGAGATTGCCGATCTGCCGCAGGGCTTGCAGGCAAAAATCCTGCGCGTGCTCCAGGAACGCGAAGTTCGCCGCGTCGGCGGCAACGAATCGTTCCACGTCGATGTCCGCCTGTTGGCCGCGACCAACAAGAATCTGGCCGAGGAAGTATCCGAACAACGCTTCCGCGAAGACCTCTATTACCGCATAAATGTCGTGACCATCACCCTGCCGCCGCTGCGCGACCGGCGCGGCGATATCTCGCTGCTCGCGAATCACGCACTCGCCAAGTTCGGCCATCTGGCCGAATCGCGGGTCAAGGAAATCAGCCGCGAGGCGATGGAAGTCCTGCTCGATTACACGTGGCCGGGCAACGTGCGCCAGCTCGAATCGGCTATCGAGCGCGCGATTTTACTGTGCGAGGGCGAAACGATAATGCCGCGCGATCTGCCGCAGGAGGTGCTGTCGCGCAAAACCCTGTCGAAAACCGGCGAACGGGCGGCGCGCAGCGACGGTTTCGATATCCCTGCGGAAGGAATGAACTTCGAGAACTTCGAGCGCGACCTGATTCTCCAGGCGATGGAAAAGAGCGACTGGGTAATCGCGAAGGCCGCCAAGATGCTCGGGATGAGCTATCGCACGCTACAATACCGGCTCGACAAGTTCGCCCTCAAGCGCGGCGAGTCCAAGCCGCCGGTTCCGGTCAAGCCCCGGGCCTAGCCACGCTGGTTTGTAGCAAAAGCGAACCAGTAGTTTTCTAGGAAGTCCCAAAATGTTGCAAAAGCGCCACCGGATCGGTGCGCTGATGAGCGCAAACGTGTCTCGGCGCGGTTTTTCGGACGGGCACGAGGATTGCTCTTCAGCCTGATGCCGATCGTGGATCGAGAACTACCGGAGCGAGAACGCCGATGGAACTATCGTCGCCGAAACCAGCCGCCGAGTATGCACGTGAGATGAGTCGCCACGCCCGCGCGAAGCCCAGTTCGCTTCGCCGATTCGCGATTTTTCTGCCCTGGTTTTCGCGGCGCGACTTCCCGATGCAGATGCCGCTGCGATCGGTGGCTCGCGAATTCGAGGAATGGTTTCATCCCTTTGACTAAGCGCGCGACGCCCTCCGGTCAGCCGCTCCGCTCCCATCCCGTCGGCAGGTAGATCCAGCATCGCACGATGCGCCCGTCCACGCGCATGACCTCGATTGGCTCGCGAATATAGAGGCGCGGCACGTCTTCATATTCGTCGAGGATCGCGAAGTCGCGCGGCCTAAGTGAGTGCAGGATCGCACCTTCAACCTTCGCCCCCGGTTTCCGGATAACGTAAAAATAGCGCGACCGTCCGCGCTCGAAGCCGTCGTGGCTGGCCGGCGCCACTGCGATTTGCCGCCCCAGCAGACGGACTCGCTCCGCCGCTTCCAGCAGGGTGCCGTACACAAAGAGGTGGTGGTCAATTGAAGGCGCCATCGCCACGCTCCCCCGCGCGGGAAATGATTCGCGGTTGCCGCAGCATATGCGGTATGTTAGCTCCAAGCTGCTACCTGGGGAGAATGAATTGATGTTCCGTGGCACAAGAATTATTGCGCCCGTGATGCTTCTGATGCTCGCGCTGGCGGGAACGTCGTGCTCGACCAGCACGAGCGGCGCCACGCTGGCGAGCGGGATGACCACCGATCAGGCGGTTGACGCGATGGGCCAGCCGGATTTGAAAGACTCCGTGGCCGATCCAAATCATCCGGGCGCGACCGTGCTGCGCTACGTGTGGCTGGATTCGGGCAAGGTCGCGGTCTTCGGCTCGAACAATCGCGTCGCCAGCGTTCAGCAGATCGAACCGGCCGCGGCGACCAAGCAGCAGCTCGAGACGGCAAGCGAGGCGCCCACGGCGTTCGATCCGATCGATACGCCGCTCAATTATGCGTTCTACCCGATTCGCGCGGGCCTGATTTACCTTGGCGCCGGTCTGAATTGCGTGGCAGGCGGCGGATGCCGCAAGCCGCAGTTGCCGTCGCCGGGTCACGGATAGGCGCGGGTCTGTTCGCCCTGAAATCGACGGGCGCGGCAGCCATCAGGGTTGCCGCGCCCGTTTGTTTACGACCTTACCCATCGAAGCTCATGGCCGCCACCACCGGCTTCGAGCGCAGGATCGGCCGCCTCAGGCGTGCGCGTTGCCGTTCATCTCGCCATGCCCATTCTCAGGCGCGGATGGCGTAGCCACTGCGGCGCCGATGTCGAAGGCCGGACGGTCCAGCGAGGGCTTCAGAGCGATCGGATTGTCGAATCGAATGGTCGTGTGATTCTCGCGAGTCTCGAATCCGAGCGCAAAAACCTTGCGCATCAGCGTCTCCAGCGCCCCACCCTCGAGCACCATCGGCTGGATGAAGAGCTTGCCCCCGTCGAGCGCCTGACCGAACGAGAACTCAACCGGTTCGCCAACCTTCTCGAACTTGGTTTCGAGATAGGAGCGTGTGGTATCGACGGGATGCACGACCGGGTAAACGAGGATTGCCCGGGCTCCAAGCAGACCCGCAACGATCATCGCGCCTCGGCGGGCGAGTACGCCGGCACCCTTCGAGAACGACCACAACTCCCCGCACTCGAACACCGTGTGCGCGGGAAAATGCGTCATGTCTGGGCGCGGGAAACTCTGCGGTATCGCACCCAGGTCGTGCATCCGAAAACCCGACATCATGCGTTCGACCGATTCACCATTTTCCTCGAACAGACCGTAAATCTGTCCGAAGGCAAGATGAATCCGGCCTAGCAGCGATCGCGGGGTCTCACAGAATCCGACTCCACGCATTTTCCGTGCTTGGATCATTCGCTCCGCGAAGATCTTGCGCTCGGCCTCCGTTTTCATCAGTCGTAGTTCCATAGCAGTCCTTCCTCCTGTTGCGGGGAAAATTCCCCGGTTATTCCTGGAGAGAAAGGCGGCTGCAGGAGGGAGCGGCGAATGAATATGCGGCCCGCGACGGTGCGGGGCGGAATCACACGATGAACTGGAATTGAGTAGGCGAGAAAAGCGGGCGAAGGCCCCCCTTCACCTTCGCCCCCGAAAACCGCGCGAAAAGCGACTCGGCGGTAAAATCAGCATCGCCGAGTCCACCGCCACATCAGGCCGCCGCAGATGCTTGCGGCCTACAGCCACCATA
>DATLTX010000146.1:0-10489 GCA_035533435.1 Binataceae bacterium (SeqCode)
GCGATCGCGGCCGCTGGGGACCAATCGCGAGATTTTTCTGCCGATGGCGCCGACGCCAGCCCGCGCCCACTTGCGCGCGGCGGCGCGGGCGTATGAAATTCCATCCTTCGATGACAAGCGTATTGATCATTGGCGGACAGGGTGCACTGGGTTCGATCGTCGCGGACGCGATGCGCGAGCGGGGCGATTTGGCGGTCCTGATTGGCGGGCGGCGCGCCGAGCGGCGCGAGGATTTCCGCTACGTCGATCTGGCGAAGCCTGAAACGATCGCGCCGGCGCTTTCGGGCGTCGATTTCGCGATCAGCGCGGTCGCCGATCCGCAGTTCGAGCTCGAACGGGTCGCGGTCGAAACCGGCGCGCGCTCGATAAACATCTCGAGTGCGGTTTTGCCGGTCGGCGGGCACGTGTCGCTGCGCGGGCGCGGCCTTGCGCTGGTGCACGCGGGGCTTGCGCCGCTCGGGCTGCAAGCGCTTATCGCCAAGGCGATGATCGCGCGGTATCCCGAGGCGGCGCGGCTGGAAGTCGCGATGTGTTTTTCCGCGCGCGGCGCGAGCGGTCCGCAGGGCCGCGAGTTCGCGCACTCGGCGCTCGTGCGGCTGCCGTTCGAGCCGTCGCGTGAAATCGAATTCAGCGCGCCGATCGGACGGCGGCGATGCTTCTGTGCGGCGATACTCGAGCGCGACATTCTGCACGCGCTGATACCCGAGGGCGAGGCCGGAGTCTTCGTCGGATTCGCCGAGCCGATGATCCATCGCGCGCTCGGCGCGCTGCGCGCGACCCGGATTATCCGATTAATCCCGCGTGCGATGTTTGTCGGGCGCGCGCAATCGTCAGCTCCCGCGGTGGCGACGACCGAGCCGATGCGCCAGTGGGTGGCGGCGTATGACGCGAGCGGCAGACGGCTCGCCGCGACGGTCACGGAAGGCGAGGGCGATTACCGCTGCACGGCGATCGTAACGCGCGCGTTCCTTGATGCGCTCATCGAGCGGCTGAAGACGCGCAAGCCGTTCGGCGTACACAGCGCGGAAAAGTTTCTCGATCTGCCTGACCTGACGGCGCAGCTTCCCGCCAGCGTGCGGATCAGGGAACTTACGCCTTGACGATCCCGTCGGCGTTGCCGCTGGGGTGCGGCCGCGCGGGAAACACGCGATCGATCTGCGCCTCGGCAAGTCCCATGTGCTGGGTGAGCACGACTGCAATCGGATCGCGGAAGTCGGTCGTGATCGCGAGATCGCGTTCCTGGTAAAGCTCGCCCGGCTGCAAGCCCGGCCATCGGCCATATACTTTGCCGCCGCGCACCTGACCGCCCATCACCCACATCACGTTGCCGTGTCCGTGATCGGTGCCGGCGTTGCCGTTTTCATGCATCGTCCGGCCGAACTCGGAGATCACCAGGATGGTGGTGTCCTGATAGGTGGGGCCGAGCGAGTCTTTGAAGCTGGCGAGTCCTTCGGCCAGCGGGCGGAGATGGCCGGCGAGCTGTCCCTCGGCGGCGCCCTGGCTGACGTGCGTGTCCCATCCGCCGAGTGCAAGGAACGCGACGCGAATCGTCGAATCGCGCCGCATCAAATGCGCAAGGCGGTCGGTATCCTGCGCGAAGCCTTGCGGCGAAGGTGCGCCGGCGTCGGCTACGGTCATGTCCTGCTGAAGTTCGGCCAGGAGCTTTTGGCGCGCCATCCTTCCGTCGCGATAGGCAACGCTGATTGGATCATTGCCGGTGTAGAGGCGGTCGAATGCCGCCTCGATAAATGGGCGATCCAGCGGCATCGGGCGCGCGGCGCCGCGGCCGAGCGGCATATTCGCGGCGGGCATTTTGCCGCTCAAGATGCGCGGCATCGTGGCGCCCATGCTGAGCGCCTCGGTTGGCCCGTGTGCTCCCGGAAGCTGTGCGAGCGTGCGATTGAGCCATCCGTCTTGCGTGCTCTTGACGCCGGGCGTGCCGCTTTCCATGAAGTCCTGCGCGTCGAAGTGCGAGCGGGTAGGGTCGGGCGAGCCGCAGGCGTGAACGAACGCTAGCGTGCGCTCTTTCCATAGCGGCATCACCGATACGAGCGCGGGATGCATCCCGAAGTAACCGTCGAGGTCGAGGACCCCGCCCGGGGTGCCAGTGCGGCCGACCGCGATCGTTGGGCGCGATTCGTAATAGATCGGATCGCCATGGGGGACGATGACATTCATGCCGTCAACCGCGCCGCGCAGGAACACGACCACGAGGCGATTGTGGTTGCCGGTCGAAGCGAACGCGCGACCGGCCCACGAGTGCGGGCTGATCAGCACGATACCCGCGGCCGACAGGATCGAGGCGCGGCGCAGGAATGCGCGCCGCGACATCGTGTCGGGCGCGCGCTTTGCGCACAACTCGCACCGCGACTCGCCGCCGAGAATCTTTTCGTCGATTGGTTCCATCGTCTTGTTCCTAACGGGTCATGAATTCGGGGCTGCCCAGTATAAGCGCGGTGCGCAACTGCGGTGGCGCCGATTCGACCGCTTGCGCGGTGTTGGCTCCCAGAGCGCCCGCGCCGAGCGTCTGGGTGAGCGCAATCGGGTCGGGCGGCGTCATGTGCGGGCCAGGATGCGCGCGCGTGGAAGGCGCGAACTTCGCCTTCATTGCGCGGCCGTTGCCGGGTTCCTCGCCGGCCGCTTCTTCGAATGGCGGACGCTCGAGCGGCAGATTTCCGTTGCCGAGCGCGGTGGCGAAGCCGAGCCGCATCATCATTCCGTCTGGATTGAGCCACGCCTCCTGCGTGTTCGAGTAGCCGTTGGGGGTCAGGCATCCATAGAGCGGTTGCCCGAGAAGCTGCATAGTTCCGTACAGCGGGCGGTAGTTGCGCACCGGGGCGGCGGTCGCGCGGGCGCACGATATCACGTATTCGTAGGGCGATTTGAATTTCGCGCGATAGTAGCGGCGGTCCCAGAATTCCGGCGACGCGAACATCAGCGCCAGCACTTGGCGGATATCGCCGTCGGTGGCGAGGTAACGCGCCGCCATCGGACCGGTCAGCGACTCGGGCGGATTATCGGTTACGAAGTATCGCGCGAGCTCGAAGGACAGATGGCGGGCGGTCGAAGGATGGCGCGCCAGCATATCGAGCGCGTGCTCGCCCTCGGAGATTCCAGCGCCTGGAATCGTGTGGCCGAGAAAAACTTTGGTCGAGAAATCATGCCGCTTCGGATCGAAGTAAAAAAGGTTTGGAGAGGGCGGCGGTACCTGGTTCGGGTTGCGGCGGCCAAAGGGGCGGTTGAAACGCGCCATCGGACCGCGAAAACCCTCGGCCATCCTCTCGCGCATCATCTGGTTGGGATTTTCGCGCGCGATGCCCCATCCGGTCAGAATATGCGCGAGCGCAATCACGTCGGCCTGCGAGTATCCGCCATTGACGCCCAGCGTGTGCAGCTCCATCACCTCGCGCGCGTAGTTCTCGTTGATCCCTTCGAACCTGCCCTTGGCTCCGGGGCTGCCGGGATCGGTGTTCTGCCAGTTATCCAGATAGAACAGCATCGCGGGATGCTTCGCCGTGGCGTCGAGCAGCGCGCGAAACTTGCCCATCGTATGCGGCCGGATCGCGGTTTCCTCGAATGATCCGGTCCAGATATTGTCGAGTCCTTTGCCGCGAAAGACGTTGAAGTGGTTGAACCAGAACGCGGTCAACACTTCCTGGAGCTGGCGCGGGCCTTCGATCGCGCGGGCGACGCGCGCCTCGATCGCCTCTCGCATCACGATTTGCTGGCGAACGCGCGCGTCCTTGAGGTCGTTCTTCAGAACCTCATTGGTGGTGCCCTTGTCCTGACGCCGCACCTCCATCACCGGCGCCTGGAACTGGCGAAACAATTCGAGCGGCGACAGGTGCAGCGTTCGATAGCCTTCGACCTGGCGCCGCAGGCTGTCGGGAATCGGAACTTCGGACTCGGGATAGAGCTGCTCGTGGATGTACCGATTCGGGCCGATCTGGCGGACGCGCTCGACGTCGCCGGGGCGCGGCCCGAAGGCGAGCCGGTTCAGGACGTGCAGCGGACGCTCCTGCTCGGATATGGCGCCGGTGTCGTTCACGGGGTCCTCTTCAATAAGGATATACGCCGCCGCCGCGCGATGGATTCAGCGCGGACGTGAATTCCACGGTTTATTTGAGCTTGCGGCCCGTCGCGCGCTTTTGCGCGATCGTGGCGGCGCCCCCCTCGGCGACCCATCGTGTCTGCCGCGCGAGTCCGTTGATGATTTCGACTTCGCGCGGGGTAAGTCCGCTGCGGCCGAAGATACCGCGAATCGCGAGCATGATGTGCTGCGGGTTGTGCGCGGGCAGAAATCCGATCGCGACCAGCGCCTCGGTCAGCCGCTCGAGGGCCGCATCGACGGCGGCGGCCTGCGCAAACTCTGGCGCGGCGCGATCGCTCACGATGCTCTGCCCTGGATTTTCCGCGCATGCGAGCATCAATTCGTATGCGACGACCATCACCGCCTGCGCGAGGTTGAGCGACGGATATTCCGGCGCGGTGGGAATCGTTACGAGCCGGTTGCAGAGCTGGAGCTCGCGATTCGTAAGTCCGCGATCCTCGGGGCCGAAGACGAATGCGATCCGATTGGCCTGCCCGAGCGCGGCTAGATTGCGAACAACGGCGCGCAGCGGCTCGGCGCCGGCGCGATAGAGTCCGGCGCGGCAGGTGGTGCCGACGGTGATCGTGCGGTCGGCGATTGCCGAGCCGAGATCGGGATGAATCGCGGCGCGCGCCAGCAGATCGCGCGCATGCACCGCCATCGCGCTCGCGGCGCGGCTGCGCAGCGACGCCTGCGGAGCTACGATTCGCAGATCGCTGAGGCCCATGTTTTTGAGCGCGCGCGCAACCGAGCCGATATTGCCCGCCTGCCGCGGCTTGAACAGGACGAAAGCAGTGCGCTCGCGAAGCATCATCAGGCGATCGTTATAGCATCACCGCGGGCGCGGGCGATGGCATACCACGGGGTGAGACGAGTATTGTCGCTCGAAGCAGAAACTGCGTGCGAAAAGGATCTCGCGATGAAGTGGCCGCCCGGATTCGAGCCTGACAAGTCGTCCGTCTATGCGCGCAACGAAATAGTGATTGCCGCGCCACCCGAACGGATCTGGCGATGGATGATTCGCGCGGCCAGATGGCCCGATTGGTACAGCAATAGCTCGAACATCGAGTTCCTGAGCGGAAACCCGCCAGACCTCGCTGCCGGGAGCGAATTCAAATGGAAAACCTTTGGCGCGACCATCACCAGCCGCGTGATCGTTTTCGATCCGCCGCGCGAAATCGCGTGGGACGCGCACGGAATTCTGACCGCGGTGCACGGATGGACGATCGAGCCCGCCGGCGCCGTGTGCCGCGTCGTCACCGAAGAGACGCAGAACGGAATCTTGCCGAAACTCGCGTCGTGGTACCTGCGCCCGATGCTCGAGCGGGGGCATCAGAACTGGGTCGAGAGCCTTAAGCGCGTGGCCGAAGAGGGTGAGCCGTCGTAGTCAGGAGGCCTCGCCGAGCGTCACCTCGAAGGCGCCAGAATTGTCCTTTACGAGGCCGATCGCGGCCAGCATCTGCCCGAGCGCGATCACCGGAAGATACATCCAGTACTTCCCGCGCACCATCGCGAGCACGCGTGCGCGTTCATCGGGATCGACGATGAAGCGCGCGGCGCCCGAGAATTTTTCGCCGCCGATTTCCAGCCGGGCCAGCGGCGTTTGCCTGAGGTTGCGGACCCATTGGCGATTCACATTGGCGGTGGGCAGGAAAATCCTGTCGCCAGCCGCGATAAACCAGATCGTCACTCGGAAAGTCTTGCCCGATTTGCGGCCAATGTGCGTGAGCAGCAGGGTTTGCCGGCTTTCGACACCGCTGAGTCGCTGGGCCTGATTCGTTTCCATCGCGGCGTCTCCTCATCGGCCGGACCGCGAAACGGTCGCGGCGGTTACTCGGTGACGGTTTCCATCACGCGGCCGCTCTGCGTGTCGATGATCTGGACCTCGATCGGGCCGGCGACTTTGTAATCTTTTTTCGCCGTGTCGATAGCGGACTTTAGATCGGTGAGAAACTTCTGCTTGGCGAACGGCGGCATCTGGTCCATCGGAAAATTATCCATCAGCAGCTTGGTCCGGGTTTTGGACGACCACTGAAAAAAGCCGACCTTCGGACCCGCGATCGGAAGTCCGCGAACTATCTGCTCGAGGTCGCCCTGAAAAGTCGTGGCGGGTTGCGCCACGGCGGGCGCGGATGCTTGCGATACGGCAGCGCTCGAACTCGGCCCGGCGGAGGCCATCGGCCCGGCAGCGCCGCCCGCGAGCTTCGCGATTAGATCTTTCACCTGGCTTTTCGCGTTGTCGTCGGGCGCCAGATCGTACGCCTTCTGGAGCGCCACTTGCGCGTCGGCCGGCTTATTCTGCTGCGCAAACGCGACGCCCATATTGTAGTAGGCCTGAAACATATCCGGCTTGATCTTGAGCGCGCGCTGATATTGCACCAGCGCCTGATCGGGATTTCCGGTGTAGAGGTACATCGTGCCGAGGTCGGTGCGCACCTCGGGATCGTCGGGCTTCTTATTGAGATAGTGCTCGTAGGCAGCGATCGCCTCATCGTACTTGTTGGTGTCGTAATCGATATCGCCAATTCCGCGCAGCGCCTGCAGATTGTCCGCGTCGAGCTTCAGCACGTGCCCGTACGCTTCGGCGGCCTTGGCGTAGTATGTGTCGTCGAACATCGCGGCCCGCATCGAGACGTTGCCGAGCTGGTTCCACGCGGCGGGGTCCTTGGGTTTCGCCTTGGCGTCCTTTTCGATCTTGTCGATAAAGCTGCGCGCCTCGGTCGGAAGCTGGACGCGGGGATGTCCCGCGGGAAGCTGATTGGGAGCGTTGTTGCCGGCCGTGCCGCCGAGCGAGTTGCTCGCGTTGCCGTTCGGGAGCGGATTACCGCCTGCTCCCGCCAGCGGCGCCGACGCGACCTGCTGCTGCACGACCGCGGGGGTGCGCAGCATGATCCACGCCGCCGCGCCAAGGCCGATCACGGTGATTGCGGCGAAGACCACCACGAACGCCGTCGTGATTGGCGCGGATTTTTTCGCGTCTGCCACGACCGCGGCCTTTCCTGCCCCTTCCGCGCCGGCGGGCGAGGCGGCGGCGGCGAGCGGGCGGCCGCATTCGACGCAGAATTTCGCACCAGCCATCAACGGGGCGCCGCAATGCGGACAAAATCTCATCGTCATCTTCCTACCTGACGCGATCAGGTCTCCGCAATACGGCCGCGCTGGGCAGTTTATGCTCGGCGGCGCGATGAGGTATAGTTCGGCCGGATTCCACTCAAGGAGAAATGCTCATGTATCTCTACGATTCATTCGGTCCCAATCCGCGCGCGATGCGGATGTATATGGCGGAAAAGGGTATCAAGATTGAAACCCGAAATGTCGATCTGATGAAGGCGGAGAATCGCCGTCCGCCCTACACCGACCGCAATCCCGGCGGCCAGTTGCCCGCCCTCGAACTCGACAACGGCGCATGTATCGGCGAAACCGTTGCGATTTGGGAATACCTGGAAGAGAAGCATCCGACGCCCGCGCTGATCGGCGCCACCGCCGAGGAACGCGCCGAGGCGCGGATGTGGCAGCGGCGCGTCGAGCTCAAAATCACCGAGCATCTTTACAACGGATTTCGCTATTCCGAAGGCGCCGAATTGTTCAAAGATCGCATGCGCATCCTGCCCGAGGCCGCGCCGGGCCTGAAGCAAACGGTGCAGGACGGACTTAAATGGCTCGACGCGCAGCTTGCGGGGCGCGACTTTATAGCCGGCAAGCGCTTCACGATTGCCGACATCATCCTGTACTGCGCGCTCGATTTCGGTTCCAGCGTCGGCCAGAAAGTCGATCCATCGCTCAAGAATCTGAGCGCGTGGTTTGCGCGCGTCGATGCGCGCCCGAGCACGAAGGCGAGCCTGCATCCCGCCGCCGCGAGTATGGGAATGAAGGGATAACGCGATTTAACAACCGCGCGAGCGAATTGGAACCAGCGATGCCGCCAACTATCGAAGAGATATCTGCGCAACTGACGCGGCTGGTGTGCGCCAAGACCGGCGACGCGAAGGCGTCGGTGCGCGAGATCTCGCCGCTGCCCGGTCACGCCGGGTTCGGCTACAGCTTCATTCTCGATCGCACCACGCCCGGAGGCTCGGCCGGCAAGCTGGTGCTGCGCGTGGCGCCCGAAGGGGTGCGAATCTCCGGCCCGGCCGACGTGATTCGGCAGGCGAAGATCATGCAGTCGCTGGCGAACACCGACGTTCCGGTGCCGCCGATAATCTGGTACGGCGACGAAGCGGAGTTTTTCGGCCGGCCGTATTTTGTCGATCGATTCCTCGACGGGTTCCGCCTCGCCGATAATCCGCCCATCTCGCGCGAGGAAGCGCGCCGGCTTGCGCGCAAGGCGATCGAGAAGCTTGGCGCGCTGCATCGCGTCGATTGGACCACGCGCCGCGACGCGTGGGGCGAGCCCACGCCGCTGAGCGACGAGCTGAAGCGGCTCGATCATCTGCTTGACCGCCCGACGCTCGATCCGGCGGTCGTCGCGCGCGGGCCCGAGCTGCGCGCGAGACTCTACGCCTCGCTGCCCGAAAATCCGCGGGTCGGATGCGTTCACGGCGATTTCCAGTGGTCGAATATCATGTTCAACAACGGTGAAGTCGCCGCGTTGATCGATTGGGAGATCGCGCTGTGCGGGCCGACCCTGCTCGACGTCGGATGGATCTCTTTCTTCGCCGATCCGGCCAGTTTTCTCGGCTCGAACGAGGAGAATCGAACTTCGCCGCTCAGCGCCGATGAGATCGTTGCGGCGTACGCGGAGGTTGCGGGGGTTCCGGTCTCGGCGGATGAAGTGCGATGGTTCCGCGCGTTCGCGGGCTATCGCTTTGGCGTCATCACCTGCTTCAATCTGATGCTGCATCGGCGCGGCAAGCGCGACGATCCGCATTGGGAAGATATCGCGCTGTCGGCGCCGACGATGTTCTCGCACGGAATCGAGCTGCTCGGCTGAGCCACGGATGAGGTGAGGCTATGGACCGCGCCGCAAAGACCAAGGGCGAACCGACCGCCGCGGAGCACAAAATCGCGGAGGAAGATCATCCCGCGCTGGGCGCGATCCTCGGCGCCAATCCGTTCGTCGGACTCGACGCCGCGCAGGTGGTCGGCACGCTCGCGCGGTTCTTCGGCCATCTCGCCTCGCATCCGGGCGCGGTCGCGGCGCGCGGCGCGCAACTCGGTCTGGAGATCGCGCAGGTCGCGGCCGGAATGTCGGAAATCGAACCCGAAGCGGGCGACAAGCGCTTTGCCGATCCCGCGTGGCGCGAGCATCCGATCTACCGCCGCGTGATGCAGTCTTACCTGGCGTGGCGCACCGCGATGCACGATCTGGTCGGTGACGACGATTTTGGCGACTGGAAGGATGCCGAGCAGATGCGCTTCGCGGTCACCCTGATGACCGAGGCGCTCGCGCCGACCAACACTCTGGCCGGGAATCCGGCCGCGCTCAAGCGCCTGTTCGACACGGCGGGCATGAGCCTTGCCAGCGGCCTCAAACAATTCCTGAGCGACGTCATTTACAACGGCGCGATGCCCGAACAGGTGGACCAGCGGCCGTTCGAGGTCGGACGAAACCTCGCGGTGTCGGCGGGCGCGGTCGTATTGCGCACCCCGCTGTGCGAGGTAATCCAATACTCACCCGCGACCGAAAAGGTATTCGAGCGTCCGCTGGTCTTGATCCCCCCGCAGATCAACAAATACTACATCATGGACCTGGCGCCGGGGCGGAGCTATATCGAATACGCAGTCAAGCACGGAATCCAGGTGTTCGCGATCAGTTGGCGTAATCCGACGGCGGCGAATCGCGATTGGGGACTCGACGACTACGTAACCGCGTGCAAACAGGCGATCGACGCCGCTTGCGAGATCACCGGCAGCGCCGACGCGAACGTGGTCGCGGTCTGCGCCGGCGGAATCACCACTTCGCTGTTGCTCGGGCATCTGGCCGCCGCCGGAGAGAACCGCGTCCACGCGGCGACGCTGCTGGTCACGATGCTGGATACCTCGATGCCGTCGATGACGGGGATGTTCGCGACCGAAGACGCGATCAAGTCGGCGATCGCGCGATCGAAACGCAAAGGCGTGCTCGACGGCGCCGATATGGCGCGCGTATTCGCGTGGCTGCGCCCCAACGATCTGGTCTGGAATTACTGGGTGAATAACTACCTGATGGGGCAGCGGCCCGCCGCATTCGATATACTATATTGGAATAGCGACTCGACCTGTTTGCCGGCCAAACTGCACGAAGGCTTCCTCGATCTGTTTCTGCGCAATCCACTCGTGAACCCGGGTGAAGTGGCTATTCTCGGCACGCCGATCGATCTGCGCGCGGTGAAGAACGATATTTACCTGGTTGCCGGAATGACCGATCACATCTGTGCGTGGCGCGCATGCTATCGCTCGACGCGGATGTTCGGCGGCAAT
>DATLTX010000147.1:0-20546 GCA_035533435.1 Binataceae bacterium (SeqCode)
TAAGCACCCGCCAGCGCGCGCGCCGCGATGACGGCCTGATCGGCGCGCAGCTCGCCCGGTTTGGGTTCGTACTCGGAAAGCGCGCCCAGAGCGGCGCCAAGCTTCTCGACGTTGTGCGAAACCTCGTGCGCACCGTTGCGATAGGCGTTGGCCACTGCCGCAAGCACCTTGGGAAAGCCGGGCATCCCCTGGCGATCCTCGGGTGGCCAATAGGTACCGCCGAAGAACGGCTGCGCCTCCGGCGTCAGGAACATCGTAAGCGGCCATCCGCCGCGCCCGGTGATCATTTGCACGGCATCCATGTAAATCTGGTCGAGGTCGGGCCGCTCTTCGCGATCGACCTTGATCGACACGAAATTTTCGTTCATCAGGCGCGCGATGGCTTCGTTTTCGAATGATTCGTGCTCCATCACGTGGCACCAATGGCAGGCCGAATAACCAATCGAGAGCAGGATCGGCTTGTTCTCGGCCTTGGCGCGAGCGAGCGCCTCGGCGCCCCAGGGATACCAATCGACAGGGTTGTGCGCGTGCTGGCGCAGATAGGGACTCTGCTCGTTAATCAGGCGATTGGTATTGCGCCGCGCCGGATGCGCGGAGTCGTCGTGATGTTGGCTCATCGTGGCTCAGCTCGGAAATTGCGGGTTGATCGGAATGACTGCGCGCCAATTCGACGCTAGCACGCACCTGGCGATGGCGCCACGCGGAGTCGAAAGGACGCGCGCGGCAGTATGGCGGGGATACACCGTCGCCGGATAGAATTTCCCGCGATGAGTTCCGCCCCGAGTCCCGCTGAAACCGCACCCGCGCCCGCGAGCGAGCGCGCCGCCTACTCGAATTGGATTCGATGGTTCTATGCGATCCTGATCATGTCGGCGGTTCTGTTTTTCGCCCGGCTCGGCGCGCGTGCGCTATGGTCGTCGGAATTCAGGTGGGCCGAAATAGCGCGTGAGATGCTCACGACGCGCAACTACTTCTGGCCAACGATCAACGGACGCGTCTATTACGACAAACCGCTCGGCTCCTACTGGCTGGTCATCTGGTCCACCTACCTGACCGGCGCGATGAACGAATGGGCGTCGCGCATACCGTGCGCGCTGGCCGGCGTGCTGGGGGTGGCGTTCCTGATGATGCTGTCGCGGAGGTTGTATGACTCGCGCACCGCGATTGTCTCCGGCGTAATTCTGGCGACCAGCTTCAGTTTCGTGTTTTTTTCACGTCACGCCTCCGCCGATGTCGAAACGCTGACCGGCGAGCTCGCCGCGCTGCTGCTCTTCATGAAATACGAAAAGCGGCCCGACGGATGGTGGGTCGTCGGTCTGTGGATCGTGATGGCTCTGACCTCGCTGACCAAGGGGCTGCTTGGCTTCGTGCTGCCGATCATGGTGATCGGGCTGTACTGCACGCTGGCCGAGGGATGGCGCGAGTTTGGCGACGCGATACTGCACGGCGCAATAGGAGCGCGCCTGCGCTGGATCTTCGAGCGCAATCGATGGCTGTTCAACTGGAAATCGATTCCGGCGATCGCGATCGGAATTGCAATCTATTCGTTCCCCTTCTGGTTTTCGAAAAAAGTCGAGGGCTCGGACAAGGGTTTGCAGATGGTCTGGCGCGAGAACGTGGTGCGCTTTTTCCACCCGTTCGACCATCGTGGTCCCTTCTATCTTTATGTCTATGTGATCTTCGCGCTAATGGCGCCGTGGGCGATGCTGCTGCCCGCGGCGCTGGTCGAAGCGCATGCACGCCGCCGCAAACACGCCGACGCCGCACGCAGCGATCGTTTCGCGCTGGTGTACTTCTGGGCGACCTTCGTTTTCTATACGATTTCCGGTTCGCGCCGCAGCTATTACATCCTGCCAATCCTCCCCGCCGGAGCGCTGCTGGTTGCGCGGCTGCTCGCGGGCGAGGCGCTCCGATCGCGATGGGCCAGGCGCCTGCTCGCGATCGGTTATGGCCTGACTGCGGCCGGCGCGGTTCTGGGCGCGGTCGTGCTGTTGCCGCCTTGGATGATTCTACGCGGCGCGATGGCGACGCTGCCGGCCGCGCCTGATCGCGCGATCTTCGCGATCGCCTGGATCGTCAGCGTTGCCAGTATCGTTTATGTGCTGCGCAATTACCGGCCCGAACGTGTCGCCGTCTCGATGGGAATCATCGCCTATTGCGTGATGGCTTACATTTTCATCTTTGCGATGCCGGCGGCCGATGCGTATCGCGGCGAGAAACCGTTCGGTCTCCAGACTCTTCAATTGTTGGACGGCGACACCAGCCATCTTGCGCTCTACAAGACCGAAGGTCCGCTTTTCTATCTGAATCCACCAGCGCCGCTGCCGGAATTTAATCATCTTCGGGACTTGAAGAACGCGATAACCGCTGAGGATCTTCGGTGGCTGATCGTCCGGCGGCGCGACGTACCGGATCTCGGAGTTCCGACGACGGAACTCCTGCACGAAGCCTCGTTTCCATGGGAAACGCCCGCGCAGGTGCGCAACAAAGTTGTGCTGCTGAGGATCGGCGCAGATTCGAGCGCGAGCGGCGCGGCGCCTGGTCCCGCCACAAACTGAAACGCGATTTACAGGCGCATCGGCATTACGACGTAGGTGAACTTCGTGTCCGCCTCGGTCCTGACTACGCCGGGACTGACGTCGTCGCTGAGACCCAACTCGACCTTGTTGCCGGAAGGGATCACGCCAAGGACGTCGCGCAGGTAATTCGCGTTAAATCCGATCGCGAACTCTTCGCCCGTGAAATCGACATCGAGCGACTCGCTCGCCTCACCCATTTCCGGGCTGGTCGATGAAACCGTAAGGCTGCCGGCGGTAAGTGCGAACTTCACGCCGTGGTAGCGCTCATTCGAGAAAATTGCGGCGCGCTTGAGCGCCGCGAACAGCGCGTCGCGATCGACCTGGATCGCGTGGCGCGACTCCTTGGGAATGACACCGCGATAATCAGGGAACTCGCCCTCGACCAGCCGCATCGATACTTCAGTTGCGCCGCGCTTCATGTAGGCAAGCTGTCCGTCGAGGGAAAGTTTCACGTCCTGATCGCCGGTCTGGTCAAGAATCTTGCGTAGTTCCTGCAAACCTTTGCGCGGGATGATCGCGCCACCCTCCATGCTGAAGCCCGGAGCTTCCCGCTCGATCATCGAAAGGCGATGCCCATCGGTCGCGACCATCCGCACGCCGCCCGGGCCCGCGGCTTCAAGATAAACGCCACTCAGGTTGTAACGCGCTTCATCGGGACTGACCGAGAAGACGGTTTTGTCGATCATCGAAGCCAAAACCGTCGAAGCGATTCCAAGTTCCGCCTTGAGCGCTTTTTTGGCGGCGGCATTTTCCGCTTTGGCGACGCTCTGACTGGGCATCGCCGGGAATGATCGCGGATCGAGGCCCATCATTTTGAATTTCGCGCGCCCGCACTTGAGCTCGACCCAATCGTTGTCGAGCGTGTCGAGCTTGACCTCGTCGCCTTCGGCCTCGCGTACGATTTCGAAAAGTTTTCGCGCGTTAAGGGTAATGCTTTTGTCCTTGCCGGTGCGCGCCGCAATTTCGGTGCAGATTCCGACCTCGAGGTCGGTTGCGCTAAGACGCAGGGTTCCGCTTCCTGGTTCGAGCAGAACGTGTCCCAGGATTGGAACCGTTGTCCGCCGTTCGACGATTCCCTGCATCAACGAAAGGGCCGTCTGCAAAGCTGCGCGATCGATAACCAATCCCATGAGCTATCCGTCCTGCCTGCTATTCTTCTTAAGAGATCTTAAATAAAAAGATCAGTAAGATCAGTAGAACCTGTTGATTTGTTGAGTACTCCAACAAGTAGCTGATTTTCAACGAGAATCGTGATGGTACAAGTTGTCAGCGGTTTGCTGTCTCGATCCCTTCGATTCGCCGCTGACCGATCGCCTCCGGGTTTTGAACCAAGTTATCCGCAAGCACTCCACAATCTTCTCCACATCAGGCGGCATTAGCGCGGATCGCTTTTAGATCGCGTTCGATCTTCTCGATCGACAGGCGAAACGCCGAGTCGTTGGTGACACGCCGCTGAATCAGGTTGTGCGCATGGATCACCGTCGAGTGGTCGCGGCCGAACGCGTCACCGATTACCGGAAACGAGCTGGCAGTCAGCTTGCGGCACAGGTACATCGCAACCTGCCGGCAAAATGCGATGTGCTGGGTGCGTTTCTTCGATTTCAAATCGGCCAGCCGGATGTGAAAAAAGTCCGCAACCGTCTTCTGGATCATTTCGACGTCGGGCTTGGCTTCGTGATTGCGAATCAGATCGTGCAGCGCCTGACGAGCGAAATCCAGCGTTATCGCCGACTTGCTCAGAGACGCGAGCGCGCCCAGCCGGGTCAGGCATCCCTCGAGCTCGCGCACGTTGGACTGGATGCTCTGGGCGATGTACAGCGCGACATCCTGCGCGAGGCGTAAATTGTCCAGCGCGGCTTTCTTCTGGACGATCGCGACGCGGGTTTCGAGATCCGGCGGCGCGATATCGGCGATAAGCCCCGACTCGAACCGGTTGCGCAGGCGCTCCTCGAGCCCCGGAATCTCGCGCGGCACTTTGTCCGAGGTCAGGACAATCTGATGGCGGTCGGCGTGCAGCGAATTGAAGGTATGGAAAAATTCCTCCTGCGTTCGCTCGCGGCCGGCAAGAAACTGGATATCATCCAGGATGAGCGCATCGACCAGGCGGAATTTCTCGCGGAACTCGTTCATCCGGTCCCGCCGGATCGAGCCGATAAGCTCGTTCATGAAGACTTCAGCCGGCATGAACAGCACTTTTCGGGGTCGATCGCCCGCGCCGTAGATGTGATGCCCGATCGCGGTGACGAGATGGGTCTTGCCCAGGCCCACTCCTCCGTAAATGAACAGCGGGTTGTACTTGTCGCCCGGTTGATTGGCGACCGCAAGCGCGGCGGCGTGCGCGAACTGATTGGCCGAGCCGACCACGAATTCCGCAAACGTATAACGCGGGTTCAATTGCGGATGCCGCTCCGAGTGCGGCGATATGGGCGCCGATGCGGGCTTTTCGGCATGCGGCGCCTTGGCGCTGGCGCCGTTGCCATGCCCATTTCCGTTGCTGCGCGGGGCGGCCGATGCCGTAGCGCTTTCGCCCAGCGTCAACTTCACATCGAGCGGCTCGCCCGCCTCTTCCGAGAGCGACTTTTGCAGCATCCCGAGGTAGCGTTCGTTGACCCAGTCGCGGAAGAATCGGTTCGGGGCCTCGATCGTAACCGTTCGGCCTTGTTGTCCGACAAAGCTCAGCGGCCCGATCCAGGTTTCAAATCCCACTTGTCCCAGTTCTTCACGCAGGCGGTCATTGGCTTTGCGCCACAACCCGTTCATTCGATCCCCTCCCAGGTGCCCGGACCGCGATTGCGCGGGCCGGAGCCTAACGCGGCTTAGAAACCAGCGATCGAATTACGCACAAGCTTATCCACATCTGTGGATAAGCGCTTTTTTGGTCCGTCCCGAAAGCAAATTCGCGCCGCATCGCGCCGGACTATCAACTCGCTGGTCCGATTTATGGTTCTGTCGATTTCTGAATTCCCCGCACAAGCGGCGGCGAAGTGCGCGCGCTTTCGAGCCATTGCCGATCACGAAGGTCGCCGGGACTTGCGCATAGAACGAAATGTGCGTGAACGAAAGTCTCGCGGCCAAGCCAACGTGATAAACTCTTTTCCGCATACTGACAAGTGCGCGCGGGAAGAATCGCGTATGAGTGCGGATCGAAAAGGAAAATTTTGTGATCGACTTGATGTCATCGCGCGGCGCAATTCCAGCCTCCGTTGCTGCGATCGCGCATATTGGCTCCCGGAGCCATCGTGAAGGATTTCGTTTTTCCGCGTATCCGCGCAATTATTGCAATCTGATGCGCGTTTGACTGCATCGGCGAGCGATGTTAGCTGGCGAATGACAGGATTCTGACGATGATCTCCGATAAAAAATCACGCGATCTGCATGTGCGCGCGCAAAAGATAATTCCCGGCGCCGTGAATTCTCCGGTCCGCGCATGGAAAGCCGTCGGCGGCGCGCCGCTGTTCGCCGCACGCGCCGGCGGCGCATATCTTATCGACGCCGACGGCAATCAATTTATTGATTACGTGTGCTCCTACGGTCCCGCCATCGCGGGCCACGCTCATCCCGCAGTGATCGAGGCGATCGCCGCGCAGGCGCGCGACGGCCTGGGCTTCGGCGCCTCGACCGAACTCGAAGTGGAACTCGCCGAGATTATCACCGGGGCGATCGCCACCGCGGAAAAAGTTCGCCTGGTCAGCTCCGGCACCGAAGCGGGCATGACCGCGCTCAGAATCGCACGCGCCGCGACCGGGCGGCCGGCGATAATCAAATTCGACGGATGCTACCACGGGCACAGCGACTCGATGCTGGTGCGGGCGGGCTCCGGCGGGATGACTCTCGGGGTGCCGGATAGCGCGGGGGTTCCGGCGGAGATTGCCGCACTGACGATGGTGGCGACATACAACTCGATTGGGAGCGTCGAAGACCTCTTTAGAAACAATCGCGATCGAATCGCGGCCGTGATCGTCGAACCCATCGCCGCCAACATGGGCGTTGTTCTTCCCGAGATCGGATTTTTGAAAGCAATCGAATCGTTGGCGCATCGAAACGGCGCGCTGCTGATCTGCGACGAAGTGATCACGGGCTTTCGCCTGAGCTTCGGCTCCGCGAGCGAGAAACTTGGGCTGACGCCCGACCTGATCATGCTCGGAAAGATAATCGGCGGAGGATTGCCGGTCGGCGCGGTGGCGGGTGCCGCGAAGTACATGGATCTGCTCGCGCCCGCCGGTCCGGTCTATCAGGCGGGAACGCTGTCGGGAAATCCGCTTTCGGTGCGCGCTGGAATTGAGACGCTCAAGCTGCTCAAAGAGCCCGGCGTCTATGAACGGCTCGAAGCCACGGGCGCGAGGCTCGAGGCGGGACTTCGCGATACTCTCGCGCGATGTGAGGAGCGCGGATGCGTCAATCGTGCGGGATCGTTGCTCACGATGTTCCTCGGGCCGTTGCAGGTCCGCAACGCCGACGACGCGCGCGCGTCGGACACGGCGAAGTTTGCGCGCTTCTTCCATGCGATGCTCGAATTGGGCGTTAATATCCCGCCGTCGCAATTCGAGGCGATGTTTGTTTCATCCGCACACAGCGATGCGGATATCGATCGCACCGTGGCGGCAGCGCACGCGGCGCTGGCCGCGGCGAACCGTAGCTGAGCGATCGGCGGGGCGATCAGCGACGATGCAATGGACGGCTGGCAAAGCGATGCGCTTCGCTGCGATTGGGTTCGAGTTTTCGGGGCCGATCGTCGCTGGCTCCGTCATCGGCCATTATCTCGACCTCTATTTTCACACCGACCCGTGGATGACCTTTGCGATGTTCATGCTCGGGCTGGGCCTGGGGTTCTATCGGCTGATTCGCGAGTTGCAACTGGCGCAGCGGACGATGCGGGAATGAAATTTGGCACGGCAATGAAACTTGCCTGGGCGGTTCCGAGTATCGCGTCGATTCAGCGCACCAATGTTTTAATCGTGGCGCTGGCCGCAGGGATTCTTGCCTACCGGGTCTCGATCAACTCCGCGATTGGCTGCATGCTCGGCGGCGCGGTCGTGATCGCGAACCTGTGGATCCTCGCCGCCCTCGGACGCCTGGTGCTGGCCGCCGCCGGCGCGGGAATTTCCGGCGGCGCCGCGCGTCTGGGCGCAGCCGCGATACCGCTCAAGTTGCTGATCGTGGTAGGACTCGTGTACTTGATTTTCGCGCACGCCCATATCGACGGACTTGGCTTCGGCTTCGGCGTCTTGACTCAACTTGCCGCCATCATTATTGAAACCGGACGAGCACAGATTAGGGGCGCGGCTTAAGCGCCCGGACGCGGAGACGGTACTTGCAGAAATCGATCAATTTTCTCGAGCTGATCGGCGGCGGAAAGGTTCCTGAAGTTATTGTCGGAACCTGGATCGTTATGGGAATCCTGATCCTGTTCGGGCTTGCCGCGCGAAGCTCGCTTGCGCGGATAAAAGATCCAGTCGTTCCCGATGAGGGGATGAGCCTGCGCGCGATGTGCGAGGTGCTGGTCGAATGGCTCGACGGCTTCGTGCATGACGTGCTCGAATCGCACGGCTATCGCGCGATGGTGCCGTTCTTCGGCTGCATCTTCATGTTCATCCTGTTTGCGAATTTCTTCGGTCTGATTCCCGGGATGGAACCGCCGACCGGAGATTCTGATTTGACGTTCGCGCTCGGAACGATCTGCTTCGGCTATTACATCGTGAAGGGGTTCCAGTCGCAGGGCGCATGGTACCTGAAGAGCTTTCTCGGACCGTACCTGCCGCTGGCGTTCCTGATGCTGCCGATCGAGTTGGCGGATAATCTGTTCCGGCCGTTCTCGCTCGGTATCCGTCTTTACGCCAACATGTTTGCCGACCATACCGTGCTGAGCATCTTTACCGGCCTGACGAAGTTGGTCATTCCATTGGCCTTTTATGCGCTCGGCTCGATCGTGTGCGTGATCCAGGCAATCATTTTCGTGGTGCTGTCGATGAGCTACGTGCGGCTGGCAGCGAGCCACGAACATTAGACGAAAAGTTTTGCAGAGGATTTTCCGCGACGAAGGACGCTCGCCCGAATTGGTGGTGGTAGAGGATAGAAGATGCGGCGGTGCGGGCGCCGGGACCGTGTAAAACGACAGGATGGGACAAGGAGGACTCGGGATGGTTCGCAAAATGGGTACGGTGATCGCGATGCTGGGTGTCGCGATTTTGGCCTCGCCGATGCTGGCGATGGCGCAGGAGGCCGCCGCGGCCGGTGGCGCGTCGGGCGCTCCGCTGCGCGCGGGATTGATCGCGCTGGCGGCGAATATCGGTATCGGCATTGCCGCGTTCGGCAGCGCTATCGGTCAGGGCAGGATGGCGGCCTCGGCGATGGAGTCGATAGGACGCAATCCGAACAGCGCGGGGGCGATTTTCGTGCCGATGATCATCGGGCTTGCGTTTATCGAAGCGCTGACCCTGTACGCGCTGGTCATCGCCTTCTTCCTGCAGGCGAAGATTTAGTCGCACCTGCATCAACAACTTGAATCGAATAGCGGGCGCGGCAAAAGCCGCGCCCGCTTCCTTTTGGGGAACAATACCTCTCCCGAAAGAGCGGAGATTTTCGGGGATGGTGGGCGGGCTAGCGGACGATTCGTGATTGGCGTAGTGCGGCGATTTTCGCGGGGTCGTAGCCCAGGTACTCGCGCAGGATTTCGTCGGTATGCTGCCCGAGTATGGGAGCGGCGCGCTCGATACGCGCTTCGGTTGCGGAAAATTTTGTCAGCATCCCGGTCTGCCGAACCTTGCCGAACTCTGGATGGATCACTTCGGCGATCAAATCGTTGGCCGCGATTTGCGCGTCGTCGAACATCTCCTTGAAATGGCGCACCGGCACGGCCGGCACGCCTGCGCGCCGCAACTGCTCCAGGACCGCGGCGCGGCTCTGCGGCGCAAACGCGCTTTCGAGCGCGGCGGCAAGGCGGCTATCGACGGCCTCGGCGCGGGCGGAGGTCCAGTCGAGCGCGGGAATTGCGGGCAAGACGCGCCGGATCGCCTCCCACTGCGTCGAGTTGTCTATCGAGATGAACAGCCACTCGCCTTCCCGGCATAAGTAAGCGCGCGACAGCGCCCGGCTTCCGCGGCGCTCGGGGTCGCCGTCTTCGAGGTCCGGACGGCCTAGGTAGAAAATGAACTCGCCCGCCTGCATCGCCATCGCGGCCTGCAAGAGCGAGGTTTCGCAAAACTGGCCGCGGCCGGTCCTCTGACGCGCGCGCAACGCGATGACGCATCCGAGCGCCGAGACCATCGCACCGCCGTAGTCGCAGATCGCGCAGGTCAAATAGACCGGATGCGCGTGCGGGCCGCCCTGCGCCGCCATCACGCCCGAACGCGCCTGCAAGAGAGGATCGAAGCCGGGTTGATCGTGCTCGGGTCCGCGATTTCCGAAACCGTTGACCGACATATAGACCAGCCGCGGATTGAGCCGGGCGAGCGATTCGTAATCGTAGCCGAAGCGCTTCATGCGGCCGGGCCGCAAATTCTCGACGACTACGTCGGCGCGCGCGGCGAGACCGTGGATAATCTCGCGGCCCTCGGGCTTGGTCAGATCCAGTGCGAGCCCGCGTTTGCCCTGGTTCCATCCAAGGAAGCCGAAGCCGAAGTGGCGAAACGAATCGCCCTCAAGGCTTTCGATCTTGATCACCTGCGCGCCGAGCTGGGCCAGGATCATGGGACCATAGGAGCCAGCGATATAGCTCGCGAAATCAAGGACGAGTATTCCGTCGAGCGGTCCCTTGCCGCAGCGCGCCGCGAGCGCGGGCGTGGCAACACTGACGCGGGGCGCGCGATCTTCCTCGAGCCATTCGAGAGCGCCGCGTTCGTCGCCTACGGCGGGCGCCGCGCCGCCGATCGCGCCGGGCGTGTCGTTCATAAAAAACGGCAAGCCCATCTGCACGGTCGCGCCGAGCGTCGGATCGGCGATCTCCTGGCGCATCGCGAGCGCGCGGGTCTGCTCCCAATCGATAAATTCCCGCCGGGTCATCACCGGCGCGCTGGGCACGTCGGCCTCGCGCAGGATGCGCATCCATTCGGCGCGCGGACGGGTGCGGATGATCGGCTCGATGATATCCTTGAGTTCCTGCCAGTGCGCGCTCGGAATTCCCCACGGCGCGTTTTCAAAGCGTTCGTCGGCAACCAGGTCCGGGCGTTCGATCGCGATCGCGAATTTGCCCCAAAATGTCGCGTTGCCGCACGCGGCGAAAAAATATTTTCCGTCGCTCGCCTGAAACAGGCGGTAAACCGGAATCGGACCGAGCGGATCCTGCGGCCCGTGATAGAGCCGGGTCATCGCCTCATGATGCAGGATACCGCCGGTTTGCAGGGAAAAGGCGCCCGCGAGCAGAGAGACCTCGACCGCCTGGCCCGCACCGCCGTCGGCGCGCGCGTAGAGCGCCGCTGCCGCCGAGGTCGCCGCCATCAGGCCTGCGGAGTAGCTCGCCGCCGGAAACACCAGTGCGACAGGATTCGAACTGCGCGCCCACTGGCTGCCGGTGATACCGCCGAACGCGGCGACCAGGTCGTCGTTCGCGTCGAAATCGGCCAACGGTCCGCGGCTGCCGAGCGGAGGTAGATTGACGGCGATCGCGCGCGGGTTGATCGCGCGAATCGATTCATAGTCGAGCCCAATCGTCGTGAGCTGAGCCGGGGTTGCTCCGGTGACGACAATATCGGCCCAGCGCAGAAGTTGCGCGACGCGCGGCTTGTTCGCGGGCGCGGCGGCGTCGAAAAACAACGCGCGCTTGGAGCGGTTGAACACATGAAAGTGCGGAGAGCCGCGATGCGCCGCGCCGCCGGGCGGTTCGACTTTGATCGTGCGCGCGCCCTGCTCGGCGAGGATCCACGCGGCGTACTCCGCGCCGAGGTTTGCAGCGAGTTCGAGAACCTTTATTCCGTCAAGCGCCTTCATCGCGAGCCTCGCAAGAAATAGCGCCGCACTGGCGCGCCGTCGTGCGGCAATTGTGGTTGAGCACAGCGCGAAAATGCAAACGGAGCGGAATCCTTGGACAATTTGCCGCGGGGCGCAAAAAACCGGGCCGCGAATTCAATGGCGGGAAACTGCCCGTTAATTCGCCCGTAACCTTCGACACTTAACTTCAACTCGCCACGCATTGGATTGCGACGGTCGATTCCTGACCCGAGGGGCAATTGGCGCGGCAGATCCTTCTAACGCAGACGGGAGAAAGAATATGCAACGCACTACTCCGATTGGCAAAAGGCTCGGCGGGGCTCTCCGGCTCGGTACGGTTGCCGCGGCGCTAGCGCTCGCCGCCGCCGGGTGCTCGGCGATGGCGACCCCGGTCGATCCGCCGCCCGCGGCGCATGCCCAGAGCGCGAGCGCGAAGCCGGCAACGCCGCCGCCAAACGTGATCGATTGCGGCATCGTCAGCATCGGCTCGCCGAGCAAGTACGCCTGCAACGGCAAAGTGTACACCGCGCGCGAGATCACCCAGATGCGCGCGGACTGGGCCAAGCGGCAAACGGCCACGAATTAGCATTGCGCCAGGGGGGGCGAAACCGTTCGTTTAACCTCCGCACGCCGGCTGCGCGCGAACCGCGCAGGGGTGCGGAAACCGAGGATTCGCGGCGACACCGCGGATCCCGCGATGGGAGGGTCTCCGTGAACAGGAGCAGATGCAGGTCCGCGATCGCCGCGCTTGCGGGAGTCGCGATGATGACGCTTGCCGCGGCAGGCGCCGTCCGCGCACAGAGCAGCCCGGCGGGAGCCACGCCGATGCTGAAGCTGTATGTCGATCCGTCAACCGGGCAGGTCTTTACGCGGCCGGGCAGAGGCCGATCGCTATTGACCACGATACCGGCAACGGCGCTCGACCCGAACGCGATCGAGCAGCGCGTCGAGCAGAAGACGCAAGCACAGTTGCAGCAGAATCAGCAGCAGATGTTCAGTCTCGAAAAAAAGAACGACGAGCTGGCGTCGCAGAACCATCAGCTCGCGCAACAGGTCGCCGAGATCAAGCCCGCGTGGCGCGACTACATTACCAACTTCCAGAACAAGTTCGCGGTCGGCACGCTGGTGTACGGCGATTACCGTTTCTACACCCACACCGGTTTCGGTCCGCAGGAATTGACTCAGATCAACACGCCGGGACCCGGCAACAACTCGTTCAACTCATTTGATATCAGCCGCGCGTATTTGAATTTCTTCTTCTTTCCGGCTGATGGGATGACGGTGCGGGTCACGCCGAATATCTATCGCACCAACGGCACCGCGCCGGCTGACAAAGTCGGGAGCTCGAGTTCGATTGGGAGCAACCTGTCGGGCAACATGGGGTATCGGCTCAAATACGCATACCTGCAGTACAACAAGATATTCGACCGAATCTCCGACGGTCTCAAGGGCGATAGTGTGCAAGGCGGGTTCATACCGAATCCGCTCGTCGCATGGGAAGAAGATTTGTTTGGCTACCGTTATGTAACCCTGACGCCGTGGAACTACCTGAGTCTATCTTCAACCCAGCCGGGCATTTCCTTCGCGGGGCCGATCAAGATCAACGAAAAGCAATACGCCGATTATGATGTCGGCGCGTATAACGACTCGACGTTCCACGCCTTCGAGCAGACCAACACCAAGCAGGTGATGGGCCGCCTGAGCGTCTATCCGTTCGGGGCCAAGTGGCGCTTCCAGGGCCTGGGCGCGACCTTCTTCTATGATTACGGTTACGGCAACGTGGCTCCCGACTTCATACCGCCAACGACGACCGCCACAAGCCTGCTGCACGGAAAGGAAGCCCACATCATGCGCGCCGCCGCGATGCTGCATTACACGGCGGAGAATTGGGGCCTGATCGCGGAATACGACTTCGGCCACAACGCGTTCACCGGCGGAAACCTGTTCTCGTCGAGCGGGCCGCAGGACTACTTCGGAGTGGGTAAAACCTCGTATGCTGGTTTCTCGTCGATGACGACGGCATTTCTCGAGAACGGCAGCGCGGTCGAGCGCGGACTCGACTTCATGGGTCATTATCACATTCCGACCACGCCGTTTACCCTGTTCGGATTGTTTGAATGGTTCCAGCCGAACACGAATGTAAACAACGACCCGTTGGATTTCCAGCGTTGGGTGGCGGGCGTGAGTTACCAGTACAATGAGTATCTGCGCTTCGCTATCGATTCGCAGAACACGATGTACTATCACTCGCAGAACAGCGTCTCGGAGTCGTACGTGAACTCCTTCGCGCCGGTGTTCAGCGGCTCGACGGCGGGCAAGTATGTGGCGGACGCGGTGCCGCGCGATATACACGCGTTCTTCATCAACATGGAGTTCAATTACTAATCGCATAGCCGAACGCGGCCGCCGGTGCGGATGCCTTGCGCATCCGCACCGGACGGAGCGCGAACCGATAAGGAAACCCAGGAATGAAGCGATCGATAATGGCCGGAGTGCTGGCGCTCGCGATGCTCGCGATGGCGGGATGCGCCGGGCAGGGACAGGAACAGAGCCAGAGCCAATGGCTAGGCAAGTCGCGCAGCGACCTTTCGGCGGCGATGGGCGAGCCCAAGAGCGCGGTGCCGCTGCCTGACACTGGCGGAGAGATGATGTTCTACTCGTATCAGGGACATCACTACGTCTTCGAGACGGGCGCCGACGGGAAGATCGAAAAGGCCGTGGAAGTCAGATAGCCCCCCGAGCCGGTTCCTACGAAGTGCGCGTAGGAACCGGATGTGCGGCCATGGGCGCCGGCCCGAACTCCTCACCGGCGTCCGTGGCCCTTTTTTTACGCGGACGACAGAGTAATCAGACTGCCATAGTCACTCGAGGGGATCGAGGCTGGCGGACAGAACGCTTTGACGGCGGCGCAGCGCGCGCTCCCGCCATGACGCGTACAAGGGAGGAAGGAGCAGGAAGATGACGGCGATCTCGGTCAGCATCCCGCCGACGACCGGCGCGGCGATGCGCCGCATTAGCGAGGATCCGGTGGCGTTGCCCCAGAAGATCGGCAGCAAGCCCAGGATCAAAAGCGACAGCACCATCAGGCGGGGGCGCAGGCGCCGGACCGCTCCACGAACCACTGCTTCCCTGAGATCGGTGGCGCCGAGCGCACCGTCCCGCGCGGCTTCGGCCTGGCGCGTCTCATTGATGATGTATATCAGCATCACGACGCCGCCCTCGACGGCGAAGCCGACCAGCACCAGCATTCCCATCCACGCCGCGATACTCATATCGTAGCCGAGCAGATAGACAGTCCATATACCGCCCGAGGTCACGAGCGGCAGGCACAGCATCACGAGCATCGATTCCGCGACCGTGCCGAAGATCATGTAAAGCACAAAGAAGCTGATTAGCAGCGAGACCGGCGTGACGATCGCGAGCGTTCGAATGGCGTCCTGCAAATACAGGTATTCGCCGCTCCAGAGCATCGAGTAGCCCGGAGGAAGGTCGGTTGCGCGCAGCGCCGCGCGCGCGTTGCGGACATAGGTTCCGATATCCGCACCGGGTTCCAGGTCAATGTATATCCAGTTGGTGAGCTGGCCGGCTTCGGTCTTGATCGCGGTCGGACCCTTGAGCGATTCGATCGCGGCGACTTGCGCCAGCGGTACCTGCTCTCCGCTCGAGCCGTACAGAATCACGCGGCCCAGGGCCTCGGGCGTGTCGCGCAGTTCGCGTGGGTAGCGCACGTTGACGGGATAGCGCTCGACGCCTTCGACGGTGGTGGTTACGTCGAGTCCCCCGATCGCGAGCTGAACCGCATCCTCGATATCTTTGATCGACAGACCATAGCGCGCAGCCTCGGCGCGCAGAATGCGGAAGTTGATATAATTCGCCTCGTACACGCGGTCCGAGAGCACGCTGCGCGTGCCGGGAATCGAGCGCAGGCGCTCCTCGAGCGAGCGTCCGATCGTCTCGAGCTGAGCGAGGTCGGGGCCCATCAGCTTGATTCCGAGCGAGGTCTTGATGCCGGTGTTGACGTTATCGACGCGCTCCTTGATGGGCATGCTCCAGGCGTTGATGATCCCGGGGAAGCGCAGCGCGCGGTCCAGTTGTTCGACCATCAGCTCGGGCGTCATGCCGGGCCGCCAGTCGCGGCGCGGCTTGAGCTTGATCAGTATCTCGCCCATGTAGAGCGACACGGAGTCGGTCGCGGTTTCCGCGCGGCCCATCTTGCCGAGCACGTGCTCGACCTCCGGGAAGCGCATGATGATGCGATCGGCGCGTTGCAGCAGCAGGCGCGATTGGGTGATCGAGATGCCGGGGTAGGCGGTCGGCGCGTACACCAGATCGCCTTCGAAGACCGCGGGCAGGAACTCGAGCCCGATGCGCGACCACGGAATCGCGGTGCTCGCGAGTATCGCCAGGAAAATCACGACGGTCGCCACGCGATGGCGCATCGTCATTGCGAGCAGCGGCCGGTAAATGCGCTGGAAGAAGCGATCGAGCGCGGTGTCTTCGCTGCCGTGGCGGGAGCGCATCAGGTAAGCCATCAGCGCCGGCACCAGGGTGATCGACAGGATCGCGGCCGCGGCCATGCACAGGGTTTTGGCGGTTGCGAGCGGCCGGAACAGTCGCCCAGCCTGAGCGGTGAGCGCAAACACGGGCAAAAAGCTGAGCGTGATGATCAGCAGGGAAAAGAACAGCGCGGGGCCGACTTCGACCGCGGCGGCGACGATCGCCTCGGCGCGCGGGCGATCGTTGCGGAGCAGATAGCGATGCGCGTTTTCGACCATCACCACCGCCGCATCGACCATCGCGCCGATCGCGACCGCGACTCCGGCCAGCGACATGATATCCGCGCCGACGCCGCCGTAGTACATCGCGACCGCCGCGGCGAGCGTGCCCACCGGAATCGTCAGCACCGCGACCATCGCCGCGCCGAAGTTCAGCAGGAAGAAGAAGGTGACAATGGCCACCACGACGCATTCTTCGATCAGCTTGTGGCGCAGGTTATCGATCGCGCTGTCGATTAGCTCCGAGCGGTCGTAGATCGGAACGATGCGGAGGCCGGGCGGCAAGTCTTTCTCGATCTCGGCAAGGCGCTGCTTGACGCGCCGGATCACGCGCAGCGCGTTCTCGCCCGCGCGCATCTCGACGATTCCGGCGACGGCCTCGCCCCTGCCGTCCAGGTCAGCGACGCCGCGGCGCAGTTCGGGACCGGTATGGATGTCGGCAACGTCGCGCAGAAAGACCGGCGCGCCGCCGGAGCCGACGCCGAGCACGATCGATTTGATGTCATCGAGCGACTCGATATAGCCGAGCGCCGTGATGCGGTATTCCTGGCCTCCGCGTTCGAGCACCCGTCCGCCGACATCGTTGTTGTTCGCGCGAATCGCCTGCTCCACTCGGGCGAGCGACATCTTGTAGGCGACCAGCTTTCGCGGATCGACTTCGACCTGGTACTGCTTGACGAATCCGCCGAGCGAGGCGACCTCGGCCACGCCGGGCACCGTCGATAGGGCGTACTTCAGATGCCAGTCCTGGTAGCTGCGCAGCTCCGAAAGGTCGCGCTTGCCGGTGGTGTCCTCGAGTACGTATTCGTAAACCCATCCAACGCCGGTCGAATCGGGACCCAGCACGGGCGTTACTCCGGCGGGCAGTTGCTGCGCGGCGTAATTCAAGTATTCGAGCACGCGCGAGCGCGCCCAGTAAAAATCGGTTCCATCCTGGAACACGACGTAGACCAGCGAGAAATTGAAAAACGAGAAGCCGCGAACCACCTTGACGTTCGCGGCGCCGATCAGAGCGTGAACCAGAGGATTGGTAACTTGATCCTCGACCACCTGCGGCGGCTGGCCGACGAAGGGCGTATAGACGATCACCTGTACATCGCTCATGTCGGGTACGGCGTTGAGCCGGATGTGCGCGAGCGACCAGATTCCCCACGCGCATACCAGCACCGCTACGAATACGACGATGAAGCGGTTGCGCACCGACCCGGCGATAATTTTTTCGAGCATCGCGGGCTACCGGGCTCCGGCTGCGGCGGAGGGTACGGCGGCCGAAGGCGACAGGCTCATCGCGCCGAGCGCTTCATGCAGGTTGGATTCGGAGTCGATCAGAAACTGCGCCGAGGTGACCACCCTGTCGCCGGCGGTGAGACCGTTGGTGACGGCGAGATAACCATCCGACTCCGGTCCAACTGTGATCTCGCGCGGCGCAAAACGTCCTGCGCCCAGTTCAAGGATCACGAGCTTGCGCAGTCCCGAGTTGAGAACCGCTTCGGCGGGCACTGCCAGCGCCGAGGCCGATGACTGGTCAACCAGCGTCGCGTTGACATACATCCCCGGTTTGAGGTCGCCATGCGGATTTTCGAATTCAAGCCGCACTTTTACGGTGCGCGTCGGGGCGCTGACTTCGGGGTAGATGTACGTGACGACGCCGGCGAGTTTGTTTCCCGCGAGCGCGTCGCTCGTGATGATCGCGCGCTGGCCGAGATGCGCGTGCGGCAGCTCGCGTTCGTAGATGTCCGCGTACACCCACACGCGCGAGAGATCCGCGATCGAGTAAAGCCCATCGCCCGCCTTGACGTACGAACCCTCGACGGCCTTGCAGTCGGTGACGACGCCGCTGGCCGGAGATTCGAGCGCCACGGTTTCAGAGACTTTGTCCTCGGCTTCGATCCGTTTGATTTCCGAGTGTGGGATTCCCCACAGCCGCATCCGGTCCTCGGCTGCCGCCATCAGGTCGATTCCGTCTTGATGAGCGCCGACGCCGGTATTGGAAGAACTCGCAGCCAAGCGCTTGGAGCGCAGATAATCCTCCTGTGTCATTACCAACTCGGGGCTGTAGATGCGCAGCAGCGTCTGGCCGCGCGCGACGCGCTCGCCCGCGTATCCGACCGCGAGCTTTTGGATCCATCCGCTGATGTGCGCATTGACCTGGACCACGCGCTCAGGGTCGTAATCGACGTAACCTGTTGTATGAATCGACGCGGTAAAGGCGCGCCGCGCGGCCACCGTCGAGCGCACGCCCAGGTTCTGGAGCATCGCCGGATCGATGTAAACCTCGTCGGGCGCCGACGGCGTGGGACGAGCCTGCGGGAAAACGATCGTGCGCCGTGCGCGCGGCACCGCGGTGACGGCCGCGGCAGCGGCGCGCGGCACTGGTCTGGCGCCGGGATGAATCAGAAGCGCGGTTGCGATCGCACCAGCGCCGAGGCCGGAGAGAAAAATCGAAACGACTGCGGGGCGATTCATCGGTTTGACGCCTCAGAGGCGATTCCCGCGCCGGTCATTGCGTCGATTTTGGCCAAGTCACCGAAACGGTCGGCTTCATTGGTGAAGAACTCGGCCAGGTAGTCGTCGAGTTTGTCTTGCGCGGCGAGCGTGGTCAGAAAATCAACCTTGTCCAACTGATAGGCGCTGACCGCCGCCGCTTCAGCCGAACGCGCGAGCGGAATCACCTGCAGCTCGAATGATCGCGCGACCTGATCGTGCTGATGGTAGCGCGCGATCAGGTCATAGAGGTCCTCGATGGTTTTGCGGCGCACCGCGGCCAGCATCGAGCGCCGCCGCGCGAGGCGGGCCTGCGCTTCGGCTACTTCCTGGCGCTGCTTGGTAAAATAGAAAACCGGCACCGTGGCCATCACCGACAGCCCGATCATGTCGGGACGGGAAAGGGCATTGACCGCGGCTGGCGGCGGATGGTCGTTGCGCGAGCCGTAGTCGCCGCCGAACTGGAAATCAGGCAGCGCCGAGCGGCGAGCCAGGTCAACGGCGCGCTCGTCGCGCGAGACCGCGCGAGCCGCCTCCTCGACCTGGGGATTGGCCGCGAGCGCCATCTCCTCGAGCTCTTCCGGAGTATGCGAGAGCGTTGCGGGCGGCAGCGCGCCGAGCGGCGGGACGTGGACGGCGTCCTGATCGAGCAGGTTGGCGAGGCGAATCTCTCGCGTGTCGCGTTTGCGCTCGAGTTCGATGAGTTGAGTTTCGATTCGCGCCCGCGCAACGTCGGCGTTGAGCACGTCTTGCTGAAGTCCGGTGCCGAGGCGGTACTTGTTGGTGGCGATCGCGGCGAGCTCGGTGAGGATCCGGCGCCGCTCGAAGGCGACCGAGATTTCCTTGTCGGCCGCGAACACCTCGGCGAAAGTCGAGCGCACCTCGGCTACCAGTTCGATGCGCGAGCCATATACGCGGGTGCGGAAAACTTCGGCGTCGCGCCGCGCGACATCTTCTTTGACGGTGAGCTTGCCGGGAAACGGATACGACTGCGCGAATTCGATTTGCTTTTCGGTCGCATTCTCGCGGGTGAAGGAAAAGGTGGTCGGCAGGTCCTTGAGCCGGAAGCCGAACAGCGGATCGGGCGGCGAGCCAGCTATCGGAATATGCGCGGCAGCCGCGTCAAACGCGCTTCGCGTCGCCGCGAGGGTTGGATTTCGGCTGAGCGCGAGGCGAACCAGGGTATCGAGCAGCGCCGCGACCGCGACGGGATCGGTTTCGACTTTGCGCTCCGCATCGAGCGCGAGATTGCCGGCGGCCGGTGGAGCAGAGATCGGCGATAGCGTGCGCGCAGCGGCGGGCGGCGCAAGGTTTTGTTGCTGTCCGCCCACTGGAATATCCGCGGCGCTCGCCAGACCGAGGCACACGAGCGTCGCGGCGGCGGCGATCATTGCGATCGAGGCGGCGGCGCGCCGCGAATCGAGCGCGGAAAATCGATGACCAGGCATAGTGCTGTTCACCATCGAGCGGGTACGCCTTGCGTCCGCTGAAGCGTGCGTGCGGCAACGGGCGCGCACGCGCGGCAGTCGCGGATCAAAAGGCCGATTTAGTTTTCAGAACCGGAAAAAGAGCGCGATCAGAGGCGGACGGGCGGAGCGCGTGGGGACATATCGCCGCCCGCGCATCGCACCGCGTAGGCGATATCGGAAGGGGTGATCAGCGAAAGCGCCGGTCCCGCATCGGCACTCGGTCGTCCAATCCTGCTCAGAGCGGCGATTCGTTCGTGGCGCTTGGCGCGATGGTGATGGACCCGCAGCAGCGTTTGCGATTGCGCCGCGCCGCGCGG
>DATLTX010000148.1:0-12372 GCA_035533435.1 Binataceae bacterium (SeqCode)
CCGCAGATCCGAATCGATATCGAGAGAATCAAGGAAGCGGAAGCGCTCGGCTACGACTCGGTGTGGACCGCCGAGGCGTGGGGCAGCGACGCGATCACGCCGCTTGCGTGGATCGCCGCGCAAACCAGCAAGATCAAACTCGGCACCGCGATCATGCAGATGCCCGCGCGGACGCCCGCGATGTGCGCGATGCAGGCGATGACCGTCGATCAGCTTTCCGGCGGCAGGATAATCGTCGGGCTCGGACCCTCGGGTCCGCAGGTTGTCGAAGGATGGCACGGCGTCGCGTTCGGCAAGCCGCTCAAGCGCACGCGCGAGTATATCGCGATCCTGCGGCAGATCTTCGCGCGCGAAAAGCCGGTCGAATTCCAGGGCGAATACTACCAGATGCCGTACACCGGGCCGGGCTCATCCGGACTGGGCAAGCCGCTGCGCTGCATCCTGCACGGCCGCGCCGATATTCCAATCTACACCGCGACGATCTCGCCCAAGGGCGTGGAAACCGCGGCCGAGATCGCCGACGGATTCATCCCGGTGTGGACGACCGCAAAGGGCCTCGACACTTTTGTTCCGCATCTCGAGAGCGGCTTTCGCAAAGCCGGCGGCGGAAAAGGATGGAAGAATTTCGAGGTCGCCGTTTCGGTCAACGTCGCCGTGAACAAAGACGTGCAGGCCGCGCGCGACGCGCTCAAACCGGGAATCGCGCTCTATATCGGCGGGATGGGCGCGCGCGGCAAGAATTTCTACACCGACCACGTAAGCCGGCAAGGATGGGCCGACGCCGCGCACCAGATTCAGGACCTGTATCTCGGCGGCAAGCGGCAAGAGGCGGTCGCGGCGGTTCCCGACGCCCTGGTCGATGAGCTTTCGCTGGTCGGGCCTCGCGAGCGAATCCTCGAGCGTGCGGCCGCGTGGAAGGCAAGCAAAGCAACCACGCTGCTGATCGGCGGCGACGCCATCGCGTGCAGGGTCGCGGCCGAAGCGTTTCTGTAAGCAGTTCGTGCGATTGTGAAATCGGCGCGGTGAGCTATTTCACCGCGCCGATTCCGATCGCGCCGCCCCACGGCTTTCCATAGAGATCGATGTCCGGCACTCCGTACGCCGCCGTGCCCTTGCCGATCGCGGGCGAGCCGGGCAGGGGAGTCATGTCGGCGGGCGGATTGGCGAGCTCGGGATTCTTGCCGTGGATGCCGTCAAATTCCAGATTGTTGCGCCATACCGCGTCGCTCCCGCCCACGACGGTTGCGCTGTTGCGTCGATTGAAGCGCGGATTCGCCCACGCGATGTTATTAACCCATACGAGGCCGGTGCCGTACTCGTCTTGCAGCTCGCCGCGCCACGCGGAAGTGTTGGTCGTCACCGCATGGTTCCAGTACGCCGTGTTGTTGCGAACGATCACATTGGATGACTGATAGATGTTGATTCCCGCGCCGCCGTTTCCATAGACGATATTCTCTTCGATCAGAGTTGGTTCCCGGTAAGCGCGATGATCGGACTGCGTGTGGTTGCCGTCGTCGAAAATTATCCCGTTGCCGTCGGTGCCGCCCGGCGGATTGGCGTTATTGTACGACACGTTGTAGCTGATGATATTATGCGGACCCGGCGCGTGATCGGACGCGGTCGGATGATAAATTGAAATGCCCGATCCGCTGCCGCTCCATCGCTTGGCGCAATCGTGGACGCGGTTGTGCTCGATGTCGCGGTAGTCGCCGTCGTTGAGCTGGATTCCGCTGGCGGCGGTGAACTTGACTTCGTTGCCGATGATGCGCGTATGGTGCGCGAAGCCCGACGAAACAATCCCGAATCCGCCGCCGTCAACGACCAGATCCTTGACCTCGAGAAAGCTCTGTCCGTTCAGGTCGAGCACCGGGCCGGCGCTCCCGAGCGCGACAATCAGCGCCTTGCCGGGGTTCACGGCGCGAAGCGTGATCGGGGATCCAGGAGCGCCCGAGCGGGTGAAGACCGCGGGAGTATAAAAGCCGTCTTCGAGGCAAATCGAGGCTCCTGGCGCCGCCGCCGAGAGCGCGCGGCCGATCGGCGCGCCGGCGCTCAGCACAACCGTGCATCCGGGAATCGCCGGGGCCGCGGGCGTCTGGGTCGCAAGCCCCGCGCATTGCGAACAGGCCACGACCGTCATCAGAATCATTCCGGCGCT
This sequence comes from Binataceae bacterium (SeqCode), assembly GCA_035533435.1. Classification (GTDB taxonomy): domain Bacteria; phylum Desulfobacterota; class Binatia; order Binatales; family Binataceae; genus JBARDN01. The sequence continues at coordinate 2,156 of DATLTX010000148.1, forward strand.
TGCGAAGCGTGCGAATCTGGCCGACGGCACATTATCCTCCATTAGTACGGTACGGCATCGGCGTCGGCATCAGAAGAGCCGATCTCGCGCGCGGTCGCGCCGATCGTTGAACGGGCATCAATGACGTGACACAACATTGAGCGATCATCGACGCGCGATTGTTTTTTCCATCGAAGTTCGCCGATAGCCGATGCCGATTATATCAGGACGATGGTTTCCGAAGAGCGCGACTGCTGACTCGCGTCGAATCCTGACCACGCGCGCGATGCGCGGTTTCGGCGACGGCCTGGTCAGCGTGCTCCTGCCGAGCTATCTGCTCGCGCTGGGATATTCCGCGGTGCAGGTCGGCGCGGTTGTGTTCGGCACGCTGCTTGGCTCGGCCGCGCTGACGCTGTGGGTCGGATTGGCCAGTCATCGCCTCGGGCGCAAGCCGGTCCTGCTGGCGGCGGCCGCGCTGATGTTCGCGACCGGGCTCGGATTCGGTTTCGCGCGCGGTTTCTGGGCGATCTTCGCCGTCGCCGTGATCGGTACGCTCAATCCCTCGGCGGGCGACGTGAGCCTGTTCCTGCCGGTCGAGCAGGCATCGCTGGCCGAGACCGTCGCCGCCTCCGATCTGACGGCGGCGTTCGCGCTCTACAACGTCGGCGGCGCATTCGCGGGCGCTTTTGGCGCGCTCGCCAGCGGACTGCCGTCGGCGCTAGCGCCGCGTCTGGGATGGACGCTGGCGGGAGCGCAGCGTTCGGGATTTTTCATTTACTCGGCGCTCGCGATCGTCGCCGCGATACTTTATTCGTCGCTGTCGCCGGCGGTCGAAGCCGAGCCTCTGCCGGCCGCGACGCGGGCGCTGGCGCGCTCGCGCGCGATTGTGATCAGGCTCTCGATGCTGTTCAGCCTCGATTCGTTCGCGGGCGGCTTCACGGTGCAATCGCTGCTCGCGCTGTGGCTGTTCAAGCGTTTTGATATGTCGGTTGCGGCGGCGGGCTCGTTTTTCTTCTTCGCCGGATTGCTTGGCGCGCTGTCGCAGTTTTTGTCTTCGTCGATCGCGGCGCGGGTCGGGCGGATCAACACGATGGTCTTCACGCATCTGCCGGCCAACCTGTTCCTGATCCTCGCTGGGGTGATGCCGAATCTGCATCTGGCGATCGTCTTTCTGCTGCTACGCGCGCTGCTGTCCTCGATGGACGTGCCGGCGCGGCAATCGTACGTGATGGCGGTGGTGCCGCCGGAAGAGCGCGCGGCGGCGGCCGGCGTCACCAATGTGCCGCGCAGCCTGGCATCCGCGTTCTCTCCGCTGCCGGCGGGACTGATGCTCGATTATTCGGTCTTCGGATGGCCGCTAATCTGCGCCGGGTCGCTCAAGATACTCTACGACATCCTGCTGCTGCGCCAGTTCCGCCACGTCCGCCCGTCCGACGAATCCAATTGAGCGTTTTTGAATTTCTTGAAAACTCGGCGTCGGGGAACGCTCCGTATGTCAAATTCTTCAGGCACTCAAGTCATTTATGTCATTCCCGCGCCCTTCGGCAGGCTCTGGGAAGGTTCCCGGCGCCGCGCGTTGAGCCCCCCCTAGTCGCGTGGCCTGACTGACACGTAGCGGTTTCCGCGTTCATAGAATCGCCACGCTTTTGCCGCCCACGAGCCTGACGATTCAACGTTGATTCGCGGTGAGCGTCCTACTCGTCCGCGGGAGCGATCGGACTCTTCCAGAAAAAGCACGTCGCCGCACAAATCGCTGCCGTACTGCGCGGCGGTGATTGCGAGCGCCTGCGCGAGCTTGCCCGGTCCGTTGGTCAATTCGCGCGCGTCGGCCGCGCGCCGCCGCCGCCGCGCCATCAACTCGATGCCGCGAATCGGTTCGAGCGCACGAATCAGCACCGCGTGCGGCGTACCCGCGGGCGCAACCACCAGGTTCATCGCCCAGCTCACGCCGTAGAGAAGATAGACGTACGCGTGGCCGGGCGGACCGAACATCGCGGCCGTGCGCCGGGTCAGTCCCTTCGAGCTGTGCGAGGCGAGATCGAGCGGTCCGCGATAGGCCTCGGCTTCGACGATCCGCCCGGCGGTTTCGCCCTCGGCGGTGCGATGGACAAGAATCTTGCCGATCGATTCGCGGGCGACGCTCACGACCGGTTGCGTGTAGAAATCGCGCGGAAGTTTCGCCGCAGGGTGACGTTTCATCTTCACCGAAAAGCCTATAATACATTCGTCAGGCGTGTAATGCGCCGTCAGTGCCGATGGCCAAAGTTGAACAGCTTCGTCCCCGCGAACGTCCCGGCGTGCTTGGCTCGCCCGCCAAGGCAATCCTGCGCGGCGAGGGGCTGACAAAAATCTATGGCGCACGCACCGTGGTTGACGGAGTGGTGGTGCACGTCGATCCCGGTGAAGTCGTCGGGATGCTGGGGCCCAATGGCGCCGGTAAGACCACCACCTTCTACATGCTGGTTGGACTGGTCAAGCCCGATCGCGGGCGCGTGCTGCTGGGCGAAGACGAGATCACGATGCTGCCGCTGTATCAGCGGGCGCGGCGTGGAATCAGCTATCTGCCGCAGGAGCCTTCCGTGTTTCGCAAGCTGACCGTCGAGCAGAACCTGCTCGCCGTGCTCGAGACGCTGCCGCTGACCCAGGAGGAGCGCGCGAGCCGATTGCAATCGCTGCTCGATGAGCTTGATATCGCGAGGCTGCGCAACTCGAAGGCGGGCGTGCTCTCGGGCGGAGAGCGGCGCAAGGTCGAGATCACGCGCGCGCTGGTGCTCAATCCGTCGTTCCTGTGCCTGGACGAGCCGTTTGCCGGAATCGATCCGATCACGGTGGTCGAAATCCAGCGCATCATTACCTACCTGCGCGCGCGCGGAATCGGCATCCTGATTTCGGATCACAACGTCCACGCGGCGCTTTCGATCATCGATCGCGCGTACGTGATCCACGGCGGTAAGATTTTGATCGAAGGGTCGCCCGACGCAATCGTCGCCAGCGATCAGGTCCGGCAGGTATTTCTGGGCGAGCGTTTCAAGCTCGCCGAGTAAGCGCGGGTCTCAGGGATAAGGCGGGTAGGGCGGCCCGGGCCCGAAGCCGGGCGATGGCGGATAGGTCGGATATCCCATGCCGCCGTAAGAACCGTAGCCGGTGCCAAATCCGCCGTACGGTACGCCGATCATGCCGCCGCCTCCGCCGAATGAACCGCCGAATAAGCCCAGCAGCGGAACGATCGTGCTCAGCATACTCGGTCCCGAACTCTGCGACTGATAAGACTGGTAGTTCCCGTACGGATCCGGCGCCGATTGTTGCTCGTACTGCTGCGTACTGCCGAGTGCCGGATCGTAATAGTTCTGCGCCGACGAGCCGCCGCCCGCAGGAGCGCCCGGACTCGCGCCCGTATTGGCGAGCTCGGGCTGGATTGTGATCCGGTTATCAACAGTTACCGTCGCGTCTTTCATGTACGCGTGGGCCTTGTTCTCGGCGTCCTGCTTGCCGTAGCCGCTGGCGACGTAGCCGAACAGGATCACCTGCCGCTCGCCGTCAGGCGCGGCCATCACCTGTGCGCCGACCAGGGGCAGGCGATGGTTCTTCAGGTAATCGGTGAGCGCCTGGGTCTGCGTTTGATCGACAGTCGCGTCCTTGAGCGGCGGCGGCGCCGGATGCGGCATGTAGGTCATTTGTGCCTGATTCGCACCGCCGTAACCTGTGCTGCCGATCGGTGAGGCAGTGCCGCCCGAGGTCGGCGGCGCCAGGCACGATACCAGCGTCATCGCGAGCAGAATAAAAATTGCAGCGCTAACAATCCGACGCATCGGTTAAAGTATATGCCTGAAAAGCGCGCTCGACAATTGAAGCAAAATCGCGAACTGCGTCGCATTAGCGGCGCGATTCGCGCCAGTGCTGGCTCCGATCGCGCCATCCGCGGCTGAAAAGCCAGTCCCAAACGCGACATTTCCGGTTTCACGGCGCGCAAACCGGCTTCGTTCAGATTGGCACGCGCGATGCTCTCTCTTTGCGATTAGCGGCGGCCAGCGTGTCTCGGCGCGGCCGACCCGAAGGAGGATGACCATGAACGCGATCTCTGACCGGCCGACGTCCGCCGACAAGCGCGCCGCAACCCGCCACCAGCGGGTGATGACGGCGCTCAACATCCTCTCGGCGGAAGACTCGCATATGCGCACCCATCTGCTCGACGCCGCCGTGGCCGGCGCGATCCTCGCGCGCGATCCCGCCGATCGCGCGCTGCGCCATGAAGCCGCCGCGGCGTGGCAGGAACTCGCGGCGACGCTGTCGCATCATGTCGCGACCGAAGAGGAAGTGACTTCGCCGCGCGCTGGCCTGCAGCGCAATTATCTCAAGCCAGTGATCAAGGGCGTGCGTGAAAGACTGGCCCGGATGCGCGGGTTGGCGACCACGGTGGCCAGCGTCGATTTCGATCGGGCCGGCGACGCCGAGGTGCGGCGCGGCGCGCGGGCGCTATGCGCGATCGCCGTGGACCTTGACGACTTGATCGACAGCGACGAGCGGCACCTGTTCCCGTTCCTGCAGCGCAGCCTGTTCGCGCACGCGGCGCGCAAGTAGATCGGCGGACCGCCAGGCGGAGCGTGAGCAGTCTTTGCCGCGCCTACTTTCCGTACTTGATGTCGATCAGGAAATCGCGCACCAGTTGATTGAACACCGCGGCCTGCTCGAAATAGACCGAATGACCGCAATGCGGAACGCTGGCAAACCGCCCGTCCGGCAGCCACGCCGCCAGCGTCTCGATCATCGCCGCCGGGATCAGCGCGTCTTCCTCTCCGGCGACGCATAGAATCGGCATCGTGAGCCGCGCCTTCACGCGCTCGAGGTCGTAGCGCGTCGCGCCGAGACGCTGGATCGCGTCAGCCGGCGGCCGCGCTCCCAGGATCATCAGCGAGTCGTACAGGAACGTGAGTTCGCGATTACGCACAAAAAAATCGTGTGCGTAGGTCGGAAGCTGGCCGATCGCGGGCGTTCCGCCCAGTAGCGCCGGCCGCGGCTCGGGAAATTTCATCTCGGGTGTATAGATTCCACCCGGCGTATCGGCCATCACCATCCCCGCGATTCGATCGGGATGTTCGAGCGCGCAGCCGACTATCGTCCATCCGCCCATCGATTGCCCGACCAGAACCGCCTTGTCGACCTTCAGATGGTCGAGCAGGCGGGCGAGGTCGGAGGGATGCGCGGAGTTGAAGGAGCCCTCGGGGTCGGGCGACATCCCGAAGCTGCGCTGATCGACGGTGACGCAATTGTACCATCGCATGAAATACGGCACCTGCTGCCACCACGATAGATGGTTCCCGCCGAGACCGTGCAGGAAAACCAGCGCCGGTCCGCTGCCCGCGGTTTCGTAGTAAAGGGAAAATTTCCCGATCTCGAGCCGTCCCGCGCTCAGGCGATGTTCCAATGTTGATGCTGATGCCATGAGGCGATTGTAACATCGTGGCCGTTTCACCTGAAAGTCCGACGCCAGATTTTCTATTGTGCGCGCTGGCATGGCGCGAATAGCCTGATCTTTGGTTATCAAAGATGAATCGATCCATATGCAACTGACTTTCACGGAGCTGAGCGCGCGCGGTCGTATCGCCACCGTGTTGCTGATGGCAATCGCGATCGCAGTGCCCGCGTGCGGCCTGATTGGCAAAACTCTCAGTACTGGCGGCGAGCAGAAACTCAAGCGGCCCGAACAGGTCGCTCTCACTTCACCACGAGTGATCGTTTTTGCGCTCGACGGCGCGGGCTACGATCAACTCACCGAAGCGATTGGTTCGGGCAAGGCTCCCAACATGGCTTCGGTGCTGGGCAAGGACGAGGGCAATGGCCTGTTCGAACACGCCTACAGCGCACCCAAGGCGCTCGACGTGCTGCCCTCGAGCACGATCGCGAACTGGGCGGCAATCTTCACCGGCCAGGGTCCCGCGTGGGACGGCGTGACCGGCGACGAATGGTTCGAGCGCCGCACGATGGGATTCTATGCGCCGGTGCCGGTCTCGGTGGTCGATACCACCGATCTGACCAAGGTGGTGAACGACGATCTGGTGGGCAAGGCGCTCAAGACGCCCACGCTCTACGATCAGCTTGCCGGGCGCAGCAACGTCTCCCTGCTGTCGGTGTACAAAGGCGCAACGCGGTACACAACGGTTGCGCCGACCTCGCTGGTGGGGATGATCGCGGGATTGCTCGCGGGCAAAGCGGAGGGCCAATCCGCGGAAAAATCACTGAGCGCGGATATCGATCTCGATTCGGTGCCGAAGTTGCTCGACGCGATCGATCAGCACGGGATTCCGAATCTGCAAGTGGTCTATTTTCCGGGCATCGATATATTCACCCACGAGTCGAAAGACCCGCTCAAAGCGGAAGTCGATTATCTCGAAAGAGTCTCGGACAAAGGCGTCGGCGAAGTCCTGGACTTCTATCGCAAGAAGAATGCGCTCGATGGGACTTACGTGATGTTTATCGCCGACCACGGACATATTCCCGTGATGGACGATCACGCGCACGCTCTCGCCGCGACCGGAAAGGACACGCCGTTCGCGCTGGTCCGCCAAGCCGGATACCGCGTCCGCAAACCCTCGGTCGATGTTACGATCGATGAAAACGATTTTCAGGCGGTGATCGCCTACCAGGGTTTCATGGCCTACATCTATCTGGCCGATCGTTCGACTTGCGCCGCGCCCGGCCAGAAATGCGATTGGTCGCGTCCCGCCCGCCTGAAGCAGGACGTGATGCCGGTGGCGCGGGCCTTCGATGAGGCGAACCGGACGGGCATTGGCATCCCCGCGCTAAAGGGATCGATCGATCTGATTTTCACGCGCGAGCCCGCCGTGCCCGGACAGAGCGCCCGCGAATTTGAGATCTACGATCAAGGCACCCTCGTGCCGATATACCAATACCTGATGACGCATCCGCGCCCCGACCTGATCAATCTCGATCAGCGAATGCGATGGCTCAGCGCGGGGCCGTACGGAGACCGCGCCGGCGATCTTCTGCTGCTCTCGAAGGCGAGCATGGCGCTACCGATATCGCAGCGTTACTACTTCTGCGAGGTTCCGCACTACTCGATGCACGGGAGCGCCGAATGGCAGGACGGCCACGTGCCGCTGATCCTCGGCCAGGTTGGAGGATCGGGCGCCAAGATGCGCGCGATCGTCGAGAAATATGGTGGCGACGCTCCATCCGAACGCGCGGTCACGCCAATCGTCCGCTCGCTATTTCAGAAGTAAACGGCAGGATGCTCCCGGCGCCCGGGTGCGGAGGATTGCGTCGGCAACATTTCGGTGATACTAGAAATATCGGAATGTCGAATCACATCGCTCAATTCAACGCCCTCGGCCAGGAAGGCCGGCTCGAAATCTTCCGTCTGCTCGTCCGCACCGGTCCCCAGGGCTTGTGCGTTGACGACATCAAGGGCAGCGTTCCGATGCCGGGCTCGACGCTCTCTCATCACCTGGACACTCTGACGCGTTCGGGACTGCTGGCGGCGCGGCGCTCGGGCAGGTTCATCTACTATGCCGTCAACTGGGCGGAAACCGCCCGGCTGATCCAGTTTCTCACCAAAGATTGCTGCGCGGATCTGCACAATCGGTTCCGGGAACGCTCCTGCGCAAAAGCTCCCGCGCGCGCGGGCTCGTCGCCGCGTTCTCCGCGCAAACGGGCGAAGGAGACGGGACGATGACGGCAAGTTATTGCGGCTGCGCGCATCGTGACGCGGCTGCCATCCGTTAACTCATGCACGGAGATCTCAAAATGGACGAGAAATCGATCAAAGAGGAAGTGCGCGAGTTCTACACGCGCGAGGCTCTAAAAGTCAGCGCGGGTGGCACAGCGTGTTGCGGGTCATCGGCGGGCGTCGCCGCCAATCCGATAACGGCAAACCTCTACACCAGCGGCGAAACCGCCCAGCTTCCGGCCGAGGCGATCGCCGCATCGCTCGGATGCGGCAATCCCACCGCGCTCGCCGAGCTCAAGCCGGGCGAGACGGTCCTCGATCTTGGCTCCGGCGGCGGAATCGACGTGCTGCTGTCGGCGCGCCGTGTCGGTCCCGCCGGCAAGGCGTACGGACTCGACATGACCGATGAGATGCTCGCGCTGGCGCGTGAGAACCAGCGCAAGGCGGGAGTCGGGAACGTCGAGTTTCTCAAAGGCGAAATCGAAAATATTCCACTGCCCGATGACTCGATCGATGTGATCATTTCGAATTGCGTGATCAATCTTTCCGCCAACAAGGATCGCGTGCTCGCCGAGGCATTCCGCGTGCTCCGGCCCGGCGGACGTTTCGCGGTGTCCGATATCGTGGTGCGCGGCACGATGCCGCCGGAAGTCAAGCGCATGGTCGAGTTGTGGGCCGGGTGTATCGCAGGCGCGCTCGAAGAATCAGACTATCGCGCGAAACTTGAGGCCGCGGGATTTGAGGCAATCGATCTCGAGCCGACGCGCATCTTCACCGTTGCCGATGCGCAGGGGATAGTGGCGTCGCTTGGGCCTGAGGTCGAGAGTATCGCCGCGCAGGTTGACGGCAAGTTCGCCAGCGCGTTCATCCGCGCCCGAAAACCGCCGTCCGTCGCGTAGCCGGAGCGCTATACGCGCACTGAGCGTGCTCGGTTTCAGTCGTACCAGCGCGGCAGTCGGGCGGCCCGAACGTGAATCTCGCCGGCTTTGAGATTCCCGCGCGTTCGCCGGTATTCATGGCGATACTCGCGCTGCACGTCCCTGTGGCGCTGCTGGCGATTGCTTCAGGAGCGGCCGCGATGCTTGCGCGCAAGCGGCGCGGGTCTCACTCGAGACTCGGGACGCTCTACTTCTGGTCTTTGGGCGCGCTCTTTGCCACCTCGACCGCGCTTGCCGCGATGCGCTGGCGTGAGGATTACGCCCTGTTCGCGCTCGGCGCCGTCGCGTTCGGGGCGGCATTGTTTGGCCGCCTTGCACTTCGACGCCGATGGTCCCGGCCGATTGATTTTCATATCGTAGGGATGGGTGTTTCGTACATCGTGATGCTGACGGCCTTTTACGTCGATAACGGCGAACGGCTACCGGTGTGGAAAGATTTGCCGCATATCGCGTATTGGACCTTGCCCGCCGCGGCCGGCGTGCCGATCGTACTCTGGGCGCGAATCCGGTATCGGAGAGTACCTCTGAGACTGCGCGCGCACTGAGAGTTCGTGAATTGATCGAAAACCTGGCGGCAGAGGAACCCTCCATGCGCCAAATTCCTCGAGCACTCAAGCCGCTTTTCTCATCCCCGTGCCCTTCGGCGGGCTCCGGGCAGGCTCCGTCTGCCGCGCGAAGAATCCCGGATTCGCTTGGGCTGCACGATACGCGGGAGTAGGGATTCCTCGCGCGCGGCGGCCACGCGCGCGGGAATGACATAGGGGGAGAATGCGCCTCGCGGACATGAGAGAAGGCGCGTGGCGGAGGATGCGCAGGTTTCTTGGTGCTCGCGACAATCAGGAGTTCGTAATCGCTCCTTCACTCGGCTCCCCTCTATTGTCATTCTCGCGCGTGGCTTGGTGGCACCGGCTTCAGCCGGTGTGGGGTCACAGGCTAAAGCCTGTGCCACGAAGAATCCCGGATTCCGAATCAACGCACGAACTCTGAGCGGAGCTGAAGGAAATCCCGGACACCGAGTAAACTCGCAAGTCTCTGAGGGTGGACCGCGTTTGGAGCGCCACGTACCGGGCCGCCGGCTGCATCGAGTATTTCCCGTGCGCATCTTCCAGATCGCGCCCGGATATAACAGATTGATACGCTGAGTCCTTTGCGATTCAGCGACGATGAGTAAACGGCGGCCCAGGAAAAAGAAGCATCGCAGCGCCCCGGCCTCCGCGCCGGCGGCGCGGATCGCGCGTGGCGCGGCGTCGGGATGGTCTTCCGATACGACGGCCGCGATGGCCGCGGTGATGCTCGGCGCATTCGCGCTGCGTGTCGGCGCCGCCGCCGCATACCCCAATGTCAATTTTCCGGACGAGATATATCAGGTCACCGAGCAGGCGCATCGCGCCGTCTTCGGCGCCGGCTTCATCCCGTGGGAATTCGCGGTTGGCACGCGCTCGTGGCTGTTTCCCGGCGCAGTCGCGATCGTGATGGAGTTCGCGCGGATTTTCAGCAGCTCGCCCGGCTTCGTGATCGGATGCGTCACGGTATTTATGGCCGGCGCGTCGCTGAGCGCGGTTGCGTGCGGATTTCTTTGGGGTTACCGAATCGACGGCACTCGCGGAGCAGTCGTG
>DATLTX010000149.1:0-8229 GCA_035533435.1 Binataceae bacterium (SeqCode)
CAGGATATCGTCAAGGAAGAAGCCGAACGCTGCGGGATGTTCTACGTCAACAACCGCTGGCTTGGCGGGATGCTGACCAATTTCCAGACCATTCGCGCCTCGATCGACCGGCTCAAAAAGCTCGAGGAAATTCTGTCCGACCCCGCGATGGCACAGGCTCTGACCAAAAAGGAAATGAGCGACAACGCGCGCGAGCACGGCAAATTGATGGCCACACTCGGCGGGATCAAGAACATGCGCAAGCTCCCCGATGCTTTGTGGGTCATCGATACCAAAAAGGAAGATATCGCGGTGGCCGAGGCCAAGCGGCTCGGAATTCCGGTCGCAGCGGTGGTCGATACCAATTGCGACCCAGACCTGATCTCGTACCGGATTCCCGGCAACGACGACGCGATTCGCGCGATCAAGCTGTTCACCGCCGCGGTCGCCGACGCCGTGCTCGAGGGCAAGCAGCTTGCCGAGGAGCGCCAGAAGGGCCAGCAGGACGACGCCTCGAACGGGGACAATGCGCCGTCGCCGGAATCGCCGAGCGCCGTCTAGCGCACGAAAGAAAACCTGAACGGGACAGCACCCTCGCCCGCTACAAGCGCGTAGCGAGGGCTGGCGCGAACCCGCAAATTCGAATCCGCGGTAAAAGCTTAAAATGGAAGTCAAACCCTCTACCGTAAAAGAACTCCGCGACAAGACCGGCGCGGGCGTGATGGATTGCAAAAAGGCTCTGGCCGAGGCCAATGGCGACCTCGATAAGGCCACCGCATGGCTGCATGAGCAGGGAATCGCGCAGGCCGCCAAGCGCGCGGGACGCAAAGCCTCGGAAGGCTCGGTAGGCAGTTATATTCACGCTGGCGGAAAGCTGGGCGTGCTCGTCGAAGTCAATTGCGAGAGCGATTTCGTGGCCAAGACCGACGACTTCCAGGCGCTGGTCAAGGAAATCGCGATGCAGGTCGCGGCGGCAAATCCGCGCGTCGTCCGGCGCGAGGAGCTGCCCAGCGAAATCGTCGAGCAGGAGCGCCAGATCTACGCCCAACAGGCAGCAGCCTCGGGCAAGCCCGAAGCGGTGATCGCGAAGATCGTCGAGGGCAAGATGGAGAAATTCCTGAAAGACATCTGCCTGCTCGAACAGAGCTACGTGCGCGACCCGAATCGCACCATCAACGACCTGGTGCTCGAGTTCGGCGCCAAGCTCAAGGAAAAGATCGACGTGCGCCGCTTCGTCCGCTTTCAACTCGGCGAAAACACCGAAGCGAAAACGGACTGAACCCAATCCGCCTGGGACTCCATCCAGACCAAAGGCCAGCAGCCAAAGACCAGGAGTAACGATGGCGATGGACGAGGTTGACAGACACGCGGGAAAGCAACCCCGCTTTGCGCGCGTTCTCCTCAAACTCTCCGGGCAGGCTCTTGCGCTGGAAAACCACGGCGGTATCGACCTTGACGTGCTGGCGCAGTTCGCGCTCGAGGTCAAAGAAATCGCCCTGCTCGAAATTCAGCTCGCGATCGTGATCGGCGCGGGCAACTTTATCCGCGGCTCCGACTACGAGGCGCGCGGGATGGATCGCTCGACCGCCGACCAGATGGGCATGCTCGGCACCGTAATCAATGCTCTGGCCCTGCAGAACGCGCTCGAGCACGTGGGCGTCAGCACGCGGGTGCTGTCGGCGGTCGCGATGCAGGCCGTCGCCGAGCCGTACATCCTGCGCCGCGCGGTGCGCCATCTCGAAAAGGGCCGCGTCGTGATTTTCGCGGCCGGAACCGGCAATCCCTACTTCACCACCGACACCGCCGCGAGCCTGCGCGCGCTCGAAATCGGCGCCCAGGTGATCCTGAAGGCCAGCCACACCGTCGATGGCGTGTACGACCGCGATCCGATGCGCGAGCCGGGCGCCAAACGCTTCGACCGGCTGACCTATCTGGAAGTCCTGCAGAAGAACCTCAAGGTGATGGATTCGACCGCAATCTCGATGTGCATGGATAACCATCTGCCAATAGTCGTGTTCAATTTGCGCAAACCGGGTAATATAAGAAGGGCCGTGATGGGAGAGCCGATCGGCACCTGGGTGGAAAGCGCGTCATGACCGGAGAAGTGATCGAGCTGGCACGCAAGGAGATGGAGAAGTCTGTCGAGGCCTTCCGCCATGAACTTTCGCGCGTGCGCACCGGGCGCGCCTCGACCGCGCTGGTTGAAAACCTGCAAGTCAATTATTACGGCGCGAAAACTCCGATGCGCCAGTTGGCGGGTCTCGCGGCGCCCGAGCCGCGCTTGATCGTGATCACGCCGTACGACAAGGGCGCGATGCACGAGATCGAGAAAGCGATTCAGACGTCCGACCTGGGCCTTAATCCGATGAATGACGGCAAGGTGATCCGGGTGCCGCTGCCCGAACTGACCGAAGACCGGCGCAAAGATTTGGTCAAGCACGTGCGCAAAATCGCCGAGGAGTTCCGCGTCGGCGTGCGCAACCATCGCCGCGACGCCAACGACATGCTCAAGGATCTGCACAAGGACAAGCAGGTCTCCGACGACGACTTGCGCGCCGCCGAGACCAAGGTCCAGGGCTTCACGACCGGGTTTATCGATAGAATCGACAAAGTGTTGCAAGCCAAGGAAGCCGAGATTATGGAAGTCTGAGCCGGGCCCCTTGCGCTCGCACTCGGATAGTTAGTCCACAATATTCCGTGGCAATCGCACTCCCCCTGTGGCAATCACACTCCCACTCAACGATTTTCCCGAGTTGTCGCGCGATCCCGCGCGGCTGCCGCGCCACGTCGCGATCGTCATGGACGGCAACGGCCGCTGGGCGCGCAGACGCGGCCTCGGCCGCAACGAGGGGCATCGCCGCGGCAAGGATTCCGTGCGCGCCGTGGTCGAAGCCGCACGCGAACTGGGAATCCCGTACCTGACTCTGTTCGCCTTCTCGGCCGAGAACTGGGGGCGTCCTTCGACCGAAGTCGATTTCCTGATGCGCCTGTTTCATCGCTACCTGCTCACCGAAACCAAGCGGCTGATGAAGCGCGGAATCCGGATTCTCGCCCTCGGCGATACCGAACGGCTGCCGCCGCGCCTGCGCCAGGTGCTGGCCGAAACCGTCGAGGCGACGCGCGGCAATCGCGACATGACGGTCGCGCTCGCGCTCTCCTACGGCGGACGCCAGGACGTCGTCGCCGCGGTCCGAAAACTCGCAAGCGCCGTGGCCTCGGGCGAGATGACGGCCGAGCAGATCGATTCGGCCGCCGTCGGGCGCGCGCTGACCACCGCTGGGATGCCCGACCCGGACCTGCTCATCCGCACCTCGGGCGAACTGCGCATCTCGAATTTCTTCCTCTTCCAGCTCGCCTACACCGAACTTTATTTCACCGACACCCTGTGGCCGGACTTTCGCGAGCATGAGTTCTTGCGCGCGCTGGCCGCCTACCAGATGCGCGAGCGCCGCTTCGGCGGCGTGACTCCCGGCTAGCCCGGCGCGCGCGTGGCGGGAAATTTCATCGCGTGCTGAAAACCAGGCTGGTTACCGCCGCTGTGGCGCTGCCCGCCGTCCTGGCGATCGTGATTTTCGCTTCCGGCTGGATATTTTCGGCCTTTATCGCGATGCTCGGGCTGTGGGGACTCTACGAAGTCGCCGCGATGACCCATTCGAATGACCCCGTCTCGCTCGCGATTTTGGCCGTGGCCGGCGCAGCGCCGCTGTTCGTGATTCTCGCGCACAGCGACGGCGGATTGTGGATCGTTCCGGCGGCGGTGATCGTGGTGATGATGGCGCTGGTCGTCGCGGTCGCGATTCGCGGACCCGGCGGCGGCCCACGCGGCGCGATTCTGACGGCGCTCGGCGCGATCTATGTCGGCGTGCTCTATCCGTACTTCGCGATGCTGCGGAATATGCGCGGCGGTATCCCGATAATTATCCTGATGCTTCTGCTCGTGGTCGCAACCGACAGCGGCGCCTACTTCGCCGGTTCCGCGCTCGGCCGGACGAAGCTCGCGCCGCGGGTCAGTCCGAAGAAGTCGGTCGAAGGCGCGATCGGCGGGCTCGCCGCGGCTGTGGTCGCGGGCATGATCTTGCGCCGATGGCTCGCACCGGACCTTAGCGGCCCGGCAACCGCGGCGATCTCGGCTGCGATCGCGATACTCGCGCAGGCCGGCGATCTCGCCGGATCGGCTTTCAAACGGACCGCTGGTGTCAAGGACTCGGGATGGATTTTTCCGGGTCACGGCGGATTGATAGACCGTACGTGCAGCCTAGTCTTCGCGGCAGTCTTCACCTACTATTGTTTCAGATGATGCGGTTCAGGGACCGCAGGCGGTTTCTTTTGCCTGATCAATCCCGAACGGGAGCTATATGCTGACTTCTATCGTCGCGGCCGTGGTTATCCTCGGAGTTCTGGTGGTCGTCCACGAGGCCGGACATTTTGCGATGGCCAAGCAGTTGGGCGTGCGCGTGCTTCGCTTCTCGATTGGATACCCTCCCAAAATATGGGCGATCAGGCGCGGCGAAACCGAATATCAGATCGGCGCAACGCCGCTCGGCGGCTATGTGCGGATGCTCGGCGACGAAGTCGGCGAAGAGCCGAAGTCCGAGGAACTCGAGACCTTCATCAATGAGATCGGCCACGACCTGATCGACGCCGCGCGCGGCAACGGAATCGCGATTGCCGGCGCCGACTTCGACGCGCAGGTGCGCAATGTCGCGAGTCAAATCCTCAGCGAACCCGCACCGACTCTCAGCGTCGGCAGCGCCGCCGCCGCAACTGAGCTAAGTGAATCGAATGAGCTCGCGACCATGGGCCGCGAACTCCGGCCCGAAGAGAGCGCGCTCGTGAATCGGCTGCGGATGGGCGGCACGTTCGAGGCCGCGCGCTCCGCGTTGCGCGACAATCCTCCCGAGGCCCTGGTGGCCGCGTTTCGCGCTCGTGCCTTTCCCACCCAGCGGCTCTGGAAGCGCTTCGCAATCGTGCTGGCGGGACCCCTGTCGAACATCGTGTTCGCGCCGATTATGCTCTGGATCGTCTTCATGTACGGCGTACCCGTCCTGCAGCCTGTGGTCGGCCAACTCAAGGCGGGGCTGCCCGCGGCGGCCGCGGGGCTGCGCACCGGCGACCGTATCGTCGCCGTGAACGGGAATTCGACGGCGACCTGGATGGATTTCGCCAGCCTGGTCAAAGCGAGCAACGGACACGCGCTCACGCTGGAAGTCCAACGCCCCGGCGGCGGCACATTCGCGCAATCGCAAATGACGATCACCCCCCAGCGCGAGGCGGAAAAGAATATTTTCGGCGCGACCGCCGAGCAATGGATCATCGGGGTGATGCCGCGCGGCGACGAAATCGTCAAACGCGAAAATCCATTCAGCGCCGCATCCGACGCGGTAATGACCACCGGCTCGATGGCGAGCCAGTTGGTAACGGGACTTGCCAGTATCATTTCGGGCGCTACTCCGGTGCGCGAGGCGCTGGGCGGCCCGATCATGATCGCGCAACTTGCCGGGCGCGAGGCGCAGCAGGGGTTCGCCAGCGTTGCGATGTTCACCGTGATGCTGAGTCTCGAGCTTGGGTTGATAAATCTGCTGCCGGTGCCGCTGCTCGACGGCGGTCATCTGCTGTTTTTCGCCTACGAGGGAATTCGCGGCAAGCCGCTCGCGCTGCGCCATCGCGAGATGGCTTTGCAGGTGGGATTGTTTCTGCTGGTAGTGCTGATGGCGTTTGTGATCTTCAATGATATCGCGCGTATTGTGCAGGGCTGAGAGTCTGCTCGAACAGGGCGCCGCTAACCGCGCCGTGATCGGCCTCGATACGGGTGCATCTCCGGCCAGCCTGGCGCTGGTGCTGAACGGGCGCTTTGCGGGCGACGTCTGGCGTCCGTCAACTTCGCACGGAGCCGCGCTGGCGGGCGCGGTTGACGAGCTGCTGGCGGCGGCCGGAATATCGTTCGGCGAGCTCGGCGGGATTGCCGTCGGTATCGGACCAGGCTCCTTTACCGGGCTCAGGATCGGCGTCAGCTACGCCAAGGGAATCGCTTTCGCGTCAGGATGCGCTCTGGCCGGGGTGCCGAGCCTCGACGCGATAGCGTTTGCCGCGCTCGAAGATCCGCGGGCCCGGCCCGGATTGACGGTGTGCCCGATTCTGGACGCTCGCAAGGGCGAGGTTTACACTGCCCTTTACCGAATCGTGGCGGATGGGTTAGAGAAGTTATCTCGGGATTTGGTGATGCCGCTCGCTCGCTTGACATCGGAACTAGCGCAACTGGACCAGGACGCGATATTGGCGGGCGACACCAAGGCTAACGACGCGGCTGCCCTTCTGCATCGGAAGGGCGTCGAAGTGACCGTAAAAGGAACTCAGGTCCTCCAGACGCGCGCGCGCTATATCGCCGCGCTTGGTGCGGCGCGCATCGCGCGCGGAGAATCTGATTCCATCGGCGCCTTCGAGCCGCTATATGTCCGGCCGCCGGAGGCCGAGGCCGCACTTGCAGCTAAAGCCTCGGAGGCCATAACGGAGGGCGTATGGAGCGCAGAGAGGAAGAACTCATTCGGCAGCATTTGACCCACGACGATGAGCTGAAGTCGCTGTTCGAAGAACACGAATCGCTCAAACATCAGCTCCAGGAATATCGCAGCAGGCACTATCTGACCAACGAAGAGGAAATCGAGGAAAAACGCATCCAGAAACTCAAATTGGCTTCCAAAGACCGGATGATGGCGATCCTGGAACGCTATCAATCCGACGCCCGCTGAGCCTGACGCCCAGCCGGAATTCCCGCGGAAGCAGCAGAGTGCCACGATGCGCGCGAGCACGCCCATAGCATGCCCAGTCATACCATATCCGTCCTGGTCGAAAACGAGTTCGGCGTGCTCGCCCGCGTGGCGGGCCTGTTCTCGGGCCGCGGCTTCAACATCGAATCGCTGACGGTCGCGGCCGACCCGCTCGACCCCAGTTCCTCGAGGATCGTCCTGGTCGCCGAGGGCGACGACCAGGTCCTCGAGCAGATCAACAAGCAGCTCAACAAGCTGGTCTCCGTGATCAAGGTCACGGACTTCAAAGGCGTCGATACGATCGACCGCGAGATGGTGATCGTCAAGGTCGCCGTCGATGAGCGCACGCGCTCCGAGCTGGATTCGATCGTCAACGCGTTTCGCGCCCACGTAATCGATATCGGGCCGCATTCGGTGGCAGTCGAGCTGACTGGGAACACCGACAAGGTAACCGCGTTTATCGCCCTGGTCCGCCCGCTCGGGATCAAGGAGATCGTGCGCTCGGGCAAGGTTGCGATGGCGCGCGCGGTGCAGGCCAGTGCCGATAATCACCGGCATCATCGTCCATAACATCAAGCTCTCGGGAGAAAATTTAGATGAAAGTCTTTTACGACCGCGACGCGGATCTTAACGCGCTGCGCGGCAAGAAAATTGCCGTGATTGGTTTCGGAAGCCAGGGCCACGCCCACGCGCTCAACCTGCGCGACAGCGGGATGGACGTGCGGGTGGGACTGAGCGCCTCGAGCCCCTCTCGCGACAAGGCGATCAAGCAGGGACTGCCGGTTTTCGACACCGCCGAAGCCGCGCGCCAGGCCGAGGTGATCATGATGCTGGTGCCCGACGAAATGGGCGGCGATATCTATGCAAAAGAGATCGCGCCGGGCCTCAGCAAGGGCAAGTATCTGGCCTTCGGCCACGGATTCAATATCCATTTCAAATTCATCCAGCCGCCGCCCGACGTCAACGTCTTCATGATCGCACCCAAAGGCCCCGGTCATCTGGTGCGCTCCGAATACGTCAAGGGACGCGGCGTTCCCTGCCTGCTCGCGATCCAGCAGGATCCTTCCGGCGACACGCGCCAGGTCGGCCTCGCGTGGGGTAGCGGAATCGGCGGCGGACGCGCGGCGATTATCGAAACCACCTTCAAAGAAGAAACCGAAACCGATCTGTTCGGCGAGCAATCGGTCTTGTGCGGCGGTCTGACCGAGCTGATCCGCGCCGGATGGGAAACGCTCGTCGAGGCTGGCTACGCGCCCGAGATGGCCTACTTCGAGTGCCTGCACGAAGTTAAGCTGATCGTCGATTTGATTTACGAGGGCGGCATCTCGAACATGCGCTACTCGATCAGCAACACCGCCGAGTACGGCGACATGACCCGCGGCAAGAAGGTGATCGGACCCGAGTCGCGCGCCGCGATGAAGCAAATCCTCGCCGACATCCAGTCGGGCAAGTTCGCCAACGAATGGATCGCCGACTACCGCGCCGG
>DATLTX010000150.1:0-2274 GCA_035533435.1 Binataceae bacterium (SeqCode)
TCTTCCACCATTCGCCGTCGCGGCGCCATGGGCCGGCGGTCGAGACCACGCGTGCGCCCAGGTTCGGGCCGCGAACGAACTCCGGTCCCCCGCGCGAGGACATCACCTCGATCTCGAGCGCGGGCCGCAGCGCCCGGATCACAAGCTGCGCGATCGCTTTGCCGCATCCGCCGTTCCCTTCCGGGCGCGGCGGGGGAGGAGCGAACGCGGTGAGGCGCACGGCCTCGAAGCGATGCGAATTTTCCGCGCTGAGCGCGCCCACGTTGCCGGGGCCGCATAGCGCCGCCAGCCGCGCGATCGTGGTCGCGAGCCGATCGGGCGCGGGCGCGGGGGGCAGGAACATATCGGCCTGCGCGGGACGCACCGCGCTTGGCGTGATTTCAATCCGAATCGTCTCGACGGCGGATGGGGGCGGCGCGGCTTCGAGCGCAAGGTTGATGAGCGTCAGGAGTGCGCGCACGTCGCAGGTGGGCGCGGCGATCGGCACGCGGCGGCTCGCGATCCGATGGTCCTCGAGACCGAGCGCGATCATCGCGTCGCCCGCGGCAAATCCGCGCAGCGCAAGGCGCGCGATGATCCGTTCGAGAATCGCGCGGATCACGAAGCCGAGCGGTTCGAGATTGTCGATCGCGTATTCGAGTTCAACCGCTTCGGTGAAAATTTCCGCGCGCCGGCGCGCCGCAATCGGCCGCGAGCTTGCGCCGCGCGCAAGGCGCACCAGCTCGACGCCGCGGCGCCCGAGCCGGCTGCCGATCGCGTCCGGATTAAGCCGCGCCAGATCGCCGAGCCGGCGCATCCCCCATCGCCGCAGCGTGTTTTCGAGTTCCGCGCCGGGCTCGAGCATCTCGAGCGGCAGCCAATCGACGAACTCGCGCTCGCGTCCGGCGGCGATCACCCGGATTCCGCCGCATCGCGCCGCCATCGCGGCGATCTCGCGATTCGCGCCGACCCCGACAGCCGCTTCCATCCCGAGTTTGCGCACGCGGCGCGCGAGCTCGGCAGCAAGCTCGTCTTCGCTCGCGAAAATCCGCCCGAGACCCGAGAGCTCGAGCCATACGCATCCGGGAGCGCCGGGCTCGACGACCGGCGAGATCGATTCCGCGGCGTCGGCCAGAGCCTGATGCGCTGAATTCTCGGCGGCGGATGCGGGAGAATTTATAATAAGATTGGAGGAGACGGCGCGCGCCTGCGCAATCGTCATTCCGGCGCGGATTCCGAGCGCGCGCGCATCGGCGGAGACGGCAAGAATCTCGGCGTGCGCGGCGGCGCTTTCGGCGAGCGCAAGGACGGCGCCTTCGAGGGCCGGATTGGCGCGCACGATCGCGGCAATCGGAAAATCAGCAACGAAGATGCATCCGATACGCGCCACGATACATCTCCGTCAGCGCTTGATCCGCGCAGCGGTGGTTTCGTCTGATCCCTCGCCCGGCAAGGGAGGTGCCACCGGCACGCGGCCAGGTAAGGGTCTTTCCAGCGCGCCACGCGCCTCCGCGTCTGATGCCTCGCCCTGTAAGGGAGGTGCCACTGGCACGCGGTCAGGTGAGAATCCTGCCATCGCGCGCCGCGCCGCCGCGCCTGATGCCTCGCCCTGAAAGGGAGAGGTTAGGTGAGGGTCATTGTTCAGCGCAGAGCAAAGCGGCGCGCGCTCAAAATTCTGGTCGGCTCTTTTTCCTATTCCCTCCCCGATGCGGGGAGGGTGGCGGGCATCGCCCGCCAGGAGAGGTCGCTCCGGAGGACTCGTCGCATGAGATGAATCGTTCCGACCTAACCCCTGACCCCTTCCCGCACGGGAAGGGGAACCAGAGCCGTCGATTCTGCTGATGTCCTCGGACGTAGCGGATGATTGGGCAGGCTCCTGTCCGGCATTTTGTCTGATTCCCTCCCCGATGCGGGGAGGGTGGCGGGCATCGCCCGCCAGGAGAGGTCGCTCTGGAGGACGCGTCGTGTGTGCCGCATCGTTTCGACCTAACCCCTGACCCCTTCCCGCACGGGAAGGGGAACTATGTCCGGATGCAACCGATGATTCGTCAGCGCCCTCACCCACGTGGCGTATCGCCGCGTCGCCCGCGTGCCAGTGGCACCTCCCGGGAGGGAGAGGGCAAATTGGTGCGCGCTGCGCGCGATAGGGATCCGTCTTCCACCATTCGCCGTCGCGGCGCCATGGGCCGGCGGTCGAGACCACGCGTGCGCCCAGGTTCGGGCCGCGAACGAACTCCGGTCCCCCGCGCGAGGACATCACCTCGATCTCGAGCGCGGGCCGCAGCGCCCGGATCA
>DATLTX010000151.1:0-9293 GCA_035533435.1 Binataceae bacterium (SeqCode)
CCGGGAAGTTGATCCGTCGCAGCAAATCGCCGGGTTGCAGCACGTTCCTATGATTGCCGGTGACGAAATCCTCGAGCGCGACGCGACGCTCGCCGCCGCCGCGTTGCTCGATCGTGCAAATGGCTTCGAGAGCGGCCGCCAGGGAAATCATCGGACCGGCGGGCAGTGACATGCAGACGTTTCCGCCGACGGTCGCCGTGTTCCAGATCTTGAAGGAGGACAGGAACGCGCGGCAGCATTCGCCGATGAGCGGCGCGGCAGTCCAGTCCGCCGGCGCCTTCAGCGCGAACAGCTCGGCAATTTGGCAAGTTGCGGCGATCTCGAGACCTTGCTCGCTGATCGTCAAGGGCTTCCAGCCGAGACTCTGCAGATCGATCAGGCGGCGCAGATGCGGCTGCGGTTCCGAGAACAGCCACGTGCCTCCCGCCAGCCACGCGTCTCCGTCGCGCCAATCGACTCCGCCACCCGAACCGTCAGGACGCGCGATCTCCTGAATAGTGTTCAGATCCATCCTGCCACCCTTTCCTCCCCTGCCGAACTGACGAGATATGCTACTAGAGGATGCTATCGCCGATCACTAGAAGAACTTCGGTAAAACGCGGAATTGCTTCTCTATAGATGGCTGAAGTGAGCGATCGGATCGGACCGGAGCCCGAGCAATCTTTCTTCAGCCGATTCTTCTGGCGGGTCGTCCCGCGCGCGCCGTCGCATAAGGGAGTATAATTAAATTGTTTCCATGATGACTATCGAAACAGAGCGACTGCTGATCGAGGAAGCGAACGCCGACGACCGCGCGACGGTCGACGGCCTGGTCGCGCTGTTCAATTCCAATCCCGAGTTTCATCGCGCGTCGGGCGAACGGGTAATCTGGGCCGCCGCCGATCTGGAAAATTACCTCGCCGATGACCCTAATCCGCGGTTTCCCGACCTCGAGTCACATGAGTACACGGTCCGCGAGCGCGCGACCGGCCAGATCGTCGGCACGGTCGAGCTTATCGCGCCGATTCCGTCGGATCGGATCAACTGGATTGCCCTCATGATGATCCAGGGAGATCGGCAGGGCGCCGGGCTCGGCAGCGAGGTCGTGGCCGCGATCGAACACGAGCTGTTCTCGACGGGATGGACCGAAATCCGCGTCTTCGTGCATCGCGATACCGTGCTGGCCCATCAGTTCTGGACCGGCGCCGGATACCAGCCAGTCGGCGAAGCGCTCAGCGCCGCAGGCAAGCCCGGCATGGTCCTGCGCAAGCCGAACGCGGTCCGCTAAGGAAGCGAGGCGATGCTGAGAGACATCGTTTTGATTATTTTCGGCGCGGTCATGTTTGGCGCTCTGATTTTTACCCTAATCACCCGTGACAAAAGACCAGAAAACCTGAGGCGCCGGGAAAGGCGCGATCTCCGGAGGTGGCGCAAGCATCATGGCTTTCGCCGCCACGACGCCTCGATCGGCGACACCCCTGTTCCGTTTTATCCGCCCCCGTCGAGCCTCCCCTGGTACACTGGTCCGTCAAGCAAGGCGGTTGATGGCTTGTCTGCCGCCCTACGCCGCATATTCCGTCCGCGACCCAAGCCTCTTGAATAACAAATCCGCGGTTTCGCTTCCGCGAGCGCTCAATACTCGGTTGCCCGGCGCGGCAATCTCTGTTACCCCTTGGCTTTGCTTGCACGAATCCATCGACAACCGGATCTTACCTGGAACACACAGGCATGTAGCTCAGTGGGAGAGCGCTTCCTTGACACGGAAGAGGTCGGCGGTTCAATCCCGCCCATGCCTACCACCGTGTTTTCAGTTTGTTACCCCGCCCGTCAACGCTGCACGATTTTGGTTCGCATCGCGCTCGCCGATGACTAAACTTTCTTCATAGATGAGTTCCGAGCTTACCGTATTGGTTGGCGGCGAGCGCCGCGTCATCGCGCGCACGGCGCGCGTGCGCGAGGCGCTGGCCGGAGTTCCGAGCAAAGACCTGGTCGCAGCGAAAGTCGCAGGCAAGGTCGTCGATCTCTCGCGCCCACTTGATGCTGTCGCCGGCGCCGACACCACCGTCGAAGTCGAGCCGGTGTACGCCGACTCGCCCGCGGGCCTCGAGGTTATCCGGCACTCGACGGCGCATCTGATGGCGATGGCGGTGCAGCAGCTCTTTCCCGGCACGCAGGTGACGATAGGGCCGGTTATCGAAGACGGCTTCTTCTATGACTTCGCGCCGCCGACGCCGTTCACCGTGGACGATCTGCCGAAGATCGAAGCCAAAATGAAGGAACTCGCCAAGGCCGATCTGAAGGTCGAGCGGGTCGAGGTTTCTCGCGCCGAGGCGATCAAGACCTTTGGCGACATGGGCGAGAAGTACAAGGTCGAAATTATCAACGGCATCGCCGACCCGACCGTTTCGATTTACAAGGAAGGCGAGTGGATGGATCTGTGCCGCGGGCCGCACGTCCCCTCGACGCGATACCTGCGCGCCTTCAAGCTCCAGAGCGTCGCCGGCGCGTACTGGCGCGGCGACGAGCACAACGCGATGCTCTCGCGGATCTACGGGACCGCGTTCGCCAGCAAGGAAGCGCTCGAGGAGCACCTGGCGCTGCTCGAACTCGCCCGCAACCGAGACCATCGCAAGCTCGGCCGCGAGATGGGTTTGTTCTTCTTCGATCCGATCTCACCCGGATGCCCGTTCTATCTCCCCAAGGGTCTCGTGATCTTCAACGAACTGATCGACTACATGCGGCGGCTCTACCGGCGCTACGGATACCAGGAAGTCGTCACGCCGCTGGTGTTCAAGAACGAGATGTTTCATACCTCGGGGCATTGGGAAAATTTCCGCGAGAACATGTTTCTGACGCTCGACCCCGAAGCACCCGACATGAAGATCGACACCGGCCCCGAGGGATGGCATCACGGCTACGGCGTCAAGCCGATGAACTGCCCCGGGCATACGTTCATCTACCGCGCTGAGAAGCGCTCATATCGCGACCTGCCGCTGCGCGTCGCCGAGTTTTCGCGGCTGCATCGCGCGGAACGCTCCGGCACGCTGCACGGACTTACTCGGGTGCGCGCGATGTCGCAGGACGACGCGCATATTTTCTGCACCGAGGCGCAGATCGAAGACGAAGTCACCGCGAACCTGAAGATGGTGCGCGACGTGTACGCAACGCTCGGTTTCGAGCGCGTCGAGTTCAAGCTCGCCACCATGCCCGAGCCGCACATGGGCACCGAAGAGCAATGGCGGATGAGCGAGGGCAAGCTCGCCAACGCGATGGAGCGTAACGAGATCGCGTTCGAGATCAATCCCGGCGAAGGCGCGTTCTATGGCCCGAAGATCGAGATCTATGTGCCCGACGCGCTCAAGCGAAAATGGCAGGTCGCCACGATCCAGCTCGATTACAACCTGCCCGAGCGCTTCGACCTGAACTACACCTCGAGCGCCGGCGCCGAGGAGCGTCCGGTGATGATCCATCGCGCGATTTTGGGCTCGCTCGAACGCTTTATCGCCGTGCTGATCGAGCATACCGGCGGAGTGCTGCCGTTCTGGCTCGCGCCGGAGCAGGCGCGCGTGCTCTCGCTGAGCGAAAAGGTCGAGGATTACGCGCGCGAGGTCTCGGACCTGGTGCGCCGCGCGAGCTTTCGCGCCGAGCCCGATCTGCGCAACGAGAAGCTCGGCTTCAAGGTCCGCGAAGCCGAGCTCGCCAAAGTGCCGTATATGATTGTCGTCGGCGAGCGCGAAGCGGCCGAGCGCACCGTGTCGCTCCGGCTGCTGCGCGGCGCGAAAAGCCAGGCGCTCTCGATCGAAAATTTGCTGGATATAATGCGCAAGGAGCCGCTGCCCGCCTGACGGCGCGCAGATAAACAAGATTCCGGCCGCCGCGCCGGAGGAGGTGTAATATTCGCCGAGATTTCAGAACTCCCCCATCGAGAGAGCCCGCGATTCGCGTCAACCAGCTAATCCGCGCTCTCGAAGTCCGCGTGATCGATTCCGACGGCGCGCAGATCGGCGTCCTGCCGGTTCGCGAGGCGATCCGTATCGCCGAGAGCAAGGGGCTGGACCTCGTCGAGGTTTCGTCCACGGCCAAGCCGCCGGTCTGCCGGATCACCGACTTTGACAAGTACCGCTACTCGCTCAAGAAGAAGCAGCACGACTCCAAGCGCCACGCGACTGCGACGTCGATCAAGGAAGTCAAGATGGGCGCGCGGACCGGCGCTCACGACGTGGCCTTCAAGATCAATCACATTCGGCGCTTTATTGGTGAAGGCCAGCGTGTTAAGCTCTCGGTTTCGTTTCGCGGACGCGAGATTACCCATCCGGAACTGGGGCGGGCGCTACTGGACCGAATCGTTTTGGATGTAACCGATGTCGCGCAGCCGGACGGGGGAACCCGGATGGAAGGGCGCAACATGTCTATCTTGCTGACCCCGCGATAGAATATCTTCGATCACCAGAGCGAGCAGAACGATGCCGAAGTTGAAGACCAATCGCGCCGCCGCCAAGCGTTTCCGCGTCACCGCGAGCGGCAAGGTGAAGTACAAGAAGGCTTTCACGCGTCATCATGCGTGGGCCAAAAATCGCAATCGCAAACGCGGCTTGCGCAAACCCGGCATCCTGGGCAAGACCGGGGGCGAGGCGGTCAAGCGTCTGATGCCGAACGCGTAGCGCGCACCTGTAGCGTCCCGGCCGGAAAAATCGCAGAATCCAAGCAACCGACAGAAAAGGACTGACCTCCGATGCCTCGCGCAAAAGGCGGACCCAAAACCCGCCGCCGACATAAACGCCAGCTCAAGCTCGCCTCCGGTTTCGTCGGCGGGCGCAAACTTTACCGTCAGGCCCGTAACACTTTCGAGAAGGGCCTCACCTACGCCTATCGCGATCGCAAGCAGAAGAAGCGCGATTTTCGCGCGCTCTGGGTCCAGCGCATCAATGCGCTCGCTCGCGAGCACGGCCTGTCCTACAGCAAATTTATCGACGGGCTCAAAAAGGCCGGCGTCGAGGTCGATCGCAAGCAGCTTGCCCTGCTTGCCAAGGAGCGCGACGGCTTGTTTACCGAGCTGGTGCGCACCGCCAAGACGGCGCTCGGCCTAGCTGCCTGAAGCCGCGCCCTCTTTGGCGCCGCGCACCAAGAGACCATGTGGGGTTGCCACATGGTCTTTTGTTTTCCGGCGCGGCCGAGGCTCGCGTGCATCTTTGGAGAATCCAGCGATGAGAGAACAACTCGAGGAAATCAGGCGCCGCGCAATGGCGGAGCTGGGCGACGACGCCGGCGCCGCCGCGATCGAAGCGGTCCGCGTCCGCGTCCTGGGCCGCGCCGGAGAGTTGACCGAGATCATGCGCGGGATGCGCGACGTGCCGCAGTCCGAGCGTCCGCTGCTGGGCCAGCTCGTCAACCAGATCAAGCGCGAACTCGAAAGCCGGATCGAGGCTCTCCAATCGCGCCATCAGCAACTCGCGCTCGAACGCTCGCTCAGCGAGGCCGCGCTGGACGTAACGCTGCCCGGGGCGAAGATTCCGCGCGGGCGGATTCATCCGGTGACGCAGATCCTGGAGCGGATGCTGGCGATCCTGATCGCGATGGGTTTCGAGGTCGAGTACACGCAGGATATCGAGGACGATTTCCACAATTTCGCGGCGCTGAATTTTCCGCCCAATCATCCCGCGCGCGAGATGCAGGACACCTTCTTCGTGCCGGGCGCGATGCTCCTGCGCACGCATACGAGCAACGGGCAGATCCGCGTGATGGAACGCCGCCGCCCTCCGCTGGCGATCGTATGCCCCGGCAAATGCTACCGACGCGACGATCTGAGCGTGCGCGCCTCTCCGATGTTCACCCAGATTGAAGGCTTCATGGTCGATCGCCGCGGACGGATCACGATGGCGCATCTCAAGGGCGTGCTCGCCGAGTTCGCCCGCGCGTTCTTCGGCCCGAACACCAAGGTCCGCTTCCGCGCGAGCTTTTTTCCCTTCACCGAACCCAGCGCCGAACTCGATATCCATTGCCTGCTGTGCGCGGGCGCGGGATGCCCCGTGTGCAAGCATAGCGGATGGACGGAAGTCCTAGGCTGCGGAATGATTCATCCGAACGTGTTGCGCGCGGTCAATCTCGACCCCGAAGAGTTCGGCGGCTTCGCCTTCGGGATGGGCGTCGAGCGCACCGGACTGATGGCGCTTGGAATCGACGACCTGCGCCTGTTCTTCGAAAACGATCTCCGCTTCCTGGCGCAATTTCCCTCGGTCAGCGGAGGTGCGCGATGAAGCTGCCGCTTAGCTGGCTCGGCGAGTTCGTTGCGGTCGAAGCGACCGCGCAGCAGATTGCGGATCGCCTGAGCGTCGCCGGCCTGGTCGTCGAGAATATTGAAAAGATCGTCCCCGCATTTCGCGGCGTCATCGTCGCAAAAGTCCTCGAAGCGGGGCGTCATCCCAACGCCGACCGCTTGAGCCTGTGTCAGGTCGATGCGGGCGCGGCGGGACGTTTCACCGTCGTGTGCGGAGCGCCCAACGCGCGGGCCGGAATCACGGTCGCGCTCGCGACGGTTGGCGCGGCGCTCGGCAAGGAACCGCCGCTTGCCGCGGCGACAATTCGCGGCGTCGAATCCAATGGGATGCTCTGTTCCGAGCGCGAGTTGGGGCTTTCGACCGAGCACGCCGGAATCCTCGAGTTGCCCGCCGATGCGCCGCTCGGAATTGATCTCGCGAGTTACCTCGCGATGGACGATACGGTGCTCGACGTCGAAATCACGCCGAACCGCGGCGATTGTCTGTCGATTATCGGGCTTGCGCGCGAAGTCGCGGCGCTGTTCGGCGCAAAGCTGACAATTCCGCGCGCGCGCCTGCCAAAAATAATTGCCGACGGCTCGGCTTCGCTCGAGATCGACATCCAGGCTCCGGATCTGTGCCCGCGCTATGCCGCGCTGTCGATGACCAAGGTAAAAATCGGCCCGTCTCCGATCCGGATGCGCCGGCGGCTCGAGTTGTGCGGGATGCGCCCGCTCAGCAACGTCGTCGATGCGACCAACTACGTGATGCTCGAGCGCGGACAGCCGCTGCACGCGTTCGATCGCGCGAAAATTTCCGGGGGGCAAATTATCGTTCGCCGCGCCGGCGCCGACCGCGAGTTCATCACGCTCGATAACGTCAGGCGCGAACTCGCGCCCGACGATCTGCTGATCGCCGACGCGGAAAAGCCGCTTGCGATTGCGGGCGTAATGGGCGGTCTCAACTCCGAGGTCGGCGAATCCACGACCGCGATCGTGCTGGAGAGCGCATTCTTCGATCCGATCTCGATCGCAAAGACTTCGCGCCGGTTGGGCCTCTCAAGCGAGGCCAGCTACCGCTTCGCGCGCTCGATCGATCGCGCGGGACAGGCGTCGGCCGCCATTCGCGCGGGCGAACTCGTCCGCGCGATAGCTCGCGGAAAAGTGGCCGCGCCGATTGTTGACCTTGAACCGGTCGCCGCGCCGCGGCGCGAGATCGCGCTCGACCTGCCCGCGATGACGGCGTTGCTCGGCGTCGAGATTCCCGCCGCGATCGCGAAAAAGCGCCTGGTCTCAATCGGATGCGAGGTCAAGCCCGGCGGCCGCGGAAAGTTTGCCGTCGCGGCGCCGCCGTGGCGTCCCGATATCACCGAGGCCGCCGATCTCGCCGAAGAAGTCGCGCGCCTGGGCGGGCTCGAGGATATTCCGGAGGCGCTGCCGCCGCGCGTCGGCGCGATAACCGCCTCGAATCCGGAGCGCGAATTTATCGCCGGAACGCGAGAGGTGATGCTCGGCGCGGGACTGACCGAGGCGCTGACGATCGCGTTTATCGCGCCGGCCGATAACGCGCGTTTCGGCGGAGTCGCGGCCGACGCCGCCGCGGTCAAAGTCGAAAATCCTCTCTCGGCCGAGCTGGGCGAGTTGCGCCTCAGCATGCTTGCGGGGCTGCTCGGCGCGCTGCGCTTCAACCTCAATCGGCAGGCGAGCGCGTTTCACACCTTCGAGATCGGAAAGACTTTCGCGCGTCACGGTGACTATACTCGCGAGCGCCAGGTGCTGGCCGGCGTGAGTTACGGACCGTACGCGGCTGCGACGGTCGGCGAGCAAGGGCTGGCGGCGGGATTTTTCGCGATGAAGGGAATTATCGAGACATATTTGCGCGCGATCGATCTGGCGCCGCGCGCCGAGTACCGCGCAATCGATCCCGCCCGCGCGCCATTTTTGCATCCGGGGCGCTCGGCCGAGATCCTGCTCGAAGGCGAAACGGCGGGTTACGTCGGCGAATTGCATCCCGGCGAGGCGCTGCGGCTGGATTTGGGCGCGCCTTGCGCGGTTTTTGAACTTGACTTAGAGAAACTCATTTCTTATGGTTTCACGCCGCGTAAAACGATTGCGCCGCCCCCACGGTTTCCGGCCATTCGCCGCGATCTCGCGTTGGTGGTAGATCGTAGCTTTCCGGCCGCGATGGTCGAATCGACGGTGCGCGACTCGGCCGCGTCACCGCTGCTGGAAAGCGTCGCGGTGTTCGACGTGTACGAGGGACAGGGGATCGCGCCGGGCCGAAAGAGTGTCGCGCTGGCTTGTTTGTACAGGGCAACGGATCGCACGCTGACGGATGAGGAGGTCAATCGCGTCCATACTGCATTGGTCGAGCAGGCGCGGACGCGGCTGGGGGCGGAGTTGCGGAATTAAAGCGTGCTCATGGCGAGCGAACGGGTGGGGACCTATACGCCGCAGGGCATGACCAAAGCCGATCTCGTGGATTTGATCTACGAACGGGTGGGCTCCTCAAAAAAGGAAGCCTGTGAAATCGTTGAAGCCGTCTTCGCGATCATCAAGGATGGCCTGCGCAAGAGCGAACGCGTCAAGATTTCCGGTTTCGGCACTTTTATCGTCAACCACAAGCACGCCCGCCGCGGGCGTAATCCGCAAACCGGCGCCCCTATCACAATTGACTCCCGGCGCGTGCTATCCTTCAAGCCAAGTCAGGTTCTGAAGGACCGAGTGAACAACGGCACGTCCGGGAAGCCATGACCCGAAAGAAACGCCCCATCGCCAAACCCAAGCGCGCCAAGCCCGTCAAGCCTCGGGCGCGGGCCGCCGCGCGGACCTCGGAGATTCCCGAACGCGGCCTCAAGATCGGCGAAGCGGCCGAGCGGATCGGCGTCGAGACTTACGTCCTGCGGTTTTGGGAAACGCAGTTCCCGTTCCTCAAGCCCAAACATTCCCGCACCAAGCATCGCTTCTACCACGCTCGCGACCTCGAGGTGCTGGGCCTCATCAAGCGACTGCTGCATCAGGAGGGCTTCACGATCGCGGGCGCGAACAAGCATATCCGCGC
>DATLTX010000152.1:0-5058 GCA_035533435.1 Binataceae bacterium (SeqCode)
CAGGGCTAGGACCGCGCCCCAGACTTGAGACCCAGAAGGAATTTGCGATGGCACGAGTAGCGGGAGTTGAACTGCCGAAAAACAAGCGGATGGAAATCGCGCTCACCTATATCTATGGGATTGGGCGCTCGGCCGCGGTCAAGATCCTCGACAAGGCGGGCGTCGATCGCGCGCGCAAGAGCGACGATCTTAGCGCCGAAGAGCAGAGCCGCATCCGCCAGGTGATCGACACCGACTACGAGGTCGAAGGCGATCTGCGCCGCGAGATCCAGCAGAATATCAAGCGCTTGATGGACCTCGGATGCTACCGCGGTATCCGGCATCGCCGCTCGCTGCCGGTGCGCGGCCAGCGCACTCATACCAACGCGCGCACGCGCAAGGGTCCGCGCAAAGTGGTTGCGGGCAAGAAGCAGGCGCCGACCAAGTAACCCGAAGCGCCCGCCGAAAATTGGCGCGCGGAATTTCGAACTGAGAGATTAGATGGCAGACGAAACCAAAGAGACCAAAGACGCACCCGCGGCCGGCGCCGAAAAGGGCGCTGCCGCCGGCGCACCGGCTCCCGCGCCGCGGCGCAAGCGCACCAAGCGCTCGGTGCCCGAAGGCGTCGCGCATATCCATGCGACCTTCAACAACACCATCGTCACGATTACCGATCAGCAGGGCCTCGTGATCGCGTGGGCGAGCGCGGGTTCGGTCGGATACAAGGGCTCGCGCAAAGGTACTCCGTTCGCGGCGCAGATGGCGGCAGAGGCGTGCGCGCGCAAATGCTCGGAAGTCGGAATGCGCGCGGTGGTCGCCTATGTCAAGGGTCCCGGCGGCGGCCGCGAATCGGCGGTGCGCGCGTTGCAAGCCGCAGGTCTGGGAGTGATTTCAATCAAAGACGTGACCCCGATACCGCACAACGGATGCCGTCCGCCGAAGCGGCGCAGGGTCTGATCACCTCTTAAGAAGGACGAACGCACGTGGCGAGAAATCTTGGTCCAGTATGCCGGCTATGCCGGCGCGAAGGCCTGAAACTCTTCCTCAAGGGAGAGCGATGCTTCAGCGACAAGTGTGCGATCGAGCGGCGCAACTATCCGCCTGGCGCACACGGACAATCGCGCACCCGGTTCTCGGAGTTCGCAATCCGTCTGCGCGAAAAGCAGAAGGTGAAGCGGATTTACGGGATGCTCGAGAAGCAGTTCTCTCATTACTTCGAGGAAGCCGAACGCCTGCCCGGCATCACCGGCGAGAATCTGCTCGTGCTGCTCGAACGGCGGCTCGATAACGCCGTGTACAAGCTCGGCTTCGCGAGTTCGCTCGCGCAGTCGCGCCAACTCGTGCGCCACGGCCACTACCAGGTAAACGGCAAGAACGTGACGATCCCGTCGTATCAGCTCGAAGTCGGCGACGTGGTGAGCATTTCCGAGAAGAGCAGGACCAAAAAGGTGATCGTCGAAGCGATCGAGATGGCGCAGCGGCGCGGCACGCCGACATGGATGGCGCTCGAGCGCGAGCAGTTCCGCGGCACCTTCAAGGCCTTGCCGGCCCGTGGCGATTTGACGATGCCGATCAGCGAGAAGCTGATCGTTGAACATTATTCGAGATAACCCCTAACGGAGGCGGAGCTGCCTGCGGGGTCCGTGGTGGACCCGACCGCGGCTAAAATCCCAACAGCTCTTAAAGCGGCGAAATTATGCAGAACGATTGGCGAGATCTGACCAAACCCAAGTCGGTTGAATTCGAAGAAAAAGAAGTAACGCCCAGCTATGGACGCTTCTTCGCCGAACCGCTCGAACGCGGCTACGGAATCACGATCGGCAACGCGCTCAGGCGCGTCCTGCTGTCGTCGCTGCCGGGCTTTGCGATCTGCGCGGTCCGGATAAAGGGCGTGCTCCACGAATTCTCGACCCTGCCCGGCGTCAAAGAGGACGTGACCGATATCGTCCTCAACCTGAAGGAAGTCCGCGTGCGCCTGCACGAGGGCGACCAAATCACCGCGACGCTCAAGGTCAAGGGAGAAGCCGTGGTTACCGCCCGCGATATCACGGGCGGCGCGAGCCTCGAAATTCTCACTCCCGATCAGCATATCGTCTCGCTCGACAAGGGCGCCGACCTCGATATGGAACTCGTCATCAAGCGCGGACGCGGCTACGTGCCGGCCGAGCGCGGCGAGGAAGACGAACCGATCGGCACCGTGCGCCTCGACGCGATCTATTCGCCGATCAAGAAGGTTAACTTCACCGTCACCAACGCGCGCGTCGGACAGCGCACCGACTACGATCGGCTGGCGCTCGAACTCTGGACCGACGGCTCGATCGGCCCGCGCGAGGCGCTGACCTACGCGGCCCGCGTGATGCGCGATCAGATGTCGATTTTCGCCGGGGTCGAGGAAGAGGCCGAAACCGCGGTGGCGCCGGGCGTCGAAGGCTCGCAGGAGCGGCCGACCCTCAATGAGCTGCTTTACCGGCCGGTTGAAGGGCTGCCGATTTCGGTCCGCGCCTTCAACGGGCTGCAGAACGCCGACATCAAATACATCGGCGAGCTGGTGCAGCGCACCGAGCAGGACATGCTCAAGATCAAGAACTTTGGCCGCAAGTCATTGAACGAGATCAAGGAAGTGCTCACCGACATGAGTCTTTCGCTCGGGATGCGGCTGGAAAATCTGCCGCCCCGCAGCGAGCTCGATCGCATGTGGGAGGAGCAGGAGCGGCGCGAATCCGCGTAAGCGGGGCTCGCGAACGCAACCTCAGGTTTGTTGGAGTAGGCGATGCGTCATCTCAACCAGGGCCGTAAGCTCAACCGGACTTCCGCGCACCGCAAGGCGCTGTTCAAGAACCTCGTGCTGGCGCTGATCCATCACGAGCGGATTCACACCACCGACGCCAAGGCCAAGGAAATGCGGCGCTTTGCCGACCGGATGGTGACGCTTGGCAAGCAGGGCGATCTTGCGGCGCATCGCCGCGCATTCGCCTTCCTGCAGTCGCATGAGGCGGTCAAGAAACTTTTCGACGAGATTGCGCCGCGCTTCAAGGATCGCAAAGGCGGCTACACGCGCGTGATAAAGTTCGGTGTCCGCCGCGGCGACGCCGCGCCGATCTCGGTAGTCGAGTTCACCGGCAACGAAGAGCGCGCGGCCGCCAAGAAGCCGCGCAAGAAGTCCGTCAAGAAGACCGAGGCCAAGAGCGGACGCCGCG
The DNA here is from genome assembly GCA_035533435.1 of Binataceae bacterium (SeqCode). GTDB lineage: Bacteria > Desulfobacterota > Binatia > Binatales > Binataceae > JBARDN01. The sequence continues at coordinate 3,177 of DATLTX010000152.1, forward strand.
CCGCCGCAGGCTGAACCGGCTTCCGCGACTAACACAATTCGTTCGCAGGGGTGGCCATCGCGGCCGCCCCTGTTTCTTTTGGACTGCGGCGGTCCGCTGAGCCGGCGCGATGCGCTCGCCGGTCCGCGGATCGATCATCTGCCGCGCGGTCTTAGTTCGCCGATCGGACGGGCCGGGCGGCTCACGATTGCGGCCTCGGCTGGCCCTTCGACTCCGCCGAGCGTGCCCCAGACCTTGTAGCCGAGCCGGGCTTTCAGTTCTTCCGGCAGCGCGCGTTCGACCTCGGCGTCGAGCGAGAGAAACGGATTTTCCTGCGCGCGCATGAATGGCCGCGCGAAGTAGCTGAGCAGCACGTGACGCCGAGTTTCAGTCGAGTTCGGACCGGTGCCGTGAAAAATGCGGCCGTCGAATACCAGCGCAGAGCCCGCAGGTCCTTGCGCGGCGATCGTCTGCGAAATGTCCGCGTGGTCGGCAAGCGCGGCGGCGCTCAGATGGCTTTGCGGCACGAGCCGCGTTCCGCCGTTGGCGCTCGTCACGTCATCGAGCATCCACGCGATATTTGCGACGACCGGAATCGGCGTATGAAACGGGAGATAGCCCTGGTCGCGATGCAGATACATCGGCGCGCCGCCCGGCCCTGCGATGTTTGCGGTGAGGCTCGACAGAATGAATCCATTGCCGAGCAGATGCGGCATTATCGCGTCCACGAGCGGATGGAGAATCAGATCGCGAAACACGCTCCCCTTATTGATGAGGTTCCATACGCGCTGATTGGGTGCGCCCGCGCCGCCGTCGCGGGTGGCGCGTCCGATTTCCGCTTCAGCCGCGGCCTGCTCGATCAGTCGCTCGCGCAGGGCGCGAACCTCGCCGGCGCCGAGCGCCTCGGCCATAAGGCAGTAGCCGAACAAGTCCAAGTCGCGCTTGGCCTGCGCGAGGTCGCGGGTCAGGCGTGGTTCATTTTCGGTCATCACGAGTGCCTCATCGGATTCAAATCGATCGCGCCGAGCGGTCGAGGGACTTGAGGTCCGCGTCGTCCAGAGTGACGCTGCGCGCCTGCGTGTTCTCCTCCAGGTGCGCGACGCTCGAGGTGCCCGGAATCGGCAGCATCACCGGCGAATGCCTGAGCAGCCATGCCAGCGCCACCTGCGCGGGCGTGGCATGGGCGCGTCCCGCTATCTCGTTCAGGCGTTTGTTGCGCAGCAGGTTGCCATAGCCGAGCGGAAAATAGGGGATGAAGCCGATGCCCTGGTCTTCGCAGTAATCAAGGACCGGCTCGGAATCGCGATACGCCAGGTTGTAATTATTTTGTACAGATACAATCGGCACAATCGCGGCGGCCGCCTTAACCTGATCGACGGAAAAATTGGAAACCCCGATATGCCGGATTTTTCCCGCCGCGCGCATTTCCGCGAGCGCCGTGATTGACTCTTCGAGCGGCACTTCCGGATCGGGCGTATGCAACTGGTACAGATCGATTCGCTCGAGCCGCAGCCGCCTGAGGCTGCCCTCGAGCGCCTGCCTGAGATGCTCAGGGCGGCCATTGGGCACCCATGAGTTGGGTCCGGGCCGCGCGTAACCGCCCTTGGTCGCAATCACCAGGCCGGCGGGATAGGGATGAATCGCCTCGGCGATGATCAGCTCCGAGACTTCGGGTCCGTACGCGTCGGCGGTATCGATGAGATTTATTCCCAGCTCGATCGCGCGGCGGATCAATCTGACCGCCTCGCGATGGTCGGGCGGTTCGCCCCAGACTCCGCTGCCCGTCACGCGCATCGCGCCAAAGCCGAGGCGATGCACGCGCAGGTCGCCGCCTATCCGGAACTCGTCTTTTGCGGTGTTCATCGCCAAGGATTCTCCGTTTTCTCGTGCGTCACGATCTTGC
>DATLTX010000153.1:0-4085 GCA_035533435.1 Binataceae bacterium (SeqCode)
AATTGACGTGATCTGGCTCAACGCGATGATTCATCCACACGGAGCAATCGCCGCTTGGCTCGAAGGCGTGCCGATCCTGTGGCACCTCATCGATACTTATCCGCCGATGATCTTGCGCCGGGCGATGATGCCATTCGTCACCAGGATGGCGGCATGCGTTATGACCGACGGCCTTGAGACTGCTCGCGCGCATCCGGGTGCGGTTGCGCTCGGCAGCCGGCTGATCGTATTTGCTCCGCCGGTTGATAGCGCTGTCTTCAAGCCCGATGCCGATCTCAAGGCGCGCATCAGGCACGAACTCGGAATCACGGAAGACGAGAGGATTGCGGGGAACGTCGCCAACTTCGCGCCATATAAAGATCACATAACCTTTGTGCGAGCCGCCGCGGTGCTGCGAAAGACTCATCCGAAAACCCGCTTCCTGCTTTTGGGGCGGCCTTACGAACAATTCCAGGCTTATGCTGATTCAATCACCGCCGAGAGCGAACGACTTGGCCTGCGCGTCGGTTACGACCTGATAATCCGTGACGCCGGCGATCGCGTCGCCGAATTCGAGCGCGCATTTGACGTCTTCTGGATGACCTCGAACGCGGTCGAAGCGGGGCCCACCGCTATGTTCGAAGCGATGGCGTCGGGGCTGCCGATCGTGGCGACCGATGTCGGCGCTTCACAGCAGGTTTTGGAAGAGGGCGTAACCGGCTTCGTGGTGCGCAGAGGCTCTCCGGAGGCGATAGCAGCCGCTACCCGGCGTTTGTTTGACGACCCCCGGCTGTTGGCGGCGATGAGCGCGCAGGCTAGACGGGTCGCAGTCGCCAAATTCGACGTCGAGATCTGCGCCGAACTTCACGCGCGCGCACTGCGGATCGCGACACAGAAGCGCGAAACGGCGGGCATTGTTCCGATCTCGGCTTGATATGCGGGAGATGGCCACATTGCACCGCGGATGGCGTAACAGCGCAGGCAAGCCTGTCGGCTCGGCGACGCCCGACGACAATCGCATGATTGCGCGGGCCAACATCATCGGCGTCGGCGTGAGCGCGATTAACATGTCGATTGCGGTGGATACAATGGCGCAGTGGATCGCTGCGCGCTGCCAGAACTACGTCTGCGTGACCGGCGTGCACGGGCTGATGGAGAGTCATCGCGACCCCGAGTTGCGCGCGATTCACAATCGCGCGGGCATGGTCACGCCCGACGGAATGCCGCTCGTGTGGCTCGCGCGAGCGATGGGTTTTGGGCACGTCGAACGCGTTTACGGCCCTGATCTGATGCTTGCGGTCTGCGAGCGATCGGTGGCCGCAGGATGGCGTCACTTCTTTTACGGTGGCGCGGACGGAATTCCCGAGATGCTCGCACGCCGGCTCACCGAGCGCTTCCCAGGGCTCGCGGTGGCCGGCATGTACTCGCCCCCGTTCCGACTGCTCTCCGAGAGCGAGGACCAGGCGATCGTCGAACGCATCAATGGCGCCTCGCCCGACATCGTTTGGGTCGGGATCAGCACGCCTAAACAGGAACGCTGGATGGCGGAGCACGTCGGCCGAGTAACCGCGCCGGTGACAGTTGGTTGCGGTGCGGCGTTCGATTTTCATGCCGGACTGAAAAGGCAGGCGCCGCACTGGATTCAGCGCAGCGGTTTTGAGTGGCTGTTCCGGCTCTTAAGCGAGCCGCGACGTCTCGGACCGCGCTACCTGATTAATAATCCGCTGTTCGTGGGCCTGGTCATTCGTCAATTGCTTCGCCGCCAGGCGCTGAGAACCGACTAATCAACTCGATGCGAACCCGAAAGGTATTTTTATGACACCACCGGCCAAACCGCATCTGCGCATTGCCCGCGCTGAACGCGTTCGATCCCTGAATGCGGCTCCTGGAGTAACCGCGCCGATCGCGCTCCCGCGCCCTAAGCGCCGGCTCTCGAGCCTGTTCCAGTTCGGCGCACTGCTGTTCGCGGACTTGACCGCGCTCACGATCTCCGCGCTTATCGCATACGCCGTGTGGGGCTTTGGCGAGATCGGACAGCCGTTCGTCATCTATGCGCGGTTGTTTCCGTTTCTCGCGTTGTTTCCGTTTATCTTCGCGGCGTTTGGACTCTACCCGGGCTTTGGACTCGGTGCTCCGGAGATAATCCGGCGCCTGGTTTCGGCCACCAGCCTGACATTCGTACTGCTCGCGGGCGCCACCTTTATTGTCAAACTGCCGCCTGAGTATTCGCGCGTCACGTTTGGTATCGCGTGGTTCCTTAGCCTCGCGATGCTTCCGCTGGTGCGTTTTTTCGTGCTGAGCGGAGTGCGCAGATTCCCCTGGTGGGGAGAGCCGACGGTCGTGATAGGAAATCCTTCGCAGATCGAGCTCACGATGGATCTGCTGCGCGATGCAAGGTCGCTCGGCTATCGCGTGGTCGGAGTGCTGTGCTCCGATCCCGCATTCCGCGGCGGCGAAATCGGCGGAGTGCCGGTCCTGGGAGGACATGAACTTGCTCCCGATCTCGCAACCGGCGGCGTCGGCACCGCGATCGTCTGGGGCGGCGCGCGCGGCGGCTATACCGGCCGCAATGGCACCCTCGATCGGGCCAACCAGATCGGATGGCTCCAGCGCCAGTTCCGCCACGTCGTGATCCTGCGCGGCGACGACGGCTTGCCGGTCGAGCACGTGCAGGTGCGCAACCTCGGCACTGTGCTCGGAATAGAATTTTCCAACGAGCTGCTGCGGCCGGAAAACCGTTTCGTCAAACGCACGCTTGATCTGATTCTCGGCACCGTGTTCCTCGCGATCGCGGCGCCGATCATCTTCGTCTGCGGGATGATCGTAAAACTTGTCAGCCGCGGGCCGATGTTCTTCGCGCAGGAGCGCGAGGGTCTGAACGGACAAAAGATCAAGATGTGGAAGCTGCGCACAATGCACATGGATGCGGAGCGGCGGCTGTCGGAGCATCTGGCCGCCGATCCCGGCTTGCGCGCCGAATGGGAAGCCAAACTCAAGCTCAAGCACGACCCGCGCGTGGTCAGGGGTATAGGCACCTTCCTGCGCCGCTTCAGTATCGACGAGTTGCCGCAGCTATCCTGCGTGCTGGGCGGCACGATGAGCCTGGTCGGGCCGCGCCCGCTACCGGATTATCATCTCGGGATTTTCCCGCGCGAGTTTTGCGAGCTGCGCCGCACCGTGCGCCCCGGCCTGACCGGCATGTGGCAGGTTACGGTGCGCAACGCGGCCGGCCTTGAAGAGCATCAGCGCTACGATTCCTACTACGTCCGCAACTGGTCGGTCTGGCTCGACATTTATCTGCTCGCGAAGACGGGATTCGCAGTTCTGAGCGCCAAGGGCGCGTTCTGAGAAACCGATGCGGTCATTACCAGTGTCGAAACCAGTATCGAATTGGATTGAGTGAGCATGGCTGCCACGACGCCAAATCGTCCGGGCCTCCCGCCTCCAGAGGCTGGCTACTATCGCCCGCCCGGATGGGGCCGCACGCCGCGAATGGTTCGTCGCACGCGCCTGCGCCAGGCATGGGCGGGTCTGCGTCCGCTTCTCTCTCTGAAGCCGCGGCGTGCCGACATCTTGCTGATTGTTGGCTACCTGGTGCTGACGAGGATCGGATCTCTATCCGCAGCCAAGCTGGGCGTTCAGATCGGTCCGGTGCCTCTGTTCCTCACTGACCTGACGCTCATCTCGCTGCTGGGGGTTTCGCTGCTGAAGCGCCCCGGGCAGGTGCTGTTCTGGGCCACAGCGGGGCAGCAGGCGGGTGGCGCAGGCCGAGCGGTCTGGATGCTGTGCGTCGCCGGAATCATCTACTTCGTCTTCGCATTCCCGATCTATCGCCTGTACGCCATCCGCGACCTGGCGATTTTTACCTATAGCATATTCTTCCCGCTCACCTATTTTGCGGTGAACAGCAGGATCTGGGCGAAGCGAATCACACGCTATTTCGTTTACTCCGGTATCGTTCTGGCGGTGCTGATGCTGATTCAGTTCGCAACCGGCGTGGACATCGGCTTCGGCAGCAACGTTCGCGAGATACTGGGCCGCAACATCACCTACGTGGGTAGCGACGACTATGGTGGCATCCTGGCCGCATCGCTGATGGGACTGGT
>DATLTX010000154.1:0-2050 GCA_035533435.1 Binataceae bacterium (SeqCode)
GCGATCTTGGTTCCCAGGTTCAGATATCGGTGACGACGATCCTGACCGTGATCGCGTTCGCATTCGCGATCTCATCGAGCATGCCGCGGGTGCCGTATCTGACATATATCGACGCGTTCTTTTTGCAATGCTACGTGTTCGTGTTCGTAGCCTTCACCGAGATTATCATCGTGCACGTAACGCATCGTTCGGACCGGCGGCGCGATCTTGGACTGAAGATTCGCAACACGTCGCGGATCGCGGTGCCGGCGGCGTTCGTGATCTCGAACGTGATAATCGCGATGCGCTTTCTCGGCTGACTGGCGCGCGCCAGGGGGAGTGGCGCGGCTCCCGCTTGAACGCGGGTGCGCGGCGCGCAATGCTGTGGCGCGAGTCCTTCGATGGCAAGTAATCTTTCGCGCGAAAAACTGCTCTTCTATGCCGCCGCGGGCGGTCTGGGAGGGTTTGCCGCGTGGGGCGCGGCCGAGCCTTTTTTGGGCATCCGCTCGGTCTTCGGCCGCGACATCATTTTCGGCGCGATCATCGGCCTGTTTATCGCCGCGTTTTTGGCCTCGATCGAGGCGCTCAGCGTCGGCCAATGGCGCCAAGCGATGCGCGGCGTCTGGGCGGGCGGGATAATCGGCCTTATTGGCGGCGCGATTGGACTGGTGATCGCCGAAGTCGCATTCGATATCCTGGGCGGAATTGTCGGGCGCACGCTCGGATGGGCGGTCCTGGGGATTTTTGTCGGGCTGGGCGTCGGCTGGGCGTCGCGCAGCACGGCGCGGCGGCGCAACGGAGCGCTGGGCGGAATCGTGGGCGGTGCGCTGGGCGGATTTTTCTATCAGAGCCTGACTTCGACGTTTCCGCAGGCCTTTGGCCGCGCGATCGCGATTATCGTGCTCGGCGCGCTGATTGGTTTTTTTATCGGCCTGGTCGGCGAATTGCTGAAGCGCGGATGGCTGATGGTGGTGCGCAGCCAGAGCCGCAACGCGCGCGAAGGGCGCGAGTATCCGCTGGTGAAAGCGGTGACGATTATCGGCCGCGCCGAGGAGTGCGATATCGGGCTGTTCGGCGACAAATCGGTGCAGGGCCGTCACGCGATCATCCGCCAGGAAGGCCGCGCCTATTTCATCAGCCCGACCGGCGGCGGGCAGGTGATGCTTAACAATCAGCCGATAGCGGGCAAGCAGTCGCTGCGCAGCGGCGACAGGGTCGAGGTAGGGGGCACTCTGTTTTTGTTCCGCGAACGCTCGCAAGTCGCGCAACGGTAGGTGATAGGCGTGCGACGGAATCGACCGATCGCGCTGGCGGCGGCCCTGTCGATCGCCGCCGCCATCCTGGGCGCCGCGCTGACGCTTTCGGGATGCGCCGCGCTCGGGCTTGGTTCGCCGCCGCCGCCGATTGCGCCCACGTCGGTGCAGAAGCTCGAGTACTACCAGTTCCAGGTCAAGGGTTACCAGAACAGCTTCCCGCATCGCACGATACTGGTCCTGATGCCGGTCGATGACCGGGATTTCTCGCAAGCGGGCACGCCCGACCACGCTCCCCTCGACGGGCAGCCGGCCATCGGCATCTCGCTGGGCCAGAGCGGGCAGATCGTGCAGCGCCTGTACAGCGCGCCGTTGCCCGCGATCGTGCAGAAGGCGATCGGGACTTCCGCGGACGAAGCCGGGATGGCGGCGATGGTGGGCGCCGAAGCGGGCTATACTCCGGGCAAGCCAACCACGACGAACTATGTGCTGGTCTGCACGATCACGCGCGGATGGGTGATCAAGCGGCGGGGACCGGACGGCGATTACGGCCCGGTGTGGGGGACCTCGGCGAATTTCGCGCTCGCCGTAACAATTTATAAGGCGCCGTTCAGCGTGCCGTTCTGGCAGGGCACGACCAGCTCGATCTACAACGATCCTCCCATCGGGAGTTTCGGCCTTGGACCCGAAGACGAAGCGGGAGTTTACGATGAGCCGGGCGAGGTGCTGTCGGTGGCGCTGACGCGCGCGGTGGCGGGAATCTTTGAGCGCGACGATCTGCGCACGCTGGTCTCGCAGGACGAAATAAATCCGCGCTA
>DATLTX010000155.1:0-17910 GCA_035533435.1 Binataceae bacterium (SeqCode)
TCCGGCGGGGACGCCGATGTTCTCCAACTTTGCCATCGCGATGAAGTTCATGTTGAACACGATCCCGCCGATCGGACCCAGCCACTCGATTGCCGTGCCGCCGTTCCTTCCCGCCCCTTCGATAAGTAAGCCATTGAACCCATACAGACTGTTTGCCTGTCCGAAGGTGTAGGGAGAATTGCAGCGCGGGGCATAGACGGTCCCGGCGGTCACCTCGGTGGGAGTCGCCGCCACTTCCGCCGCCGACCACGCCGGTTCATCGTCGTGCCAGATCGTGAATGTGCCGTTCTGGCTCGGCGCAACCGCTACAGTAATCGATGGCGCCGCTGGGTTGACCGCCGTGATAGTCGTGTTCAGGATGCCGGCCATCGCGGAAGCGGTCAGCGTGTACTCGCTGTGCCCGTAGGGATTACCGATATCGCCCCAGTTATAAGTTCCGCCTACTGTCTGCCCGACCGGGAAATTCGCCAGCACTTTGTAAATTGAGTTGTAATTGGGCGTGCAGGATGCGGCCGTGCAGCGGTTCACGACATAGCCGACTGCGTTCGGGTCGGTTGTCCATTGAAGAAAGATCGCATTCGCCAGAGATACGACCGCCGGCCCCCCGGTTACATACTTAACCGCGGACGGCGCGCTCAGGCACCCGTTAAACCCGGAGGACCGAATCGTATAGCCATAAGTCGTGGTGCAGGCCGCGTTGTGGTACGGAGACGTAGTGGTATCGGTCTCGCAAAGATTGGAGATCGCGGAAGGACTCTGCCAAATTATCGGCGGCTCCGGCGACGGGTTAAGCTGGTAGCTGTCAAGGTCCGCCGTCGTGATAGTCGGCGTAGTTAGCCCGCACGAAGCACCGGCAAGCGGTATTGCGATGCTCTGCCCGACCTTGAAATCCGCCAGCGAATTTACCGGAATCACCGTGCTCCCCGCCGTCGCCGTCGCAGTCATCGTGTTGGGTGAACAGACCGCGCCGTAGATCGGATTGGTAACATCGATCACGCCGTCCACGTTGAACCCGTTGAGCGCAGCCGCCGTTGTAGTCCCCGCCGCCGCGTTAGCGCCGCTGGTCACCACCGGAGTCTTGCCGCCCTCGACGGTGTTGACCACTGACGCCGAGGAATTCCCGGTCACGTCGCCGCCCATCGAAAGGCTGCTTCCGCCAGTCGCGCAACTCCACGCCCCATTCTGGCCCATAGCCCACGCACCAGCTCCACCGCTCGTGCAGGGATTGGTTTTCTGGCAATCGATGCAATAAAAAAGCGTCCCATCTTGTTCAGTGGGCAGATTCGCAATGCTCAGACTCACGATTGCGGGTGAGATCGGCTGCGCTCCTGAAAAGCGGTTGTTGATCGCCTGCCGAAACAGCAGACCCGCATTGGTGCCCGAGTAATCCGGGATCGGCTGATAGGCGCCCGGCGGCGGAAGGTTCTGAGCGAGCGCGCGCAACGGCGCGGTGCCAATCATCGCAACTATCGCGACGCCACAAACCGTCGCCACCGCACCCGCGGCCGATCCTGCTATCCGTTTCATCAATAACCTCACTAGCTCAGAATCCTATCGCCAACCACGAAAAGCCGTTGCTGCGTTCGCCGGTCGGACCAAGCGATGTACCGCCCGGCACGTCGAGCACGAACGTCGCGCCAGTGCGGCTATAAGTAATTACGCTGGCAACGGTGTTGAACCCGCTGGTGCTCGCATACACATTCGTGGCCAGCGGCGGAAGCAGGATTGCGTTGGGAAAGGTTATTGGCCAGGGGACGCTGTACTCCTCGTCGTTGGATACTTTCTGATCGCTCAGTGGATAATAGCCCCACTGAATCATCGCCGACACCGCACCGCGGCGTACGTCCGCGACTGGGATTGTCAGATAGCCATTAGCTTGCAGCGAGCCGGTAAAGCCGGCCATAAACGCCTGCAGGATTCCGATATTGGCGATATTCGTGTTTTGGCGGCCGTACAGATATGCGGTGCGATTTGCAAGCTGCTGATGAGGTTGATTGCTCAGTCCCAATCCGGCGAAGCTGGCGCCGGCCGCCGCGCCTTCGACGGCATCCGTCGCCTGGATTTGGTAAACCTCGTTCGCGGTAAACTCCGGGCTATCTATTAACGTGGCCATGTGAGTCCTCTGTGTGACGCATTCCTTCCTTCACCGTGATCAGGATTATGCCGCCGCCAGCTTCCGCGGCCGGCTATCTAGAATGTTAGTGTCCAGGTCCCCGCAAGCGACATGCCCGCGGTGAAGACAATCGGGCTGAGTGTCTTGCGCGCCAGCATCGGCGATGGAGCGTTTCCGCCGGGCAGGCCGACGCCGGTATGGTTCGCGAACAGTGCGACTTCCTGAATTGCCATATTTTGCGCGCCCGTGTCAGCCGTGCCGAGACTCCAGTTGAACGTCACGCTGCCGTTCCCATCTTCGGAATGTCCGTCGATAGGCTTGTAATACGCCGGAGCGGTCAGCCCTGTATCGTTGATCGTGGGCGCGTTGGCGCCCGAACCGAAACCCACCACTGAGCAGAACTCGCCCGCCGTATCACCGCCGAGCAGGGCCGCCAGTGCGGGTAGTCCCGCGTTAACGAACAGGTTGCCGCCGTTCACGCGGTATATTAATTCGCCGCGAGAGAAGATCTCCATCATTACCATTCCGCGGGGCCGTTTCATTTCAACCTCCATTGAGCGTCGCAACGCCGTTTACGATTAGCGCGCGATCCGCAACGCTCGGCTCGTCCACTCCATATGTAATGCCGCTATGCGCGTAGTGCCTGTCGTATAGCGGTGCGATCGGTCCATAACCCTCGACGGTCTGAGCGATGGTGATCGCGATCGACAACTGCGCATCCGAGGCGGGCGGCGCCGCGTCAACTTGGTATTCTGCAATCCCACCCAGGGTGAAGCGGTCATACGGCAACGCCAGCGCGTCGCGCGTCGGCGTCGTGACGAACCATATCGAGTCGAGCCATGCCCGCGCGGGTTGAAAGAAATTCACCGCGGCTATCGCATTCTGCACCACGCCCGGCGGCACACCCGAGCCATCTGGCAAGTCGATGAGAATCCGAAAGACCGCCCAGCCTTCAGAACTTGGATACGCGGTCCCGCCCCAGTTAGCTTCTCCCTCCATGATTACGACATTGGCCCATCCAAGCGACCCGAGTGCGCGCTTGATAGCAGCCGGCGTGCCGCGTTCGCGATGCAGCGCAATCGCGAGCTTCAGCAGCTCGCGCTCAGTCGCGGCGCCGGGCGAGAGCTCCGCCCCTGCCGACTCCGGGCTCGATAGCGTGTCTATATCGGTGAGCGAATCGATGTCGGTCAAAGCATCGATACTCAGTGAGGCCGGAGCCATGAGCTGCCACAATGGAGACAATATGTCGAATTGCCAGCCCAGAAACGGGAGCGCGTCGGCAACTACCGAATCGATCCGGTAAACCAACAGTGGCGTCAGGTCGAGCGTCGAAAGCCTTTCGACCAGGGTCAACAGCGCTTCGCTGCGTGCGTCGTTTATCGACGGAGATGGAATCAGTTCAGCCATCGGCTTATTTACATCCAGCTGGCCGCGCGAGCGGGCGCGGCATCCTAATCAGCTGTGCTCCCCACTTACCGCCTGAGTCAGCGAGATCGCCGTGCAGTTCGCCCACTGGCCCGCGGCAAGCTGCGTAAACGCCGGCGCGGTGAGCGCGACCTCATACACGCCGGCGACCGAGAGCGCTGCGATCACCTGGCTCGGCACGATATCGCGCTGAATCTTCGCCGCGAGTCCGAGGGCATACTGCGCGGCAGCGGTATTCGCCGCCGCCATCGTCGCTCCGGGATCCGCGTCCGAGAAGAGCGTCACTGTCGCGGCGATCTGGTAATCAACCTCGGTTATCGCGAGCACGGTGACGGTGTCGGTGAGAGGACGCACGGAGTCCGCGCTGAGCGCGGAGGCGACGCGCTCGAGCAGCGGCGCTCCCGCGACTCCGGCGGGATTCGGCGCGCTTTGCGGCTGGACTGTAACCGGACCGGTGAGAATATACACGTTGACCTGTCCCGGCGCCGGACTGATTACCTGGGCATCCACTATCGACGGATCCACTCCCAATGCGAAGAACCGATACGCTCCCGCCGGACCGGCTACGCTGAACTGGTTCGGCGCCGCCTGAATACGCGCGCGCAGATGGTCGTCAGTTTCCGGTGCTGAGCCGCCCGCCGTGACTGTGGTGTTGCTCACGCTCGCGATGATCGCGCTTGGACTGAGTAATGCGCCGACTTGGCCCGCCAGATAGCCATTGGCGCCTGGGCCAGCCTGCACCGCTGACGCGCTCACACTCGCCGACAGTGCGCCCGCCGCAATGACCACCACAGCGGCGGTCGCAAATGAGTATTGGCCGTCACTCGTGCCGGCCCGCGTGCCCTGCGCGATCGTGACCGCGACGGTCAGCGGACTGGCAAGCGTGAACTCGAGCACGGTGGTCGCGCTCTGCGCGGCCAGCCGTGTAACGCCCACGAGTTGCCCCAGGTAGTCGATCATCGGAAAAACCGCGAAGGCAAGCAGATTCTGCTGCGCCGCATATTGGATCGCGTTTCGGACCAGCGCCTCGCGATACGCGTACAGATTGATGAGCAGGCGTTCGACCTGGGCGGGCTGCAGTGTCCGGCCGGCGGCGGCTTCGAATCCGGCGATCATGTCCGCAAGGACGAGATTCGGATCAAGCCCGTCCGCGTCATCGACGAATACCGGGGGCGGAAGTGACGGGATTCCTGCTGCCATCAGTTCATCCTTTTCGGGTTGGGCGGAATTTTGTGGACGCGCCGCTGCTCATCGCGTCACAGCCCCGCCGACGCGAGCGTCACGGTCGTGGTCGCGGTGGCGCCCGCCTTTTGTGGCGGCGCTCCCGCCAGCTTGAGTTGCCAGGTCACGCTCACATTCAGATGCGCCCCCGACTGAGTAGTCGTGTCGAGGACGGGCACGGCGGTGATGCTCAATAGGGTGATGCGGGGCTCCCACAACGTCAACGCCGCGGTCAACTCGCGGACGATCGCGGGCAGTGCTTCCGACACCGGATGATCGAGGTAGCGCCAGATATCGCAGCCGAAGGTCGGCCGCAGCGGATCGCTGCCGGTCGGCGTGGTCAGGATTATGGCGACGCACTGATCGACGTCGGCAACGCCCTGCACGACCTGGCCGATCGCGCCAAGCTTGAGTGACCAATCCGCCGACGTGATGTCGGTAAGCGTAACCGCGTTCGCGCTCATCCTATTCCGCCTCCACAATCAGGCTCGCGCTGGTGATCGAGCCGAGACCAGCCGGACAGGTGACCTGGTCGCCCAGCCGTGCGACGCCCTTTAGCTGCCCCGCCCCCAACCGAATCTGCGCGAGCGAGGTTACCTGCGCGTTGCCCAGCGCGTCGATCGCGATCGTCGCGCCGCCCGCACCGAGCGTCAGCGTGGCCCCGGACGGCAGCGCGACGGTCAGGGCGTGCTCCCCGCCGTCGTACTTGATCGACGCGCCGTCGGAGAACTCGAGGTTCAGCACGTGCGCCGCGCGGTCGTACTCGAACGAGGCGTTGTCGTTGAAGGCGAGATGCCATTTGTCGGCGCTATCCACCGGCGCCGTGTCGGCCGATGAATAGATCGCGCCGAGCACCGCGCCCGCCTCGTCTCGCGCGTCCATCAGGCACACCACCTGCTCGCCAAGATCCGGAATCCAGTAAGCCTTGTCGTTCTGGGTTTTGGGCACGACCACCGGCAGCCACCAGCTCCGCAATTGATCGTAATCGGCAAACGTAACGCGCACACGCGCGCGGCCCGCGTCCTGCTCCTGCACGATACCAACGCGAAACATTCCCGGCGCGGCAGCTCGGTCTTCCTCATGATGGTACATCGCGCAACCTCACGCGCCGCGGCGCGCCTCGAGTTCGGTCGTGTAACCGCGCGCGCGGCTTAGCTGATGGCGCGCGGTTTCGATCAGGTAGGTGCCGTCAAGCATTCCCCATCCCGATAACAACACGTTGCATCCCGCCCCGAGCCCGGGATTGCCGGGGCCCGTGAGCCGAGTCTGGATAAAGAACCTGTTGTTACGATGCAGCCCGGCGGCGGCGCGCAGCCCGGCTTGCGTGGCATTCTCGCATCGCGCGATGATCTTGAGCGTGTCGCCGCTCGGCGCGGCCGGAACCGCGGATGCGCTCTGCGCGATCAGTTGTTTGCCGACGGGATCGAAATACGCCGCCGACGCCATCGAGTATATTCGCCGCGTGCGATTGCGAAACTCGAAGCGTTCAAGGCTGCTGCGCTCGATTGTCGCGATCTCCGGAGCGGCCTCGAGCGCCGCGCGGGCATAAAATACGAGCTGCGTACCGCGCACCGTGAAGTCGTAGTCGAATTCGCCGGCCAGGCGGGCCAAGAATTGCAGATCCGTTTCATCGCGCTGGGTCACGCGCGCGAACGCCACGTCCTCGAGGTCCGGCGCGCTGACCAGCGCGAGCCCGTACTTGGCCGCGATCGTCGCCGCGATTCCCAGCAGCGTCTGCCCCTCGTACGCCGCGCTGTTCCGGGTCCGCATCGCCGGCGTGATATACGCGGCCAGGCATCGCAGGCGAAACACGTCGGGCGGTCCGCCGAGCTCAAGATCGTCGATCTCGAACGATCCGCAATCCAGCAGCTGGCCGCCCTGATATCCCAGCAACGCCGCAATCCGGTCGCCGAGCGCCGGATACCACGGACCCTGCCAGCGCCGCGCGTGATCCTCGAGTTCGACGCACAGTTCTCCCGAGGCGCCGCCCAGCCGATCTACATAGCTAATTGCGCGGACCATCGCCGAGACATCGCCCGAGATATTCACTCCCGCATAAGTGAGTATCCATTGCGGCGCCCGCACCGTATATGCTGCGGCGCTCATGACGGGTTCCCCGCGTTGCCCGCCACCGCGGCGCTCTTCCACGGCGGAAGATCGGCGGTCGCCGAATTGTTTGCGCTGAGAACCGGCACCTGAATGAGTATCCCCGCTTCGAACACCGGCTCAATCGGAACCGCCGGATTCGCCATGATGATCGGATTGAAGCGCGTCGCGTCGCCGTAATAGCTCCACGCGAGCAAGTCCCAGCGCTCGCCGGCGCGGGTGAGATGCGCGATATACTGCTGAGCCGTCATCGCGCCACCCTGCGCGTGATCGCCGCGGACGATACGTCGCCCGGCTGCAGGATCGGGGTGGCGGGCGCCGACGGCGCGAGATTTCCAAGCAGCGCACTGAGTCCCGCCGGCGCCAGCGCGGCAGGCGGCGCGCTGGCCACACTCGATCCCGTCATCAGCCCGAGCGGCGCGAACGTCGGCAGGATCGGCGCTCCCGGATCGAACACTGAATCCAGCGCCCACTCCTTGAGCCCCAGACGGAGCCGAAGCGCGATAGGCGCGCCGCCGGCGTCGAGCTGGGCGGCGCGCGTCGCGATCGTTTCGATCACGAAAAAGCCGCGGAACAAGCCGTTGCCGAGCACCAGCGGCATCGCCTGATGAGATTCGGCCGCCGCGCGCAAGGCGAGGTACTGGAGCTCGGGATTGGTAAATGACGCGTGCAGCAGAAGGTCGAACGAAAGCCGCTCGAGACTGTCTCCGGTCCATTGCAGGCGCGGCAGCGCCTCGATCACGCGCTGCTCGGCGTAAATATAGCGGCGTTCCGACTCGATTCCCTCGGGCGAGCCGATTACCTCAAACCTGATTGGACCCAGTTCAGCAAACAACGCATTTCCTCCGAATAGTCACATGTGCGCACGCGGCGCTTCAGCTCGAATACCTCATTCAGTCCGCACGCGCGGCTGCCGCGCCAGCGTGATTGTCGCGGCGGACGGAGGTTGCGGCCTCGACCCGCATCGGCCTGCCGGCCAGATCGGCGCCGTTGAGGTCCGCGATCGCGGCCGCGGCGTCCTCGGCGCGAGCCATCTCGACAAATCCAAACCCGCGCGATCGCCCGTCGAAGCGGTCACGCACCACTTCGGCGCGCTCGACCGCGCCCACGCGGGCGAACGCTTCGCGTAGTTCCTCGTCGCTCAGGCGGAAACTCAGATTACCTACAAACAGTCGCGCACTCATCGTAACTCCATCTTCCTGTCGCTAGCGGTCATTCAACGGCAAGTTCCGCTTCCCCTCCGCCGCCGGCCACGGCGCGCGCGTAGTCGCGCACCGCGCGAGTCCAGTATTCGAGTTCCGCGAAGTCCATCGCGCGCAATTCGGCTACTGGAAATCCGAATCGGACGAGTCCCGCGAATCCGGCGGCGGAGGGAGCTGAAAATTTTCGCCAATTACCTCGGCTTGCAGCGCGAGCACATCGGCCAGATCCATCGCCAGGACGTCTTCATAGACGATCTTCCTTCCCGCGATCTCCGTGAGCTCGGCAACCAGGGCGAATACCACGGCGTTCGGGTCGTCGATCGGGGCGGCACGCTGGGCGCGCATCAAATCGCGCCCGTAGCCCTTGCGGACGACAGCCGGCGTGCCCGAAGGCAGCTCGAGCGCGCGCGACTCGCCGGCCGCCGCGGCGCCCCCGACTCCGATCGCGACTCCGTTCACTCGGATCTCGTCGCTCATTTTTCACCTCGCCTGAAAGCAGGGTCGTTTGTTCGCGCGGAACTCTTCACCCGCCCAGGTTGCTGCGGAAGTTGGCCAACTGATCGACTCCGCCCACCACGTACAAGTTGGCGAACACGTCGTACAGGTAGATCTGCACCCCGGCCACGTAGAGTTCCGCGTGATAGATGCTGATTGCGGAGCTGGTCTCGACCATCTGATGCTGCTTTAGCTCGGGGGCGCCGGCGTCCTTGAACACTCCCGTCATCAGATAGACCACCGGCAGCTCGGCGCTGCGTCCCTGGCTCGTGTACTGCTCGAGGTTTCCGCGCGCCTGGAAGTAGTGCGCCTGGAACGGGCTCGCCGCGAACGCCAGAACCTCGGCGTCGAAGGACGCCCACTTGATGCGCGATTCGAGCTTGGCCACGCCGGCCCAGAGCTCGGCGGTCCCGGCCATGCCGAGGCCCTTATAGTCGATCATCTTCTGGCGGGGATGCGCGATCTGTATCTCCTCGGCGCGGCCGAGCAGCCCGACTCCGTCGATATAGATATTCGCGTTAGTCAGTGAATTGATCTGGATATTCATTCGCGGGTACTCCTACGCGGTTGCGCCGGCGGCCGCGGTTAACGGACTGGTCTGGCCAAGCTGCGCGAGCAGGCTCGAATCGATATAGCTCTGGAAAGTGATTCGCTCGGCCGGCGGCGGCGGCATCACGTCAACGTCGAACACCAACTGTCCGGCCGCAACCTGGTTTGGCGGGTTTTCGGCTGGGTTGTAGCTGGCCGAGCCGGCAACCAGAGCGCCGCGCTGGATAAGGCTGCGGATGAAGGCGTTGACGCTTGCGAGAATCGCCGTGATCAGCGCGTTCGAGATCGGCTGGTCGATAAACTGGAGCATCGAAAGCTGAATCGACTCCTCGATCACGTCCATCGTGCGCCGCACGTTGATAAAGTTCGCGGGCGAGGTACTCGAGGGATAGGCGGCCGAGCGATTGCCCCAGACCCGCAGCCCGGTGCCAAACGCATTGAACACGGTTGCGATTCCCTGCGCGTTCAGGCTGTTCACGTCCGATTCCGGATCGAGAATCGAGGCGTAGATATCCACATCCGGACCGAGAATCCCAGCTATCTCGGTGTTAGAGGGCGACCACCAATAGCCATTGGCAAAATCCTTTGCCGCCATCGCTCCCGCCACCCATTGCGAGTACGGCCCGACCGAGGTTCCCGAGTACGCGATGCTCACGGGGGTTCCCGCGGCGCTCACGGTCACGCCGGTCGGCACCAGGCCCGCGTCATAAAACGTCTCCTGCGGGTAGCACAGGATGACCCGGCTCGAGGAGGTGTCAAACGCATTGCCCGCCAAACCGCGATTCGCGATCGCGGTCGCCACCGGCGTCGCGGGCGATGAATCGACCAGCGCCATGGCGCGAATCGTGTTCGCCATCACGGCCATCGCGCTCGCGACATCGGCGTTCTGCGAGTATCCCGGAGCGACGAGCAGCTTCGCGAAAAAGCCCATCGTGCCGTACGTCGTTTGCAGCGCCTGAAGTCCGATGTACACGCCGCCCGTCACCGCGCCGATTATATCCGCGCCGGCCACCTTGCTCGGGTCGGCGTAGTTGAACGCGACGCTCACCGCCTGACCGGCCGTCAGCGTTCCCCCGGAGAGCGCGGTGATGATCCCGTTGACGGCGTCGAGCGAATAGTCAGTTGCGCTCGAATAGGTAGTCGTGCCCGCCTGGTTCTTGACCACTACGCCGGACACACCCATGTGTCCGAGGTTTAACACCTGGGCGCCAGAGGCCGGAAAGCTCATCGCTTGCGCCGCGATCGCGGTGAAGTGCCGCGTCGGATCAAACACGTTGATCACGATTGCCTGTCCCGCGCCCTGCGCCTGAATCGCGGCGAGCGCGTACGGAATCGTGTAGCCCTGAACCAGCGGGCCGAAGTTCGCCGCGTCGAGCGCCGAGCTCACCAGCGCCGGGGAATTCGGCGCGGGCGCCGCGGCGGGCGCGCTCACCGCCCACGAAGGCGCGGTGCCGACCAGTCCGATCACGGCGGACTTGACGACGCTTACCGGATTCGGCCCGCTTTGAACCTCGATCACTTCTACTCCGTGCAGGAAGCTTGCTGGCATGTCCTCTTACCTCGCGCGGGGAACAAGCCCCGCGATATCCTCGAATCGTTCACGGCCTTTCGCCGACTCCGGACTGCGTCAGTTCGCGGGTGCGACCTCACCCGCCGCCGCGATAACCTGGTCGGCGTAGGTATAACCGACCTGCACCGTTTGCCCCGCGGCGGACGCGCCGCCCGCCAGCGCGGTAATAACTCCGTTCACCGGCTCCAGTGAGTAATCGACACCCAAAGCCAGGACCGCGCCGCCCGAAGCGGTCACGACCACCGCCGAAAGGTTGCCGTGCGGAAGCTGGATCGCCGCGGCCGAGTTGAAGGTGTAGGGCGCCGGCGCGAGGGTGATCTCGCTTTCTCCGCCCTCTTCCATCGCAACGCCGCGGATGAAGAGTGGAAAGTTTTGCGTGGACGACGGCTCGACCGCGACCGTTGAGAGCGCGAAGGTGATCATATAAATCCAGACGCCGCCCTGCTTGTCGCGCTCGACAAATTTCTCGCCGCGCGGATAGAGTTTGCGGCATCCCGGGATTCTCAGTCCGGTCAGCGCGGCGCGAACCGCCTCGAGTATAGCGTAAGCGCCGGGGCTCGGACCGCCAGGCTCGGCGCCATAATTCCAGCCGAGATCGCGCATCATCACGGTCACGCCGAATTCCATCACGCGCTCCTGAATAATCGCGGCTGTGTCGCGCATCGCGCCATACTTCGCGCCCAGGTACTGCACCAGGGCGGCGCCGACGCGATGCGTCAGGCGGTAAGATTCAGGACGGTCGGGAAAGTGCGCGACCTCGATTCCGCCCACTTGCGCCGCGAGCTGCGCGACGATCGCGCTTTCGATAGTCGCGATATCGATCGCGGTCGGCGGAGAGAAGTTTGCGCCGCCCCACGGCGCGTCCAGCATTGCAGCCATCGCCTAATACCCCTTAAGCGTATCGCGGCTGAAGACGCGGATGGGGCCGGAGATTTCCTCGGCCGCATCCGCCACCGGAGGCTCGGCGTTGTCGGCCGCAAGGCCGAGCGTGAGTTCGCCCGCCGCCACTTTGGTCAGCATCGCAACCGCGTCGTCGTAGCGCCGGCGCGCGTCCTCGAGATCGTGCAGCGGGCGCAGCGCCTGCAGCCGGTACATCGCGATATCCGAGGCGAGCCGGTTGAGCACCTGGGGCGGATCGGCGAGCGGCAGTGCGAAGCGCGCTTCCAGGTAGCTGTCGATTTCCGCCGACGCGTCGCCGAGCGCCTGGTTCAGCGCCGCGGTGTTGACGGTGGTCGCGGCTGGATCCTCATTAGTCAGTTGCACCAGATCGCGATTCGGGTAGCGATTGATAATGTCCTGGGGCGCAGCGTAACTCACTCTCGGATACCTCTAGTTGATTCGCGCCGGTTTAAGCGCCCCCGCAAGCTCCGCACCAGGCAAAAGGCCTGCGGGGGCCGGGAACGATGCCGGTGCGGCGGGAGGAGGGGTCGCCGCACCGGCCCAGGGAAAGACTGCCATCGTCCGCCAGCCGCTTACGCCAGATACTCGCTGACGATCAGATCCGCGCTGTTGCGCCAGATGTTGGTAGTCGCGACGCTGGCGCTCGCGCCCGCGCCGGCCATGAATTCCGAGTTGAGCAACTGGCGCGCGACCTCCTCGAGCGAGGGCGGGACGATCAGGAACACGCCGCCGCGGCCCGAGAGCGCGCCGAACGGGGCGCCGCCGTCGGTCTTGAACGATCTCATTGCGGCGCGCACCGCGCCGTAGTTCGCCGGATTACTCAGATCGGTGTTGCTGGCGTATGCGAGCTGCCACAGTCCGACGCCCGTGTTCGCACGTCCATCGACTCCGTAGCGGAACTCGCGCCGGTTGAATACCGCCTCGTCGTTGACGGTATTCATCCGCGTGACTGCGTATTCGCGGCGCATCTGGAAGATGAACGGACGGATCGCGCGCGACGCATCGACCAGGTACCAATAGGCTCCCGAGCCCGAGGTGCTGATATTCGCGGCGGTCGTGCCGCCCGACTGATTCTGCAGTCCCACCGGATGCGCGGCCGAGAAGAACGGCTGCCCGTCAAAACCAATCACGTCGCCGGGATTAGCCACCGCGTCCTTGAGCATCGAGAACAGCAGCATGTCGGGATGCATCTTGGTGTCCCAGCCGAGTTGCTCGATAATCGGCTCATAGACGCCGTAGGTGTCGTCTTCGATATCGTTGCGATCGATCGCGACGGTGTCCTCGAAGTTGCGGTTAACGATCGTGTAGGTGTGCGACTCGAGCGCCTGCACAACGCGGTCGCCGAGCCATTCGCGGAACCGCGTCGTGCGGCCGAGCCACGGGTAGGTGGTCTGGCGCGAGCCCGAGCGCACCACGCTGGCGATTTGCTCGTAATACGAGGGCGGCTTGTCGAAGCCGCGCTGGAAGACGACGTCGAAGCCGGTGAACAGTGCGGTCAGATTGGCAGCGCTGATTTCCATGATTGCAATTCCTCTTGAAGTCGCGGCGTGCGCCCGGTTACGCGGCGGCGGACGACTGATGCCAGAAATCGACCCACACCTGGCCGCTCGGATCGAGCGCGACCACCTGCCCTGCGGCCGCATACTGCTGCACGCCGGCGCCGCTGGCGCGGTCGGTCGCGGTGACCGTGTGGTCGTCGATCGCGAAGCAGATCATCCCGAGGTCGGCGGCGGTGATCGAACTATCCTGGTCGTAAAGGAAGACACCCTTGCGCGCCGTGATCGAGATCGCGCCGGCGGCGCCGGGATTGTTGAGCGCATTCTCGCCCGGAATCCCGTTAACCACTTTCTCGGCGCGTCCTACTATTCGCAGCGGGTTGGCCGTGGTGGTGGTGGCCGAGGCGGGCACCGCGTAGCCGGCGGCGTCGAGCGCGAGCATCCCGCCCAGATAGATATTGGTGTTCGCTTCGACGCCGAACACGCGCATTCTGGCGCCGTCGGAAAGCTCGGGCGTGTTGCGTGAGTTACTCAATGCAGCCATGTCTGCACCATGCTCCTTGCTGTTAGCGGTCGCCGCCGGCCGAAAGCAGGCTCAGAAAATCCGCGCGGCCGTTTTTGCGCCGGACGAAATCAGCGGCGCTGACTCCGAGCTGCGAGCAGATCGCGAGTTCGGTCGCACCCAGCGGCGTGCGCGCGTTGGTCGCTCCAGGAGCCATCGGCGGCTCGCCAGTGAAACCCGCTTGAGCGCCCAGGATCTCGGGTTGGCGCGCAACGAAGGAGCTGAAGCCCGCGGGATCGGCCGCGCAATAGGCGATTGCCCATTCGCGCTGCGCCGGAACCAGCTTGCCGCCGCGCATCGCTTCGTCCACCGCCTGCGCGGCGCGCTCGCGGGCGCGCTCGGCGCGCATCGCGTTGAGTTCGGTGAGCGCCTGCTGGAACTCCGCGACCGCGACGAAGCGCGCCGGATCCAAAGCGCGCGCGTTGGCCGCAGCCGCGTCGCCGGCACCCGCGCCGTCATCGTCGTCATCCGCGGCAAGCGCGCGCACGGCGGCTATCACCTGGTCGGGCGCCGTGTCGGGCGCAAGGCCCAGGATCTCCCTCAGCTTGGCCAGGAACTCTTCCATCATGCTTTCCTCCGGGGTCGCGGCGCACGTCGCGGCCGCGGCGATTGCGGTCAGGTAAAGATTGGGATTGTTGGTCAACCCCGCGCGGAGCAGGCGCGTTACGCGTCCGCTTGCGGGATCGAACTGGAACACCGGCGATACGTAGCGATATTCGCGCGCCGCGATCGCCTGCGCGGCACGCGCAGTCCACTCAACGCGGCCCCATACGGCACCCGCGCGGACCGCGAACGCGACGATCCATCCGGCTGCGGGCGCGGGGCGTCCGGCGGGGGCGCCGAAATCGGTCGCGTGGTCGTAATCGATCGGCAGCCCGGCCGCCATCGCCAGCGCGCGCGTCGCCGCGATCACTGCGGGCGCGTCCTCGACCCGAAACGGGCCGCGCCCGTCGCGTCCGTTGAACACGCCCGCGGGCAGGAGCTCGATCCAGTCGGGCGCCGCGCCCTGCGCGCCAGGATAGGCGGCAGTGGCGGGCGCGCCGGCGGTATCGGCCGCGGGCGGACGGTTCAGTTTGCCTGCGTCCAATCCGTGGTCACCACCGGCGCGTGTCTGGAGGTTGCTCATCGAGAGGCATTTTGCGCCGGAGCGAAAAATTTAATAAGGCTGAACAGTTCAGCCATGAACAAATCTGGCAAAAAATCTAACGAGTGTTAGGATGACGGGAAATCGCGGATCACGCTGATATCATTGATCGAAAACCGCTCGCGCGGGCACCCAATCTGTGCGACTTTTATAATCCGCGGTTACCATTCCAATGAAGAAATCCGACCCGATAATCGAACTCGAGGGGCTCGTCGTCGAGCGCGACGCGATGATCCTGCGCGGCATCGACTGGCGCGTCGAGCGCGGACAGAACTGGGCGATCCTGGGCGCCAATGGCTCGGGGAAGACCTCGATGCTGCGTGCGCTGACCGGCTATCTGCCGCCCACCCGCGGCACGATCCGCGTGCTCGGCGAGACCTTCGGCCGCGCCGATTGGCGCGAGCTGCGCACGCGGATCGGGATGGTCAGCTCGTCGATTCAGCAGCTCATGCCCGACAGCGAAACCGCGCTCTCCGCCGTGCTCTCGGGCAAATTCGCGATGATCGGTTACTGGGGCGAGGTTGCGCCGCGCGACCGCCGCGCCGCCGCCGCGATATTACGCCGGGTCGAGGCCGCCGCGCTCGCGCAGCGCCCGTGGGGCTACCTGTCGCAGGGCGAGCGCCAGCGCGTGCTGATCGGGCGCGCACTGATGGCCGCGCCCCGGCTGCTGATCCTCGACGAGCCGTGCGCGGGGCTGGATCCGGTCGCGCGCGAGCACTTTTTGCAATTTATCGCGCGGCTCGCGCGCGGGCGCGGCGCTCCCGCGATGGTTCTGGTGACGCATCATGTCGAAGAGCTGATACCCGCCTTCTCGCACGTGATCGTGCTGCGCCAGGGCCGCGTGCTGGCGGCTGGTCCGCGCGCTCGCGTGCTCAACTCGAAGACGCTGTCGGCCGCCTTCGGCGCAGCGGTGCGGTTGCGGCGCAAGGCAGGACGTTACGCGCTGGCGGTGGATCGCGCGGCTGCAAGCGTGATCTGACCGCCGGGAACGTACTCTCCTGAAAAGCAGACGGTCCGGGATTGCTCCCGGACCGTTCGCTCACAGAGTAGCCGCAGTCAGTGCTGATGACTGGTCAGTGATCGTTACTTGCCTACTTTGCCGACTCCATACAGCGTCACGCTCTCCTGCCCGTGCTCAGGATCATTCGACACGATCAGCACGCTCGAAGTAAAGGTGCCGGGGTACGGCGGCTTGAATGCCACCACTACCGTGCGCGACCGTCCGGGCGCCAGCGAGAAATTGCCGCCACCCTTCGCGACCCGGAAGCCGGTGTCGATGAGCGGAGTCACGTAACCGATCAATTCCGACCCGCCGACGTTGGTGATCGTGAACGAGCGCGTCGCCCTGTGGTTCGCCGAGCGCGGCGGGAAGTCCAGCCCCGGAGTGCTGATGTCGATCGACGGACCGCCCGGCGTCGGCGTCGCGGTGGGCGTCGCCGTTTGAGTCGCGGTTGCGGTCGGGGTGACCGTGGGGGTGGCCGTTACAGTCGGGGTCGCGGTAGCCGTCGCCGTCGGCGTTCCGGTTGTGGTCGCCGTCGGCGTCGCACTGATCGTCGGCGTCGCGGTTACGGTCGGCGTTCCGGTTGTGGTCGCCGTCGGCGTTGCGCTGATCGTCGGCGTCGCGCTGATCGTCGGCGTCGGCGTTGCACTGATCGTCGGCGTCGGACTGATCGTGGGGGTTGCGCTGATCGTCGCGGTCGGAGTCGCGAACGGCGTCGGGCAGGGGCCTGTACCTGGGTTGAGTTCGGTCAGGAACGCATTGGTCGAACTATTACCGGCCGCATTGTTGACGAGCTGGAACGCGTTGGGCGTAACCGGAAAGTCAGTCGAGTAGGTCACGCCGCTGACGAAGATTCCGCCGAACGGACTAAGCGCGATTCCGCTGCCAACGTCGGCCGTCCCCGAGCCGCCTAGATAGGTGGAATAGAGTAGGCCGCTTGCGCCCATTGCCGGGTCGAGTTGGGTAACGAATCCCGTCAATGGGATTCCAGATACGCCAGCACTGTTGTTGGTCTGACCGCAGGCGCCGGTGGTGACCGGATAACCCTTTATGATTGGTGGTCCTGTCGCAGCCAGCGAGCTCGTCGTGCCGGTCAGGTACACGTCCCCGGATAAATCCATCGTCATGGAAACCGCGAGGTCCCCGCCGCCGGGCGCAAGTCCCCCGAAGCTGCTGGTGCCGGCGCCACCGAGATAAGTCTCGTAGAGCGCTTGATTGTCTCCGGATTGGGTCCGATCGAGCTCAACCACGAACACGTTAGCGCCTTTGTTGGCCGACGCGTTATTCGCCGCCTGGTAGGGGGTCGTGCGATTACCGCCGCTGGTCTTGAGGCCAGCAGGGGGCGTGCCCGCGGAAAACGCGAATCCGCTCACAAACACATGACCAGCGGTATCGACGGCGATACCGGTCGCAACATCGCCAAAGCCTCCGGCGAGCGTATTGACTCCGCTGCCGCCGAAGAAGCTGCTGTATACGACCTGGACATTGCCGGACGAGTCCTTCGCGAATGACGCCAGGAACGCGTTCGTGGTGCCGTTTGTTACGGCGTTATTGTTGCTCTGAAAGGCGTCCACCAACGGGAATACGCCGTCATCAGACGAATAGGTAACCCCCGCAAACCATGGCGTGCCCGACGTATCAGTCGCGATCGCCAGCGCGGCGTCGCCGCCATTGGCGGTCCCTTTCCCGCCGTAGTAGGTCGCGTATGTCACCGATGCGAGAGTGGCGTCGGTCCCGAGGAAATACGCGGCGCTGTTGCTGTTGGTATCAGGATTGGTCTTCTGATTCGCGTCACTGGTCGCGGGAAAGTCGGTGCTGGTGGTCGAGCCAACGACAAAGATCTCGGTCGGCTTGCCACTGAGGGGATCATGCTCTTTGAGCGCCAAGCGGATCGCGGGCGCGCCATCGCTGCCGTTGATATAGCAGGAGCTGACGCCATTGCCGGCCGCGTTCACAATCGCGATAAAGCCGTTGTTGATATTCGACGCGCCCTGGTTGCTCGTCTTTCCCCACGTTCCGCACGCCGAGGTGCCCGGAAAGTTCGTCGAGTAGGTCAGTCCGACCAGGTACGCGTCGCCGGTCGAATCAACCGCGATACCGTTGCCCTGATCGCCGTCGCCATTGCCA
>DATLTX010000156.1:0-6445 GCA_035533435.1 Binataceae bacterium (SeqCode)
TTTTTTCTGGCGCTGTTCAAGTTCAATCTCGTCTGGCAAAAGCCCGCCGCAGTGCGCCGCGCCGCCGCGCTCAACCGCGCCATCCTCGACGAGATCGTGCCCTCGCCCATCTTCCAGGCGCTCAAGAATCGCACCGTGCTCGAAGAAGACAAAGCCGCGATCGCCGCGATCGTGCTCGGCGAGCGGGCACTCGAGATGATTCGCAGCGAACGCTTTCTCAACCGGCGCGAGATGGTCGATTTGTGGGACCTCGAGCATCAGGAGCAGGATCTCGCCGCCCGCGCCGACGCGCTCAAGACAATCCAGGCGATGACCGAGCAGACCGAAGATCCGCAAAATAAGGAACCCGCCGGAGACGGCGCCGAGGCGAAGAAGAAGCTCGCCGCGATGCTCGAGGCGGCGGCGCGCGCCGCCCAGGTTTCCGAAGCCCGCCTCAATCAAAAGTCGCGGCAAGTCGAAAGCGATCTCAAACACGGCGACCGCACGGCGCTGCGCCGGATGCAGCAGCAAGCCGGGGATCTCGCCGCCGAGATCGATCGCGCCGCCGAGGACAGCCACGATTTCAGCCGCGAATTCGGCCAGGGCGGGCGCATGAACGCCGGCGAGCGCCTCGACCTCGGACGCCATCTGGCCAAGAGCCGCAAGCTCGGCGAACTTGCGCGCATGGTCGGCCGCATGAAACAGGACGCGCGCGCAATTCGCCACAAAACCCTCGAACGCGGTGTCGCCGAGGCCTACGATATCGAGCGCGGCGCCGATCTCGGCCGGATGATCCCGTCCGAGTTGGTCGCGATGCATCATCCGATTCTCGCACGCGACTTCCGCCGCCGCCTGCTCGAGTCCGACCTGCTTCAGTACCGGCTGCGCGACGACGAGCAGAAAGGCAAGGGTCCGATGATCGTCTGTATCGACGTGAGCTCTTCGATGCAGGGCGACAAGGAGCTGTGGGCCAAGGCCGTCAGCCTGACGCTGATGGATATTGCGCGGCGTGGGCGGCGCCTGTTTCGCGCTGTGATGTTTTCCTCGGGCGATACGAGCCTTAAGATCCTCGATCTCAATCGCGAGCGGCGCTATCAGCCCGATCTCGGCAAAGTGATCGAGATGGCCGAATACTTTCCCGGCGGCGGCACCGATTTCCAGCAGCCGCTCGACGCCGCCGTGGCGCTGCTCGAAGAGCGCAAGCTAAAGCGCGGCGATATCGTGATAATCACCGACGGGGAATCGCAGGTCGCGCCCGAGTGGCTTGCGCATCTGAAGGAGCGCAAGGAAGCGCTCCAGTTTTCGATTTTCGGCGTGCTGGTCGATGTAGGATCATCGGAGATGTCGTCGCTGCGCCAGTTCGCGGACCGGATAACGTCGGTCACGAAGCTCAGCGAATCCGCCACCCGCGAGATTTTCCTGCACGTGCAGTCATGAAATCCACTGACCTGGAAATTACGCTCGTCCCTGTCGATCGTGAAAACTATCGCGCTCTGTTCCGGATGCAGCTCAAGCCAGGACAGGAATTCTTCGTCACGCCGCCGCGATGGACGCTCGCGCGATGCTACGTGCGGATGTTCGGCGACAACTTCGAGCATCTGCCGCATCTCATACGCGCCGCGGGCGCAGTGGTTGGCTACGCGACGACGGTGTGCGATCCGGCGAGCGCCGATGACTACTGGATCGACGACATCATGATCGACGCCGCGCATCAGGGAAAAGGTTACGGGCGCGCCGCGATGCGCGAGACGATCGCGATGATCGCCCGACGCTATCCGCGATGCCGCGCCGTGCAGCTAACCTGCTTTCGGCAGAACACCAACGCCGAGACGCTCTATCGCAGCCTCGGCTTCGAACCAACCGGCGGAGTAGATCCCGAGTTCAGCGAACCAAACTACATTCTTCGCAACGCGGCGCTCGACGCGTTCCGCCGCTAACTCCCTCGCCCTTAGACTCTGTGCCTCGCCCCGTAAGGGAGAGGTTAGGTGAGGGACATTATTTTGCGCGGCGCATAAGCGACGCGCGATCAAATAGGGGTATCTGCGGGCGACAAATCCCGCTGCCAAAAAAAGGCCAGCGCAGATCGCCGGCCTTTTGGGATTCAGTGAGAAATTCGTGTGCGCGATTACGCCGCCGATGCCATCTCCATCACGCCGAGCTGCTTGTACCATGACTCGGTGCGATCATTGATCAGATCGAGCTGGCGCAGGCACGGGATGATCGTATCGACGAACAGGAACGAGTTGAACTGACGCTCCATCGTATTCTCGGCCTCGACCCACGCGGGGTTGCGATGCATCTCGTCCTCGATATCTTTGACCGAGATGCCGAGTTCCTCGAACACCTGGCCGCCGGACAGGAAACCGTCGCGCGGCACGCCGTCTTCGATCTTCGTGACCATCATGTCGCACGCGGTGAAGGAAAATTCCTCGAGCTCCTTCTTTTCCTTGCCGTGCAGCTTGCGGACCGCATCGCGCAACGCCAGCATCCCGAAGCCCACGTGGCGCGATTCGTCCTTCATGATGTACTCGAGCAGCTCTTTGAGCAGGTCGTCCTTGGTCTCGCGCTGCATGAAGCGAAACGCCGCGAGCGCCAGCCCCTCGGCCACGATCTGCATTCCGACGTACTTCGGCTCCCAGCGCTCGTTCTTCATAACCGAGGTGAGCAATCTTTCAAGCGTGGGATCGATCGGATAGATGCGGTCGAGCTTCGTGATGTACTTGCGGAAGCCTTCGACGTGGCGCGCTTCATCGAAGACCTGTGCCGCGGCGTTCATCTTCGCGTCGAGATCCGGCACCGCATCGACGAGCTGCCCGCAAACCATCAACGCGCCCTGCTCTCCATGCAGAAACTGCGACAGCCGCCACGCCGCGAACTTGCGGTTGAGCTGCAGCTTCTTCTCTTCGCTGAGCGAGCGGTAAAGATCGGTCTGGAACATCGGCATCATCGTCATGTCGAGCACTTCGCGCTCGATTGGCCGGTCCCAATTGATCGTGGTCGAGACGTTCCATTGATCGCGTTTGGCATTCTCGTACAGGCGGTCCATCTGCGGGAACCGCACGTCGTAGTTCCAGTCGAACACGCTGTCGAGCGAGGTGTGTACGTCAGTCCGTTCGTGGGCCATTGGAAAAAAACCTCCAGTGATTAATGGGTCTCGAGACGAACTGATCGTTCGAGCCCGCCTAATGCGAAATTGATCGCCGCCTCTTTCAGCTCGGCCATCGGCATATCACCGCGCTCGAGCAGCCACGAGATCGCCTGCGAGAGCATCCCAATCGTCAGATTCGCCACCACGTCGGCGCGCGCACCGATCGCCGGCTGTAGCTCGTCGCGCAAGTCATTGATGAAGGTCTCGTGCACGCGAACCGCCAGGTCGAGGAAGGCCGGGCTATGACCGAACACAATCCGGAACCCTTCGGGATTCTGCTCGGCCGCGTCGAGGATCGTGCCGATCGTGATGCGCAATTTCTCGACCGGGCTTTCGACTCCCGCCTTCGCCGCGGTCAATTGCTCGCGCAGCGATTGCGCGCCATTGGCGATAAGCTCGATGAAGATTTCGTTCTTGGTCTTGAAGTGTAGATAAAAGGTGCCAAGACCCACGTCGGCTTCGGTCGCAATATCGGCGATACGCGTGTTGTGGTAGCCCTTGCGCGCGATCACGCGCTCCGCGGCCTCGAGCAAATCGACGCGAGTTTTCTCGCGGCGCCGGTCAAAACGATTCTGCGGCTGCTCTGGAATTCTTCGAGCTAACTCCGGCATGGGCAATGATTGAACCCGATTGTGAACATCGAGTCAATTACGACATACCATTCAGTAATGAATCGTGATTCAGCCCTGAACGCAAATCCAAACAATCCACAGATTACACTGATTTCACAGATTCAAAGATTCCAAAATAATTCACGGCCAGCGCCTTAAGGGCGCTCGCCGGTTAATCTGTGTAATCTGTGGACTGTTTTCTCTGCGCGGCCGCGGCTAATTTCCGCTGTCGCCAGGAGGTTGAGCGGAGCTGTCCGGATTATCCGGTGAGCTTTCGTCGGGCGTCACTTCTTCCGGCACTACTACCGGCTCGGTGAAATCGGCCGCCAGGTTGCAGCACATCACGTAGCTAGAGCCTGCGCGCGGCTGTGCGGCGTAGGCTTCGAGCGAGCCGTCGGCATGGACCTTGACCGCCTGATAGCTGGTCGAACCGGAGGCGCGCTCGATCGTGAAGACGTAAAATGAACCGCGGTCGAGAGGTTCGGGCGGTCCTTCGTCGGGAATCAACTGTTCGTAGTGCGCGGGGAGTTTTCCATATTCGAGATTCTGAGGCGCATAGTTGGCCTTCCCGAAGGTCGAGATCGCGTCGGTGAAGCCTTTGTCGGCTTTGACCTCCCAGATCGGCACACCGCCGTCGAAGCGCACGATCGATGCGACGCGGCCGCCGCTGCCCGAGGCGTTGGCGATAATCTCAGCGCCAAAGAATTTGGTTACCGTCGCACGCACCAGCGTGTCGCCGGGTTTGTGGTAGGTGATCTGGACGGTGGCCTTTGGCGGCGCCAGCGGTTCGCCCGGGCCCGCATCAACGGTGTCGTCGGTGTCGTCGTTGCCCGCCGAGGAGGCGCATCCCACCGCCACCAGCGCGATCATCATGAGCGCAGCGGTCGCGCTCGCCCAAAAGCGCCATCGCGCTGCGGCGCCCAGTTCATTTTGCATCAGCATATCGATCGGCTAGTCTCTGCGGCCGGGTGGACATCGGAGATTCAAACGAAAAGATCGGGCTCCGGCCTCTTCTAATTTATGCGCAGGGACAGAGCGGCCTCAACCTGTGCGCGACGCTTTCCGCGATGCATCTGCTGTATTTCTATAGCGATCGGCGCGGATTGTCTCCAGCGCTGGCGGGACTTGCGTTTTTTATCGCGCTCGTGCTTGACGCTTTGACCGATCCGCTGGTCGGCAATATTTCGGACAGCGCGCGTTTCAAGTCGGGCCGGCGCCGCCCGTTTTTCCTCACCGCGGTGCCGATGGGGATCTGCTATTACCTGCTGCTGTCGCCGCCGGCGCTGACCAGGGGGCTGTTCGCGTGGTTCCTGGTTTTCTACTTCCTGCAACTGACCTCGCGAAAATTCTATGAAACCGCGTACGGCGCTCTGATGCCCGAGTTGACGCTCGACTACGACGAGCGCACCCGGCTTTCGACCTATCGGCAACTGTGCGGGACGGCGGGAGATATCAGCGGCGCGCTGCTGCCGTTTGCCGCCGCGTGGATTTTCGCGAAGGGACTCGATTTTCAGATCACCGGCGGCATCTGCGCCGTAGTCGTGGCGGGCGGCGCGCTGTTTGCCTTCTTCAATCTGCGCGAGCGGCCAGGCTTCGCCGAGCGCGAGCGTTTCAACCTGCGCGAGTCGATGAAGAGCGCGCTCGCCAACCGGCCGTTCATAATCCTGATGGTCGCAACGACGCTCGCGATCATGGCGATCAACATCCCGACCGTGCTGATTCGCTTTTTGGCTAAGTACTGGGTGCACGACGAAAACGCGGCCGCCCGATGGCTTATCGCCTACTTCGCGGGGTCGATGATTTCCTACCCGTTCTGGTTCCGCATCACCGTGCGGTTCGAGAAAAAGCCCGCGTACGTGGTCGCGATGGTGAGCAACGCGATGTGCTCGCTGATGTTCATGCTGCTGACGCCGCGCAACACGGTCATGATGCTGATGCTGATGGCATTCAGCGGATTCTCGGCGATCGGAATCTGGGTCACGCAGATGTCGGCCGCCGCCGACGTGATCGAATGGGACGAAGAACGCACCGGGCGCAGGCAAGAGGGCGCGTACGGCGGACTCACCTCGATGGCGATAAAAATCGCCACCGCGATGGCGATGGTGATGGTCGGACCGGTGATGGGCTGGATCGGCTATCGGCCCGGGATGACCGAGTTGCCGCGCGCGGCGGCGGAAAACCTGCGCACCCTGTTCGCGGTTGCGCCGGCGGCGATCTATCTGCTGAGCGCGATTGCCTTCGCGCGCTATCCGATCACGCGCCAGAGCCATCGCGCGATGCGCGAGCGGCTGGCCGCACGGGGCGCCGCGGACGAGGAAGAGCGCGCGCGGAAATCGATCG
Organism: Binataceae bacterium (SeqCode); assembly: GCA_035533435.1. Classification (GTDB taxonomy): domain Bacteria; phylum Desulfobacterota; class Binatia; order Binatales; family Binataceae; genus JBARDN01. Next base: position 6,079 of record DATLTX010000156.1, read on the forward strand.
CGTAGCCGCGGGCGAAAAACGCATCGCTCCCGCGTGCCTATGGCAACTCCGCGGGCGGAGCCTTGCGTAGCCGGCTACGCGGAAAACTCCCGCTCCGTCGACGCTGACACGGTCAGCATGAAGACTCCATTGCGCGGATCGAGCGTGCCTGCCAGCAGCGCCGCCGAGCGGCCCAGATGGGTCAGCGAGATGCGGCGGAAGGCGCTTCGTTTGCACAGCGCCGAAGCCGGGAAGTTGATCCGTCGCAGCAAATCGCCGGGTTGCAGCACGTTCCTATGATTGCCGGTGACGAAATCCTCGAGCGCGACGCGACGCTCGCCGCCGCCGCGTTGCTCGATCGTGCAAATGGCTTCGAGAGCGGCCGCCA
>DATLTX010000157.1:0-15565 GCA_035533435.1 Binataceae bacterium (SeqCode)
CCGATTGACGGGCGCTACCGCGCGCGCACCCGCGCGCTCGAGGCCTACTTCAGCGAGTTCGCGCTGATCCGCTACCGCGTCCGCGTCGAGATCGAATGGTACCTGTCGCTCGCTGGCAATCCCGTCTTCGAGGCGCTCGGGCCGATTGCGTCGCCGACGGCAGCGAAGCTGCGCGCGATTTACGAGGGCTTCTCGGTCGAAGACGCGCGGCGCGTCAAAGTGCTCGAGGCCGAGACCAATCATGACGTCAAGGCCGTCGAGTACTTCGTGAAGGAACAAGTCGCCGCGTTCGATCCGAAGCTGCCGGTCGAGATCGTTCACTTCGCCTGCACCAGCGAGGACATAAACAACCTGGCCTACGCGCTGACCCTGAAAGAATTTTCCGAGCGCGAACTAATCCCGCGGATAGAAAAAGCCCTCGCCGCGATCGCCGCGATTGCGCATCGTTATAAATCCCTCGCGATGCTCGCGCGTACCCATGGGCAGGAAGCCTCGCCCACCACGGTCGGCAAGGAGATCGCGATCTTCACGGCGCGCCTCGAGCGTCAGCTCGCGCAGCTTCGCCGCCAGGAATATCTGGGCAAGTTCAACGGCGCGGTCGGCAACTTCAACGCGCATCACTTCGCCGCACCCGCACTCGATTGGATCGAGCACTCGCGCCGCTTCGTCGCGGCGCAGGGACTCATCTGGAATCCGCTGACCACGCAAATCGAGAGCCACGATTTTATCGCCGAGATGTTCGCCGTGATGGTCAGGATCGACACGATCCTACTCGGCTTCTGCCGCGACATGTGGAGCTACATCTCGATCGGCTATTTCGCGCAGAAGGCGGTCAAGGGCGAGACCGGCAGCTCGACGATGCCGCACAAGATCAATCCGATCGATTTCGAGAATTGCGAGGGCAACCTGGGTATTGCCAGCGCGCTATTCGAGCATCTGGGGACCAAGCTCCCGATCTCCAGGTGGCAGCGCGATCTGACCGACTCGACCGCACTGCGCTCAATCGGCACGGCCTTCGGCCATGTGGTCGTGGCGCTTGCGTCGCTCGAGCGGGGCCTCGCTCGGGTCGAGGTGGACGAGCGCCGCATCGCCGAGGATCTCGATGCCGCGCAGGCGTGGGAAGTCGTGGCCGAGGCGATTCAAACCCTCATGCGCGAGCGCGGACTGCCGCATCCGTACGAGACGCTCAAGGAGTTGACGCGCGGGCGTCCGGTGGACAAGGCGCTGATCGAGGAATTTATCGCGACGCTGCCGCTCGACGATGCCGCACGCGCCGCGCTGCGCGCGCTCTCGCCGCGCGGCTACGTGGGCCTGGCCGAGGAACTGGTCGAGCGCTACGCGCCCGGCGGCCCCGCGCCGAAGGCGCGTCCGCGATGAGGATGCGGGCATCGCGGGACGGCGCTGTTAATTCAAGATCCGGTTTGTGGATAGATCGCGTCCGGCTTTCGTTGTTCGAGGCGGCGCGGTCAGATAGTTGAAAGACCAAAGCACATTGCGAATTCACTTTGGGAGACAGGAAGTTGGAATCCATCCCTGAACGTGGCGAACAGTTTTACGAGGGCAAGGCGAAGAAGCTTTACGCGACTTCGAATCCTGACCTCATCATTCAGTACTTCAAGGACGACGCGACCGCGTTCAACGCCAAGAAGCGCGGCACGATAGAAGACAAGGGCGTGATGAACAACCGGATGTCCGAGTTGTTCTTCAAGATGCTCGAGCAGCACGGCGTCAAGACCCATTTCGTGCGCCGGATCGATGACCGCCAGATGCTGTGCAAGCGGCTCGATATCGTGCCGGTCGAAATCATCGTGCGTAATATCGTTGCCGGATCGATGGCGAAGCGGCTTGGCCGGGAGGAAGGCGCACCGCTCAAGCATCCACTCGTCGAGTACACTTACAAATCCGACGCGCTCGACGATCCGCTCATCTATCCGGAGCACGCAATCGAGTTCGGATGGGCGACGGAAGCCGAGCTTGCGGAGATCAAAAGGCTGGCGCTGCGTGTCGATGAGCTGCTGAGCAAGTTCCTGGACGAGCGGGGAGTGCTGCTGGTCGATCTCAAGCTCGAGTTCGGACGGCATCATGGCGAGATTCTGCTCGGCGACGAAATCTGTCCCGACACCTGCCGCTTCTGGGACAAGGCGACCCGGCAGAAACTCGACAAGGATCGCTTCCGCCGCGACCTCGGCGGAGTCGAAGAGGCCTATCACGAAATGCTCCGCCGGGTGGAAGGATGATCGAAAGGATGACCATAGCGAGGCATCCAGAGCGACCTCTCCTGGCGGGCGATGCCCGCCACCCTCTCCGCATCGGGGAGGGGATCAGAGAGGGATCCGGACAGGATGAAAGTACCGGCGAGCCATTAGCTTCAGCCTTGGCCCTCTGCATGAGTTTCGCTTCGAGTCCCCCTTCCCGTGCGGGAAGGGGTCAGGGGTTAGGTCGGTTTCATTCGGCTCATCCAAAGTCAAACCGAGGCTTCTCTTGCAGGTAAAAGTCTTCATCACGCCGCGCAAGGGAATCCTCGATCCGCAGGGACGCGTCGTCGAGCAATCGCTCAAGACGCTCGGCTTTCCCGAGGTTTCCGGCGTCAAGGTCGGAAAATATATCGTGCTCGAGGTCGCAGCCCCAAGCGCTGCCGCCGCGCGCGAGGAAACCAAACGGATGTGCGAGCGACTGCTCGCGAATCCGAATATCGAGGACTTCACCTTCGAGGTCGAAGGCGAATGAAGTGGGGCGTCGTCAGGTTCCCCGGTTCGCTCGACGACAATGACGCCTTCTACGCCCTTACCGAAGTGATGGGGCAGGAGGCGGTGATGCTGTGGCACAAGGACACGTCGCTCGGCGGCGCCGAGTGTATCCTTTTGCCCGGAGGCTTCAGCTACGGCGACTATCTGCGGACCGGGGCGATCGCGCGCTTTTCTCCGATCATGCGCAGCGTCGAGAAATTCGCCGCCGACGGCGGTTTAGTGATCGGCACCTGCAACGGCTTCCAGATTCTGTGCGAGGCGCATCTGCTGCCCGGAGCGCTGACGCGCAACCGCTCGCTTTCGTTTATCTGCGAGCGGGTTCATGTTCGCGTCGAAAACGCGCGGACTCCGTTTACGCGCGCGATGCGCCAAGGCGACGTACTCACCCTCCCGATCAAGCACGGCGAGGGCCTCTACGTCGCACCCGAAGACGAACTCCGTCAAATGGAAGAGCGCGGCCAGGTGATCCTGCGCTACTGCGGCGCGGACGGCCGCGAGAGCGAGGCCGCGAATCCGAACGGCTCGATGCGCGCGATTGCGGGCGTCGCCAATGAGCGCTTCAACGTCTTCGGCCTGATGCCGCATCCCGAGCACGCGGTTGAATCGATGCTCGGCGGTACCGATGGCCGCAAAATCTTCGAATCGATCGCCGCGAGCGCGTGATGAAGCCTGTTGCATTGCCCGGCGAGCCGCGAGTCGATCTCGCACAGGGCCGCGCGCACGGCCTTTCGGCCGAGGAATTCGCGCGAGTCGAACAGATCCTCGGACGCGTCGCCACCTTCACCGAGTTGGGCGTGTTCTCTGTCATGTGGTCGGAGCACTGCTCGTACAAATCGTCGCGAAAATATCTGCGCACTCTGCCGCAGAAGAGCGAGCTGGTCGTCCAGGGCGGTCCCGGCGAGAACGCCGGCGCGATCGACGTCGGCGACGGATGGGTGGCGGTGTTCAAAATCGAAAGCCATAACCATCCGTCATACGTCGAGCCGTACCAGGGCGCCGCGACCGGAGTCGGCGGAATTTTGCGCGACATCTTCACGATGGGCGCGCGGCCGATCGCCTCGATGAATTCGCTCAAATTCGGATCGTTCGATCATCCCCGCACCCGCTACCTGATCGGCGGCGTGGTCGGCGGAATCGGCGGTTACGGCAACTGCGTCGGAGTGCCGACCGTCGCGGGCGAGGTCATGTTCGACGCGGCGTACAACGGCAATATTCTTGTCAACGCGTTTTCGCTGGGGCTCGCGCGCGCGGGCGAGCTGTGGAGCGCGCGGGCGCGCGGAGTTGGCAATCCGGTCCTGTACGTTGGCTCTGCGACCGGCCGCGACGGCATTCACGGCGCGTCGCTGCTGGCGTCGGCCGAGTTCGACGCCGAGAGCGAGTCGAAGCGGCCAACCGTGCAGGTCGGCGACCCATTTACCGAAAAACTGCTCATCGAAGCGTGCCTCGAAGCCGGCAAGACCGGCGCGATCGTCGCGATCCAGGACATGGGCGCGGCCGGACTGACCTCGTCGTCGTCCGAGATGGCGGCGCGCGGCGGTCTTGGAATCGATCTCGATCTTGACCAGGTTCCGCTGCGCGATCAGAGCCTTACGCCCTACGAAATTTTGCTCTCGGAGTCGCAGGAGCGGATGCTCATCGTTGCCGAGCGTGGACGCGAAGCCGAACTCCAGGCGGTGTTCGAAAAGTGGGATCTGCATGCTGTTGTGATCGGTGAAGTCACCGCCGACAAGCGATGGCGTGCGCGATGGCGCGGACAGGTTGTCGCCGATATTCCGGCTGCCGCGCTCACCGACGACGCCCCGGTTTACGATCGTCCCGCGCACGCATCGGCGAAGCCGAGCGCCCCGCGCGCGCGCATCCGCCGCGAGAATCCTGCTCCCGCTGTTGCGCTACGCGCGATGCTCTCGAATCCGAACGTCGCGTCGAAAAGGTGGGTGTTCCGCCAGTACGACTCGATTGTGCAGGGCAACACGGTGCTCGGGCCGGGCGGTGACGCGGCGGTGCTGCGAATCAAGGGATCGCATCGCGCCCTCGTGCTCAAGGTCGATTCGAATCCGCGGGCCTGCGCGCTCGATCCGTACGCCGGCGCGGTCGCAACGGTAATCGAGGCGGCGCGCAATGTCGCCTGCGTGGGCGCGCGGCCGGTCGGAATCACGAATTGTCTCAACTACGGAAATCCCGAGCGGCCGGAAATCATGTGGCAGTTCGCCGAAGGCGTGCGCGGCCTTGGCGACGCCGCCCGCGCGATTGGCGCGCCGGTCGTCAGCGGCAACGTCAGCTTCTACAATGAGACCGAAGGACGCGCAATTCCGCCCACCCCCACAATTGCGGTGCTGGGCCTGATGACCGACGTCGCGCGCCACGTCACCGCGCATTTCAAGCGCGCCGGCGACGCGATTGCGATCGTGCGCACCGCGCCGCCGTCGCTCGCGGCCTCCGAGTACGCGGCGATGTACGGCGAGAGCGATGAGACGCTTACGCCGATCGATCTCGAGCGCGAGAATGCCCTGCTCGAAGGGCTGGTTGTCTGCGCCGAGCAGAGGTTGATAAGATCGGCTCACGACGTAGCCGAAGGCGGCCTCGCGGTGGCGATCGCGGAGGCCTGCTTCAATCCCGAGGCGAGGCTGGGCGCCGAAGTTGACTTGTCCGCGCACGGCCTGGCCGACACGGTGGAATTGTTTGGCGAAGGACCCTCGACGGTCGTGATCTCAGCCGCGCCGCAAGATATTGCGGCGCTGACGCGGGTTTTCTCGACCCGCGGCCTCGCGATTTTTCAGGCAGGGCGCGTGCTGGCCGAGCCGCGGCTTGCGCTCCACGGCGCCCTGGACGAGAACATAAACGAGTTGTTCGAGCTTTACGAAGCTGCACTTCCCGGGAGGCTAGCCAGCCATGACTGACGACGGCGCGGTGATAGTCGAGGAGTCCAAACTCGACGCCTTTCACGAAGAGTGCGGCGTCTTCGGCGTATACGGTCATCCAGAGGCCGCCAACCTCGCCTACCTGGGCCTCTATGCGCTGCAGCATCGCGGACAGGAATCGGCGGGAATCGTTTCGTCCAACGGCAAGGCGCTGATCTCGCATCGCGGGATGGGCCTGGTCGCCGACATCTTCAATTCCGACATTATCGCACGGCTCGAAGGCACCACCGCGATCGGCCATAACCGATATTCGACGACGGGCTCGACCTCGCTCAAGAACTGCCAGCCGATCGTGGTCGAGTACGGCAAGGGCGGCCTTGCGCTGGCGCATAACGGCAACCTGGTGAATTTCGAAGAGCTGCGCGAGCGGCTCGAAGCGGGCGGTACGATTTTCTATTCCTCGTCGGACAGCGAAATCGTGATTCATCTGATCGCCGCCTCGCGCGCGCCCTCGCTGCCCGAGAAATTGATGGAGGCGCTCGCCCAAGTGAAGGGCGCGTACTCATTGGTCCTGCTGACGGAGAACTGCCTGATCGCGGTGCGCGACCCGCACGGCTTTCGCCCGCTGGTGCTGGGCAAGCTCAACGGTGCGACGATCGTCACCTCGGAGACCTGCGCGCTCGACCTGGTGCGCGCGGAGTATATTCGCGAGATCGAGCCGGGCGAGATGGTGATAATCGACGAGAACGGACTTCGCTCGGTGCGGCCGTTCGCTCCAGCACCGTCCAAGCGATGCATCTTCGAGTACGTTTATTTCGCGCGTCCCGATAGCCTTCTCTACGGCCGCAACGTTTATTCCGTGCGCAAGCAGCAGGGGCGCGCGCTCGCCCGCGAGTGCCCGGCCAAGGCCGACCTGGTCGTGCCGGTCCCCGACTCGGGCAACGCGGCCGCGCTGGGCTTCGCCGAGGAATCGAAGATCCCATTCGAGATGGCGCTGGTCAGAAGTCATTACGTGGGGCGCACGTTTATCGAGCCGCGCCAGTCGATCCGGCACTTTGGCGTCAAGATCAAGTTCAACCCGGTCGCCGAACTGCTGCGCGGCCGAAGTATCGTGCTGATCGAAGATTCTCTGGTGCGCGGAACCACCCTGCGCAAGGTGATTCCGATGTTGCGGCAGGCGGGCGCGCGCGAGGTGCATATGCGGATCGCCGCGCCGCCGACGACCAACTCGTGCTTTTACGGAATCGACACACCCACCCGCGAAGAGTTGCTCGCGTCATCGCACTCGGTCGATGAGATTCGCCGCTACGTCGGCGCCGACTCGCTGGGCTACCTGAGCTGGGACGGACTCTACTCGTTCATCGGCAACGGAAATCGAGAAGGATACTGCGACGCGTGCTTCACCGGAAAATATCCGGTCGAGATTCCGGCCGGCAACAGCCCCCATCAGTTGCATCTGTTCGACGCCGCCGACCGCGGCGAAATGCTCGAGGCAGCCGCCCGCAGATAGCCCTGCCATTCAGGCCGCGCGCTCGCGCACGTTCAGCCATCTGAGGATTGAGAAGATCGCGAGCGCGACCAGTACCACCGCCGCGGCGACGGGTTGCGCGGCTTCGAGGCCGTAGCCCTCGAAGCGATCGTAGATCAGCACCGGCGCCGTCATCGGATAGTACGCCAGCACCACGACCGCGCCGAACTCGCTGAGCGCCCGCGCCCACATCATAACCGCGCCCGAGACGATCGCCGGCCGTGCCAGCGGCATCGTGACCCCAAAGAAGACGCCCCACGGCCCGCGCCCGAGAGTGCGCGCAACGCCTTCAAGGCGCGGATCGACCGCGCGAAAGCCGTCGCGCGCCGCGTTGATCAGAAATGGCGCCGACACGAAGAGCATCGCGATGACGATTCCCGGAATCGCCCCCGCGAAATGTATTCCGGCCATCGAAAACACGTGCCCGACGAAGAAGCCGCGCCCGAATACGAACAGCAGCGCGATTCCCGCGATCGGATGCGGGATCACTACCGGCAGATCGATTAGTCCCTCGATGATCGCCTTGCCCGCGAAGCTATGCCGCGCCAGCACGTAACCGAGCGGCAATCCGATGATTGCGCCGAGCGCGGTAGCCCAGGTCGCGGCGAGCACGCTCAGTCCAATGGCGCTCATGACCTCGCTGTCGGCGAAGGAGTTCGCCAGTCCGCGCGGATCGCTCGTGACGACCAGCTTGACCAGCGGTCCAACCAGAAACATCAGCGCGATTCCGGCGCCGATGGAAAACAGAGCCGTGCGGCTGCCCGCCGCGGCCAGCCATGACGGGCGGTAGTCCTGCGAAGTCACGCGGCTTGCTCGTATTGCCGCGGGTTGGTTGCGCCCTGATTGCCCATAATCGACGACCGCGACGATAGCATCCGCCGCAACTAAAATCCCGCGGTAATGATTCCCGCGGGCGGGTCGGATACGCTGCGCCGTGGCGCAAGCCGGCGTCCGCGCGTAAAATGACGGAGCCTGATCACGATTGATGGCAACTGAAATTGGCGCGGCTAATCTTCGGCGGCGTCCTGAAAAATGGAGAATCGTTCATGAAAAAATCCGCACTCGGCGGCGCCGTCCTCGCCACTGCCGTAGCTCTGATGTTCACCGGCGGCGCGATGGCGGCCGATAACGCGGGCTCGAGCAGCGCTCCCGCCCAGGTGAAGTGCATCGGCGGCAACTCGTGCAAGGGACAGAGCGCGTGCAAGAGCGCCTCGAACAGTTGCATGGGGCAGAACTCGTGCAAAGGCAAAGGGTACGTGATGGCCGCGAGCGCCAAGCAATGCGCCAAGCTGGGCGGCCACGTCGAAAAGGCGAACTAGCCCAGTAGTCGATTGACGCGAGGCTTGCGCCCGACGCGATCCGGTGCGGGGCGCGCAAGATCGTCTCACGATGCTTCAGCGCGAGGACTTTCCATTTCTCGGCTTCGGGGTTGGCCTGCGCCGTCCGCACTACAGTCATATCCTCGAGAAGCATCCGGCGATCGACTGGTTCGAGGTCATCTCGGAAAACTTCATGGTCGCCGGCGGCCGCCCGCTCGAAGTTCTCGACGCCGTCCGCGCGCAATATCCAGTCGTGCTGCATGGTGTGTCGATGTCGATCGGCTCAGCCGATCCTCTCGATCGCAAGTATCTGCGCGGCCTGCGCGCGCTCGCCCGGCGTGCGGCGCCGGTCTGGATCTCCGACCATCTATGCTGGAGCGGCGTGGGCGGAAAGAGCGTGCACGACCTGCTGCCGCTGCCGCACAACGAGGAAACCGTGCGCCACACCGCGGCACGAATCCGCCGCGTGCAGGACATACTCGAACGGCACATACTAATCGAGAATGTATCCAGCTACCTGACGTTTCGCACTTCGACGATGACCGAGTGGGAATTCGTGCGCGCGGTCGCCGAGGAAGCCGACTGCGGCATCCTGCTCGATATCAACAATATATTTGTAAATGCATTTAACCATCGCTTTAGCGCCGAAGAGTATATTGACGAGATACCGCCCGAACGCGTCGTCCAGTTTCACCTCGCGGGGCATAGCGATCACGGCGCCTATCTGCTCGATACGCATGATCATCCGGTGCGCGACGATGTGTGGGCGCTCTATGCGCGCGCGGTCAGGCGCTTCGGCGCGGTATCGACACTGATTGAGTGGGACGAAAATATTCCGCCGTTCGCGGTGCTGGCTGCTGCCGCGGGACGCGCGCGCGGTATCTATGAATCCGTGCGCCGGGAGTGTGTAACCGCCGATGGCGCTCGCGCTTAGGAACACTCAGACCCTTCTCTATCGGCTCATCACGGCGCCGGGCGGCGTTGCGGATGGGCTCGCGCGGGAGCGAGGTCTTCCGCGCGGCGGACTGGATGCGGTGATCGGCGGCGACGCGCGTTTGGGGGCGGTCAGCCGTCTGGATATCTACGCGAATATGTATTTCTACCGGCTGCTCGAGATCCTGAAGGAGGATTTCCCGGCACTCGCGGCGGCGCTCGGCCCGGATAATATGCATAATCTCGTTACTGGATATCTGACTGAGTACCCACCGATCGAAGCGTCGGTCTTCTGGGCAGGAAGTCATCTGGCCGGGTTCTTGCGCACGCATCCGATTGGCGGCGAGTTTCCCTATGCCGCCGATCTGGCCGCGCTCGAACGCGCGATCGTCGAGGTCTTCTGCGCCCGCGACACCGCGCCGCTCGACGCCGCCGCGATGCGCGCGACGGCGCCCGAGCGATGGCCGGGCGTCAGGATGCGCGCGATCGCGGCCCTTCAAGTCGTTGAAACGAAGTGGCGGGTCGCGGACGCGCTGCGCGCGTTCGAGTCTGGCCGCGAATGGAAGCGGCCCGCGCCGGGACCGAGCACGATTGTCGTCTGGCGGCAGGCCGCGAAAGTATTCTATCGCCAGGTTGCCGCGCTCGAGGCGAGCGCAATCGCGAAATTGCGGCGCGGCGCGGAATTTGCCGCAATCTGCGCCGCCGTTGGCCGGGCCCTCGCACACGATGGGTCGGCGCGTGAATCGGCCGCCGCGAGCAAGATCAATGCGATGCTGGCGCGATGGCTCCGCGACGGGATTGTCGCGGCTCCCGGCGCCCGCAGACGGCGGCCTTAGACCGTTTCCGCGCGATACTGGTTTGGCGTGCCGCGATGCTAAGCTAAACACGGCCATGAACCGCGCGGATATCACGGTCGAGCGCGTGGCGACGCGCGACGGATGCGAGGAATTCGCGCGGCTGCCGTATCACGTGTACGCCGCGCGCGAGGCGTGGTGGCCGCCCGATATTCAGAGCGAGATCGACATGATCACGCGCCGCACGCATTTCGCGGCGTTCCTCGACCTCGAGGCGTTCTGCGCGCGGCGGCGCGGGCGGATGGTCGCGCGCGTCAGCGCCATCGTCAATCACCGCTATATCGAGCACTGGGGCGAGCAGCTCGGCCAGTTAATCCATTTCGAAGCCTACGACAGCGAAGAAGATGCCGCCGTCGCGATGCTTGAAGCGGCGGCGCAGTCGCTCGCTGCGCGCGGAATGACGGCGGTGCGCAGCGGCTTCGCCGCGTTCCTGGATTATCCATACGCCGTCGATGGATACGGGCGGTTGCCCTCGTTTCTGCTCCGCGGCAATCCGCCGTATTACCATCGATGCTTCAAACGGGCAGGCTTCGAGACGGAGAAGGGACAGACCGATTACACCGCCGAACTGACGCCTGAATTACTCGAGCGTTACCGGCGCTCGGTTTCCGCCGTCGCCGCGGCCGGCGTCAAAATCAAGAGTTGGCGCGAGTACGGCTTCCTTGCCGCGATCGATGCGTGGACCGAAATCACCAACGCCGCTTTCACGCGTCATTGGGGATGGAATCCGGTGACCAAAACGGAAGTGCGGCCGATGCTGATGTCGCTGTGGGAGACTCCGGTGGCCGACCTCTCGATGCTCGCAGTGATCGGTGATGAGGCGGTCGGCGCGGTGTTCTCGGTGCCGGACTTGAGCCCGATGCTCGCGCAGGTCAGGCGCGGAGTCCGCCTCGAGCCGCATCGCGGCGGCGGCACGCGTGGCGCGCTTATCAATATCGGCGTGAAAGAGAGCGCGCGCGGACGCGGAATCGCGATGGCGATGGCGTCGCGGTCGTACCTCACGATGGCCGAGCAGCGGATGCGCTACGCCGGCTACACCCTGGTCCTCGACGACAACTGGGCTTCGCGCCGAACCGCCGAAAGCCTGGGCGCGCACATCTCGGGAAATTTTGTCACCTACCGCCGCAACCTGTAGTCGAGCCCGTCTTGCTCCGGCGTATCGCCGGGCGCTAAAACGCCTGTGATGCTGACCATGCGCATACTGGTACTGTTCATCCATGTGACCGCGGTGATCGTCGCGCTGGGGGGCTCGCTGTTCAGCACCTTCGCGCTCACGCCAATCCTGACCGGCGAGCTGGAGCCACCGGACCGGGTCAAAGTCGTGCGCCGCGTGATCCGGCGTTTGGGCGCGATCGTCTTGAGCGCGCTTGTGATCCTGGTCGCGACCGGGATGCTCAACGTGCTCTATGTCGGTGCGATAAGCCTCTTGCTCGCGATTAAGCTGGTGCTCGTGGTCGTCGTGATCGTGCTCGCAATACATCAGTACGCGAATCTCGGCGCGAAGATCTGGCGGGTGTCGGAAAACGGGCCCGCGCCCGAGCTTGCGCCCCTTTTGGCGCGCTTTCGCCGCGTGGGACTGGCGCAGGGAGCGATCGTCCTGGCGATCGTCTATCTCTCGCTTGGGCTGACCCGCGTTGCGGGACCGATCGCGATCGGATGAAGCCGCGACGCCCCAGACCGGCCTATCGGCGCTGGATGCGCTGGCTCACCGTCATCGCGGTGAGCGTGGGAGTCATATCAACGCTCAGCTATGGCAGCGGGGCGCATCTGGTCGTTCGCTATCTTGATCCTCCGTTCGGCCGACGGTGGAACGAGCACGAGTTCGCACTGATGATCTTTTCCGCATGCGCGCTCGGGATGCTTACCGCGATCCGATTTGGCGCGCGGCTCCTCGATGACGCCGTGGCGCGCGGGCGCTCGGCGTCGATTTCGATAATCGTGGGCGCGGTGCTCCTGGTTCCGCTCGCGCGGCTCTCGGCGGCGCTCGCGCGGCTGGGATGGAGCGGCGCGGAAACCTTCGACACCTACGCGATGGATTCCATTGTTGACAAGGTTCTGATTGCGGGCGTTTACTTTCTTAAGATCGCCTGCTTCGGGCTGATCGCCGGCCTTGCGATCTTTGCGGCCGTCGCGATGGCGGCTTCACGCGGCGCAGCGGCACAGCGACAGCTTGAAAAGTAATATCAGCCGCCGTCAATGAAATCAGGAAAAGACAAAGGTTCGCGCAAACGCCCGCTCAGCCGGCGTTCCTTCCTTAAGGGCGCCGCGCTGACCAGCGCCGGCGCTGTCGCCGCGGTCGCCACGCTCGGTCATCTCGAACGCGCCGAAGCGTCCACGCCCGCGCTCCCCGAAGGCGTCGCCGAGCAACTTGGTCCCGGACCGGTCGCTATAGAACTGAAAATAAACGGCAAGATTATGCCGCTCACGATCGAGCCGCGCGTAACTCTGGTGCGCGCCCTGCGCGAGCATCTTGGGATGACCGGAACGAAGTTGGTCTGCGATCGCGGTTCATGCGGCGCGTGCACGGTTCATCTCGACGGGCAGCCAGTCACGGCGTGCATGGTCCTCGCGGTGGACGCGCGCGGGCACGAGATCACGACAATCGAAGGTCTCGGAAATCCCGACCGGATGCATCCGGTGCAAGACGCGTTCGTGCATTCCGACGCGATGCAGTGCGGGTTCTGCACGCCGGGAATGGTGATGTCGATCGCGGCCGCGCTCGAGCGCGATCCGGCGGCCGACCTCGATGCGATCCGCCATTCAGTCGCCGGAAATATCTGCCGCTGCGGAACCTATCCTCATGTCTTCGCCGCCGCGCTCAAGGTTGCGCGCGAAAGCGGCGGCGCGAAGGGGAGTGCCTGATGTCGCGCCGCGTGACGGTGAACCTGGGAATTCCCGAAGCGCCGCGCGAGGTCACCGTCGTGATTCCCGACGACGAGCCGACGCCGTGGCAGCTCGGCGACCATTTCACGATTGTTGGCGTTGAAACTCCGCGCGTCGATGGTCCCGCCAAGGCCACCGGCACCGCGCATTACACTTACGACATCGCGCTGCCCGGGATGCTCTACGGCGCGATTCTGCGCAGTCCGTGGCCGCACGCGCACGTGAAGAACGTGGATCTCTCCGCGGCGAAGCGCATGCCCGGAGTCCGCGCGGCGCTTAAGATCACCGACGGCGAGATCCGCTTTGCCGGACAGGAGGTTGCCGCGGTCGCCGCGACGACCTCGGACATCGCCGCCGACGCGCTCGCGCTGATCAAGGTGGACTACGAACCGTTGCCGTTCGTCGTCGATATGGAAGCCGCATCCGCCGACGGCGCGCCGAGCGTGTTCAGCGGTTCGAATGTCGGCAAGCCGCAAACCTCGAGCTCGGGCGACGTCGAGCACGCGCTGGCGCAGGCCGCGAACCGAATCGAGGCGACTTACACGACTCCGGTGCAGACTCACGTTTCGCTCGAGACGCATGGCGCAGTCGCGCACTTCGAAGGCGCCGCGCTGACGGTATGGTGCTCGACGCAGGGCGTGTTCACGGTGCGCGACGATCTTGCGGTGTTGTTCAATCTTCCGCCCGACAAGGTCCGGGTGATCAGCGAATATCTTGGCGGAGGATTCGGCTCGAAATTCGGCGCGAGTCCCGAGATCGTAATCGCGGCGCGCCTGGCGAAAGAATGCGGCGTTCCGGTCAAGGTGATGCTGCCGCGCGGCGACGAGCATCTGGCCACCGGAAATCGTCCAAGCTCCGAACAAAAAGTCCGCTTCGGCGCCGACGCCACGGGAAAGCTGGTCGCAATCGATCTGGTGCAGCGCGGCAGCGGTGGGATTGGCGGTGGGGCGGGCAGTTCGGGCCCCTTCAAGCTGGTCTATCCATGTGCCAACGTCCGCACCGACGAACGCAACGTCTTCACCAACACCGGGCCGTCGTCGCCGATGCGGGCGCCCGGATGGCCGCAGGGAGCATTCGCGCTCGAGATGGCGATGGACGAGATGGCGCGCAAGCTCAACCTGGACCGTCTCGAGTTCCGCCGCCGGAACAATAACAATCCCATCCGCGCGATCGAACTCGAATTGGGCGCGCGCGCCTTTGGATGGACCGAAAAGAGCGCGGCGAAAAAATCCGCCGGACCGATCCGCCGCGGGATCGGCGTGGCGTGCGCCGCGTGGCACGCGGTCGGCGCCTCGGGGCCAGAGGCGCTCGCGATCGCGCATCGCGACGGCCGCGTCGAAATTCGCTGCGGCACGCAGGATATCGGAACTGGCACGCGCACCGCGCTCGCGATCGTCGCGGCCGAGGAACTCGGCCTGCCGATCGCGCAGATCGCGACCGAGATCGGCGACACGCGCTATCCGTTCTCGCTGCCCTCGGGCGGCAGCATGAGCTCGCCCTCGAACACTCCCGCGGTCCGGCAAGCGGCGGCGCATCTGAAGGACAAGCTGTTCAAGATCGCGGCGCCTGCGCTCGGCGCGGAGCCGACAGACCTCGAAGCGCGCGACGGCGTCGTCCGGGTGCGCTTCGACCCCTCGCGCAAAATCTCATTCAAGGACCTTTGTCGCCGTATCGCGGGCGACTCGATTTCCGCCGGCGGCGACAGGATTCCCAACTATGCCGCCTATCGGACCGATCAGGCCGGATGCCAATTCGCCGACGTCGAAGTCGATACCGAAACCGGAGTCGTTCGCGTGCTCCGCGTGGTCGCCGTGCATGACGCGGGCACGATGATCGATCCGTTGACCTCGCGCAGCCAGATAAACGGCGGCGTGCTGATGGGAATCGGGTACGCGCTATTCGAAGCGCGGCGGATGGATCCGCAGATCGGATTGATGATGAATCCGACCATGGACGATTACAAAATGGTCGGGCCGCTCGACGTGCCGCAAATCGACGTGATGTTTCTCGACGTGCTCAACGGCGGCACCAACACCGGCGTTCTCGGAATCGGCGAGGTCGCGCACGTCGCGAGCGCCGCGGCGGTTGCCTGCGCGGTTTCGGACGCGGTTGGCGCTCCGATCCGCGAGCTGCCGCTGACGCCCGACCGGATTCTCGCCGCGCTGGAGCATGCGTGATGAACAAGTTCGCCGTCGTCACGCCCGCCGGACTCGCGCAGACAAGCACTCTTGTCGCCGCTCCGAATCACGATGCGATCGCGGGCGGCGTTGATATCGTCGATCTGATGAAGCAGGGTATCGCCACGCCCGCTGTGCTGGTCAATCTCAAGGGTCTCAAGGAACTCGACGGGATCGATCGCAAGCCTTCTGGCGAGTTGCGCGTGGGCGCGCTCGTGAAGCTGCACGAGGTCGCGACGAATCCGGATTTGCAAAAGCACTTCACC
>DATLTX010000158.1:0-16545 GCA_035533435.1 Binataceae bacterium (SeqCode)
TCCGGCCGCATGGCCGCGCAAGGTCGAGCGTCATTACCAAATCATCCCGACGATCTGCTTCAACTGCGAAGCGGGATGCGGCCTCGTCGCCTACGTCGATAAATCCACGCTCAAAATCCGCAAGTTCGAGGGCAACCCCGAGCATCCCGGCAGCCGCGGACGCAACTGCGCCAAGGGTCCCGCCACGCTCAACCAGGTGACCGACCCCGAGCGGATTCTCTATCCGCTGCGGCGCACCGAAAAGCGCGGCGAGGGTAAATGGGAGCGAGTGTCATGGGACGAGGCGCTCGACGACCTGGCGGGACGAATCCGCGCCGCGATTACCGAAGGCCGCCGCAACGAGATCATCTATCACGTCGGCCGCCCCGGCCATGAGCTGGTTTACAACCAGCGCGTCCTGCACTCGTGGGGAATCGACGGGCATAACAGCCACACCAACGTATGCTCGGCGGGCGCGCGCACCGGCTATGCCTTCTGGCACGGGTACGATCGCCCGTCGCCCGATCACGCCAACGCGCGATTCATCCTGCTGTTGAGTTCGCATCTCGAGACCGGGCATTACTTCAATCCGCACGCGCAGCGGATTATCGAGGGCAAGGAGCGCGGCGCGAAACTTTGCGTAATCGACACGCGCCTGTCGAACACCGCCGCCAAAGCCGACTACTGGCTCTCGACCTGGCCCGGCACCGAGGCGGCGGTGCTGCTCGCGATGTGCAACGTGATCCTGCGCGAGAATCTTTTCGATCGCGACTTCGTGCGGCGCTGGGTCAACTGGGAAGAGTTCCTGCGCGAGGAGCATCGCGATAAGCCCTGCACTCTCGACACGTTTATCGACGTGCTGAAAGCGACCTACGCGGAATTCACGCCCGAATTTGCCGAGCGCGAGTCGGGCGCGCGCGCCGACGTGATCGTCGAAGTCGCGCGCGAAGCGGCGCGCGCCGGCTCCGCGCTCGCCACGCACGTATGGCGCAACGCGGCGGCCGGCAACCTGGGCGGATGGCAGGTTGCGCGCGCGCTCGAATTCCTGGTCGTGCTGACCGGTGCGGTCGGCACGCCCGGCGGCACCAGTCCCAGCGCATTCAACAAGTTCATCCCCGCGCCGCCGATGATGCCGCCGCCGCCGCGCGCGTGGAACGAAATGATCTGGCCGCGCGAATATCCAGTCGCGTTCTTCGAGATGAGCTTCCTGCTCCCGCATTTCCTCAAGGAAGGACGCGGCAAGCTCGCGATGTATTTCACCCGCGTCTATAACCCGGTGTGGACCAATCCTGACGGGATGAGCTGGCTCGAAGCGATCACCGACGAGACGAAAGTCGAACGCCACGCCTGCCTGACTCCGACCTGGAGCGAGACCGCATGGTTCGCCGACTACGTGCTGCCGATGGGGCACGCGTCGGAACGCCACGACCTGATGAGCCAGGAGACGCAGGCGGCCAAATGGATCGGGTTTCGCCAGCCTGTTCTGCGCGTCGCGCTCGAAAAGCAAGGCAAGAAATTCGCAACGACCTGGCAGGCGCATCGCGAGGCCGGGCTCGGCGAAGTCTGGGAAGAAGACGAATTCTGGATCGAGCTGTCGTGGCGGGTCGATCCGGACGGCGCATTGGGAATCCGCAAATACTTCGAGTCGCCCTACCGTCCCGGCGAGAAACTGCATATCGACGAATACTACCGCTGGATTTTCGAGAACAGCGTGCCGGGACTTCCGGCCGCCGCCGCCAAGCTCGGACTCACCGCGCTCGAGTACATGCGCAAGTTCGGCGCCTTCCTGATCGAGGATAATTCCTACCTGACATTCGAGGCCGCGCCAAAACCGGCGGAGCTGGAAGGCTCGGACGTAGATCCGGCCACGCATGTGATCCGCAAAGGCGGCGCCGCGATCGGCGTCGAGATCGACGGCGAGCGCCACGCCGGATTTCCCACTCCCTCGCGCAAGCTCGAATTCTATTCGCGCACGCTCAAGGATTGGAAATGGCCCGAGCACGCCATTCCCGGCTACATCCGCAGCCACGTCCATTGGTCCAATATCAACGCCGCGAAGGGCGAGATGCTGCTGCTGCCGACCTTTCGCCTGCCGACTCTTATTCATACCCGCTCCGGCAACGCGAAATGGCTCTACGAAATCTCGCATCGCAATCCTATCTGGATTCATCCGCGCGACGCCGAACGTATCGGCGTCACGACCGACGCGATGGTCAAGGTCCAAACCGAGATCGGCTACTTCATCGACAAGGTCTGGGTGACTGAGGGAATCCGTCCCGGCGTCATTGCGTGCTCGCATCACCTTGGCCGATGGCGCCTCAAGGAAGACGCCGGCGGCGAACGATGGTCCACCGCGCTGGTCGATCTCCGCCAGCTCGAGCCGGGCAAGTGGATGATGCGCCAGATTCACGGCGTGCGTCCCTTCAAGAGCGGCGACGCCGACTCCGAGCGCGTATGGTGGGAGGACGCCGGAGTGCATCAGAACCTGACCTTCCCGGTCCAGCCCGATCCGGTAAGCGGCCAGCACTGCTGGCATCAGAAGGTGCGCGTCGAGTTGCCGGGCGCCGGCGATCGCTACGGCGATATCGTCGTCGATACGAACAAGGCGCACGAGGTCTATCTGCGATGGCTCGCGATGGCGCGGCCGGCTCCGGGTCCGGATAATCTGCGCCGCCCGCTTTGGATCGCGCGCGCCTATCGCCCCGACACCGCCGCATTTTATTTGACCTGAAAGGTCCGCTTGGGCGAAGGTTGCATCCGGCGTGGATCGCAGCGCGCGCACATGTAATCGGAGGAAAGGCGATGGGACGGCTTAAGCAGGTGAGCCTCGCGGAGGCTTCGCCCGAGATCAAGGAACTCTATAAGCAGTTTTTCGGCGATCGCGATCCGGTCAAGCATCCCGGCACCGCGACCGGCACTCCCGGCGATTACTGGACAACGTTTGCGCTGGTGCCGGATCTTCTTTTCCAGGCACGCAACTCGCTGATGGCCCTGATGCAGCCGGGACGCAAGCTGCCCGCCAAGCTGCGCGAGCTCGCGATCCTGCGCACCGGAATCGTTGGCGACTCGAGGTTCGAGTATTCGCAGCATCTGAAAGTCGCGCGGATGGTCGGCGTGGCCGCGGACAAGCTCGCCGCGATCAAAAGCTGGGCGCTGTCCGACCAGTTCACGCCCGCCGAGCGCGCCGTGATGCAGGTGACTGACGAAATTGTCGGGCGTAATCTGGTCGAGGACGAATCGTTCGCCGCGCTGAAACTGCATCTCGATGACGCGCAGATCATGGAGCTGTTCTATGTCATCGGGCTATGGCGAATGCACGGGATGATCGTGCGGGCGCTGCATCTTGAATTCGACACCGACACCACCGCGCGGATGAAAGAAGTGCCCGCGCCCGCGGCGGCGAAGGGTTGACGGGCGGAAAAAATCCGGAGGCGATAACGATGAAAGTCGTGGTTTATACTCAGGACGGCTGAGGCGCGTGTCATCAGGCGATAGAGTTTCTATCGCGCAACAATATCGCGTTCACCGAAAAGAACCTGACGCGCGATCCCGCGGTGCTCGACGAGCTGGTCGCCAAGGGTTTTCGCGCGACCCCGGTTACGATTATCGACGAACAGGCGATAATCGGCTTCAGCGCGCCGAAATTCCGAAAAGCGCTCGGGTTGAACTAGGATCGCGCCGTCAGGCGGATCCCATTTGCGACGATTCGTGATTGATCCGCGCGGGTTGGCAGACTAGTCTGTCTAGTCAGGATATCCCCATCTGCGAGGTCCTCGATGAAGTGGCAAATCCAGCAGGCAAAGGCGCGCTTCAGCGAGTTCGTCGAACGCGCGCTCAAAGAAGGGCCGCAAACCGTCACCCGGCGCGGAAAGCCGGTTGCAGTGCTCGTCCCGGCCGACGAGTATCGCCGGTTGCGGACAGGTGGCAAAAGCCTGAAGTCCCTGCTGGCGGCAGCCCCGCTCGAAGGAGTCGAGATCACCCGCTCTCGCGACACCGGCCGCGTCGTGCATCTCTAGGGCGCGCACGCGTGTACCTAATCGACACCAATGTCATCTCGGAGGTCCGCAAGGGCCGCCGCTGCGATCCGCGCGTGGCTGCCTGGTATGGGAGGGTTCAGGACGACGAACTTTTTCTGAGCGTGCTGGTAATCGGCGAGATTCGCCAGGGGATCGAGCGGCTTCGAGCGCGCGATTTGCGCCGCGCGCGTGCGCTCGAGGATTGGCTCGATGAATTGCTCGCCGGATTCGGCGAACGCATTCTGAAGATCGACGATCGAGTCGCGCAGGCGTGGGGTCGGCTGTGCGCTCGCGGCAACTTTCCGGTCGTCGATACGCTCATGGCAGCCACCGCCCAGACGCACGGGTTGACGCTGGTGACCCGCAACCTCAGAGACATCGAACGCACTGGAGTGCGATGCCTCAATCCTTTCGAGGTCAAAACCTGATTGGTCAGGCGTTCATCAGGCGGATCACTTCGGCGCGGCCCCATTCGACTTCGGCGCGATGGTGATTCGCCATCGCGGCCAGAAAATCGTGGATCGGCCCGGCGGCTGGCGCCAGAACGAGTGCATCTTCGGTCTTGCGCGCGGCCCATTCCTGCCCGCGCGACATCAGGTTAAGCCGCTCGCGCACGGTGGGCAGAGCGGCGACTTTGGCGGCAAATGGTCCGGTCTGGTCCGAGGGCCTGCCGCCGCCGCCGCGAATGAGCGCCTCGAGCTCGCGGACATTGCGCGCCTCTTCGTCGCGCGAGCCGCGCAAAAAGACGCGCAACTCTTCCTGCTCGACCTCGCGGATCAATTCTTCGAGCGCGAGCACGCCCGCGCGCTCGGATTCGAGCAGCAAATTGAGGGCATCCTGAAGTTTCGCGTCCACGCCGCGAATGTAATAAGGGATCGGCGCACGCGCAAGCCGCAAGAAACCGCGGCGCCGCGGGCGCCGGGTTACTTCACCAGCATCCGAATCGAGACTGCGATCATGAAAACGGCAAACGCACGGCGCAACAACGTGGGCGCGACTCCGATCGCGATCTTGCCGCCGACAAATCCGCCCAGGATCAGCCCGATCGCCAGCATCGCCGCGAATCCGATATTCACGTTGCCGGTCTTGTAATACTCATACGCGCCGAGAATCCCGACCGGCGGCAGCAGCGCGGCAAGTGAGGTGCCGACCGCGGCATGCATCGGCATCGCGAGCAGCACGACCAGCGTCGGGACGATCAGCACTCCGCCGCCGACTCCGAAAAAACCGCTCAGCACGCCAGCCACCAGGCCCAAAGCCAGTACCATCAGCAAATCGATCATCGGGAATCTCGCTTCGATTGTCGTAGTTGCTTGCATCGCAAGTGCGCCAGGACGCGGACAGTAGCAGACCCGCGCGATTGGAATGAAGAGCCGCCCCCCGCGCCGCCGCAGGCGGACCAGCCGTCCGCTTCGGTTGACAGACAGGAACAGGGTGATTTGGCGCGGGCGTCCCTGCCCGTGATTGAATGGATTGCGCGTCAGTCGGCGGCGTGGCGTGAGGCGTCGAACTCGGGTTTCTCGACCAGGCTCAGCGCGGGCTGGCGCTTCCACAGGCGCGCCCACCAGTTTTCCAGATCGTCGAACAGCGAATAGGCGACCGGCGTGATGAGCAGCGTGATCAAAAGGCACAGCGTCTGTCCGCCGATCACCACCAGCGCGATCGAACGCACCGAGGAATCGCCGGCGCCGCGTCCGATCGCGACCGGAATCATGCCCGCGACCAGCGCGGCCGTGGTCATCAGGATGGGGCGCAACCGGTCCCGATTCGCGGTCAGAATTGCCTGTCTACGCGGAACTCCCTGGCGTCTTAAATTCAATGTCTGATCGATCTGCAGGATCGAATTCTTTTTCACAATTCCGAACAGGAGCAAAATCCCCAGGGTCGAGAACAGCATCAGATGCTCGCGGAAAAACAAGAGCGAGATCAGTGCGAACGGAACCGCCAGCGGCAGCGACAGCATGATCGTGATCGGATGAATAAAACTCTCGAACTGCGCCGCCAGCACCATGTACATGAAGATGATCGAGAGCAGGAACGCGATCACGAACCCGCTCACCATCTCGCCGTAAATCTTGCTCTCTCCGCCTAGCGCGGTCGTGTAACCAGCCGGCATGTCGAGCGCGATTGCGTCCTTGTGCACCGCGTCGATCACCTTGTTCATCGCGGCGCCGGGCGCGAGGTTGAAGATGAGCGCGATCTGGCGCTGGCGATCCTGCCGATCGATCTGCACCGGCCCGGTGTCGTGCACCAGGGTCGCGACGTTATCGAGCCGCACCTGTCCGGCGCTGGCGGATGGAATAGTCAGTCCCGCGATGACGGCGGGGTCGTTGCGATCTTTTTCCGCAAGCTGCAAGCGCACGTCGTAGGTGTCCTGCCCCTCGCGATAGCGCGTGACCACGTCGCCCTGGACCATGGTGCGCATGGTCTGCGCGATATCGCCGACCGAGACGCCCAGGTCCGCCGCCTTCTGGCGGTCGATATGCACCTGCAGCTCGGGCAGTCCGCCTTCGTATGAGGAATCCAGATCGACCACGCCGGGAAGTTTTTCGAGCGTCGCATAGAGCTTGCTGGCGTACGACTTGAGCACCTCGAGATTTGGGCCGCGCAGATCGTATTCGACATCGACGTCGCGATAGCCGCCCTGGTCCCACGGCTTGATTGCGTCAACGCTGATGCGCAGGGCCGGAAAATCCGACAGCATCGCCCGGGCCCGCGCCATAATCTCCTCTTGCGAGCGCGTGCGTTCGTTTAGCGGTGCAAGCTTCGCCAACACCTGCGCGACCGTGACGCGGTCGTCGCCGTTGGTGTCGCCGACGGTGGTGAAGAGGTGGCGCAGCTCGGGAATCGTACGCAGCCGCGTCTCGATTTCGCGGACGACCGCATCGGTATGCGCGAGCGAGTAGCCGGGCGGGGTGCGGACATTGACCGCAAATTCGCTCGAGTCGTCGTCGGGCATGAAGGTCGCGCCGACCATCTTGCCCAGAAACGGGATCGCGATCACCAGCCCAATCGAGACGGCGACGATAATCGCGCGATGCTTCAGCGCCCAGCGCAGCGCGACATCGTACCACTGCTCGATCGCGCCAAAGAAATTCGACTTCTTCGGACGCTTCTTCAACTCGCCCGGCCGCGGCAGAAAGCGCGAACACAGCATCGGCGTAAGTGTGAACGCGACCAGCAGCGAAACCATGATCGCAAACGCCATCGTGAGGCCAAACGAATTCAAAAAACGCCCCATCACGCCCTTGATGAACGCGACCGGCACGAAGATGACCACCAGCGAGAGCGTGGTGGCGCTTACCGCAAGGCCGACTTCGGCGGTCGCGGCCTTCGCCGCCGCCATCGGCTCCATCCCTTTCTCCTCGATAAACCGGTAGATGTTTTCGAGCACCACGATTGCGTCGTCGATCACGATCCCGACCGCCAGCGTCAGCGCGAGCAAGGTCATCCGGTTGAGCGTGAAGCCCATCCACAGAATCAGCGAGTAGGTCGAGATGATCGACACCGGAATCGCGACCGCCGCGATCAGGGTCGAGCGGATCGAACCCAAAAAGAAGAACACCACGATTGCGGCGCACACTCCGCCGAGCACCAGATGCTCCTGCACGGTGTGAATCGCGTCGCGGATAAAGCTGGAAGTATCGCGCGAGAAGATCACGTTGACTCCCGGCGGCAGTGTGTCCTTCAGGTCGTTATAGCGCTCGCGCACCCGATCGGCGACATCGATCGTGTTCGCGCCCGATTGTTTGGTGACCACCAGCGACACCGCGTTCTGATTGTCCCATCGCGACATCGAGCGCGGTTCCTTGACGCTGTCCTCGACCGTGGCGACGTCGCCGACGGTGACCGGCTTGCCGTCTTTATCGGCGATAATTACTCGCGCGAAGTCGGGCACCGCGGTGATCCGCCCGAGCGTGCGCAGCATCTCCTCGGACATCCCCTGTCCGAGCCGCCCGCCCGGATACTCGACGTTCTGGCGATCCACCGCCGCGGCGATTTGCTGCATCGACAGACCCGTCGAGTGCAGCTTGGCCGCGTCGACGGCGATATGAATCTCGCGGTCGCGTCCGCCGACAATCGTGATTGCGCCGACTCCATCGACGGATTCGAGCGGCTCCTTGAGCCGCCGCCGCGCGATTTCCGTCAGCTCCTTGATACTTTGGTACCCGGTCACCGTCATCGTCAGGATCGGCGTCGCGTCGAGGTCGAACTTCTCCACCATCGGCGGCTTGGTGCCGTCGGGCAGCTGATCGAGCACGGTCGAAATCTTGTCGCGCACGTCCTGGACGGCGGCGTCGAGGTCGCGCTCGAGCTTGAACTCGATAATGATCCGCGAGACGCCCTCGACCGTGTTTGAGCGCATCTCGTCGATTCCGCTGACCGTGTTGATCGCCTCTTCGAGCGGCTTGGTGATGCGCGCCTCGGCCTCCTCGGGCGCGGCGCCCGGCAACGTCGTGATTACCATCACGGTCGGAATATCGACTTTAGGAAACAGATCGACGCCGAGCCGCTCGTAAGAGAACGATCCGAGAACCACCAGCACGCCGATAAACATGGTGGCGAAGACCGGGCGGCGCACGCACAGATCGGCGAGGATCATGACTGCTCCTTGGCGATCACCGCGGTGCCGTCGGCGAGGCGGTCAACGTCGGTCGTGACGACCTGCTCGCCGTCGGTCAGACCGGCGGTGATTTCGATCTGATCGCCGACGACTGAGCCGGTGGTGACTTCGCGCGTGCGAGCGACGCCGTTTTCGACGATAAACACGCGCGCGACTCCGGCGTAGCGGAGGATCGCGCTGGCGGGCACGACCAGCGCGCGGTCCTGGCCCAGGTTCATCGCGACGTGCGCGAAGAAACCCGGCTTGAGCGCGCCGTCGGGATTTTTTACTTCGGCTTCGATTTTGAGCGTGCGGGTTTGCTCGTCGAGCGCCGGCGCGATCCGCTTGATCACGCCGGTGTAGGTCACGCCGGGCCGCGAATCGATCGTCAGCCGCACCGGCATCCCGACTTTCGCGAGCGACACGAACCGCTCCGGCATCGGACAGTCGAGCTTGATCGGATCGATCGCAATCAGTTCGTAAAGCTTCTGCCCGACGGGAACAAACTCGCCGAGCGACGCCATCCGCTTTTGCACCGAGCCCGCAAACGGCGCCTTGATTTGCGTGTCATCGAGCTTCTTGCGCGCGAGCGCAACCGCCTTCTCGGCGGATTCGCCGTCGGCCTGATCGACGCGCATCGCCGATACGATCGTGTCGAACTGCTCGGGCGACAGCAGGCCGTCCTTGCGCAGCTCGAGCGCGCGATTGTACCGCGCGCGCGAGTTTTCGAGTCGCGCCCGCGCCTGATCGAGTGCCGCCACCGCCGAGTCCAGACGCAACTGATACTCGCGCGGATTTATCCGCATCAGCACCTGCCCGGCCGCAACCGTGTCGCCGAAATCGGCGCCGACCTGAACCACCGCGCCTTCGACTTCGCTCGAGAGCACCGTCTGCTCGCGCGGGTAGAGCGCGCCCTGCACCTCGGCGGTGCGCGTGATCGTTTGCTGATGAGCAGCCGCGACCGCGACGACGAGCTTGGCCGGCGCCGGGTTGACCGCACCGGCCGCAGCGCTCTGCCGGCATCCCGCCACGGCAAATACGGCCAGGAGCACCGCCGCCATGATCGCGGCGCGGCTTGCGCAATGTTCAGCGCCTGTGCGCAGGCTCATCACGTGGCGATCACCCCCTTGAGAAACATCTCGAGCACCGCGTCGGCGTCCGATTCGATCGGCGTCGAAGCGAGACCCAGGAGCCGGCGCCTGATGCTCGCCGTGATCATGTCGCTCAGCATGAAGGCGGCGAACTGCGGATCGATCGGGCGCAGCACGCCCGCGCGTATCGCCGAACTGAGCACCGACGCCAAAAATTCCAGGTGATCGATATACACGCGCCGCAGCTCTTCGCCGCGCGAATCGCCGGGTTCGAAATTCACGAAGCTCGACTCGAGGAAGAACGCCTTCAGGAAATCCTGGTTCGAGCTCTGGATGCGAAACTGATTGCGCACCAGCGCGGAAATTCTCGCCAGCGGAGCCATGGTGCGGTCGTCGGACTCGGCGGTCTCGCGGACCATCGCGCGCAGTCCCTCGAATATCGCGGCGTGGAGCAGATCTTCCTTGGTCGGGAAATAGAGATAGACCGTGCCCTTGGCGATCTTCGCTTCTTCGGCGACGCGGTCGATAGTGGTGCCTTCGAATCCGTGACGCGCGATCACGCGCCGGGTCGCATCGAGCAGCTCGCGGACGCGAAAATCTTTGACAATTTCTTCTTTGGTGGCCATCGGACTGGTTGTTCAGTCAATTGAACGTACAGTCAGTCTAGGACCAGAGCAAAACTGAAGCAAGACCCACTCGGCTCGAGCTTATAGCTCACAACCTATTGAAAAGATGAGAGAATCTATGAAAGTGGAAAGAAGATCATGCGTTCAACCGGGCGCTAATCCTTGCTCACGACGCCTTCGAGCCGCTCACCGAGTAACTCCGCCAGGCGTTCGGCGGGTAACCGGCGCAAATCCGCAATCGCGAAGCCGGAAGCTGCCTCATGTCCTCCCCCGCCAAAACCCTCGGCGAGCACTGCGAGGTTTACGTCGCAATCGGGGCTGCGGCGCAGGCTTACGCCCTGGCTGCGCAGGTCGAACAAGGCCACGACGGTGCGATGCTGTCCGTCATAGAGGTGCGAGGCGACTTCGCTGCTGTAGCCGAAGCAGCACGCGGTGCGAACTTTGATCCCGGTCTTGAGCATCCGATCGACCATCGTGGCGCGCGCCAGATCGACGCTCTTTTGCATCCCCTCTTTGCCGGCTTCGAGAGCCGCGCGCAGGCGGCGCGTCATCACTGGTTCGCGCAGGCGCAGGATCTCGCGATACGAGTTCATGCCGCCAAGGGTCTGTACGGCGAGCGCCCAATCGGCGGATTCGGGAATCTTGTGGATCCAGCGGTCGTGGTCGTCGGCGATCAGGGCGAATGGCGCGAACGTCTCGAAGGCTTCGCGCTTGCGCGCCGGCATCGCGTCGCGCGCGATTTTGCGCAGAAAATTGAAGGTCAGCCGCGCGGCCGAGTATTGCTCGGAAAGAATCTTGCTGGTGAAGGGAACCTTGAACTCCGGCGCGTCCGCGCGCGAGACTGCGGTGCGATGATGATCGATCCAGAAGACGCGCGCGCCGCGTTCGACCAGCGCGGTCAGATGCGCGCCGGTCTCGGGAGAGGTCCACGACAGGTCGGTAATCCAGATTTCGTCATTGCCCACGCCCTGCGATTTGAGTTCGAGACCGCGAATCGTCCGGTCGGCTTCGTTATTGCCGGCCAGAACCGTAATTACGCGCTCGCCGTCGTAAAAGCGCGCGACCGCCGCGGCCGCCATCACGCCGTCGAGGCATGAGGGGCCGTGGCTGACGACTTGGATAGTGCGGGACTCGGGCATAAGGATGCGATTGTAGGGAAAAGCGCGTCCGCAGGCGAACGGGAGCATGCGGCGCTCGGCGCGCGGGCGGCCAACCTGCTTACGCTTTCGCGCTTTGCGCTGGCGGCGGCATGGATCGCGATTTATCTCGCGGCGCCGGGCGCGCAGCTTTCCTTTGCGGCGCTCGCGATCGGCGCGGCTGCCAGCGATTTCCTTGATGGCCGCCTTGCGCGCCGGCTCGGCGGCGGCAGCGGAGCCGGGCGATGGCTCGATCCGGTGGCCGACGTTACGTTTGTGCTGGCCGCGCTCGGCTGCGCGGCGGCGGCGGGCGCGACGCCGCTCTACATCCCGATTCTGATCGCGATTTCGTTTTCACAATACGCGCTGGACTCGCGATGGCTGCATCGCGCGGGCGGTCCGATCCACAGCCGGCTCGGGCACTACGGCGGCGTGGTCAATTACGCGCTGGTGATAGCGCTGGCAATAACGCCGCCCGGATCGCTCGCGCGCGGCGCGATCAAAGCGGCGGCGCCCGCGCTCGCGCTCTTCTACGCGGCCGCGATCGTCGAGCGGGCGCTCGCCTACCGGTCGCGTTGATTTCACGGCATGCGGGGTATGGGAGCGGGGCGGCTCGGCAGGCCGCCCCGCGCGTGCAAAGTCAGACCCTGAAGGTCGCGCAGGATGTTGAGAAAGTGAATTTCAAGATCCTGCTCCCTCTCTTCTTTCGGCTTCGCTCAGGACATGCTTTCTCCGCCGGTTGAGACTGTCCATTTTCTCGCAGCCGTTGCGTTGTTGTCATCCTGAGCCGCAGGCGAAGGATCTACGCGAAGCGATTTCCTTCAGCGCCGCCAAGGCTTTCCGCACTAATCGCTTCGCGGAGATCCTTCAGGGAGCCTGCCCTGAGCGCGGTCGAAGGAGCAGCCTCCGTTCAGGATGACGGACAGAAACTTGACGTTTCTCGACAGCCTCGGTTGAGAGAGGAAGATAAAGGAAGGCGGCGAGATGCTCGCTACGAAACCTTGGCGAGCAGATTCTTCAAATCGTCGGCGTGCTCTTCTTCCATCTTGAGGATCTGCTCGATCAGGACGCGCGTGGTCGGATCCTTGGAGCCGAGCCATCGCACGATCTCGGAATACGATTCGATCGCAATTCGCTCGGCGACAAGGTCTTCCTTGATCATGTCGGTCAGCGACGCGCTCTCGTCGTATTGAGAGTGCGCGCGGTCTGCCAGGCCTTCGGGGCTGTAGTTCGGCTTTCCGTCGAGCTGGCCGATACGCTCGGCAACCCAATCGGCGTGCTGCTGTTCTTCGCCCGCGTGTTGCAGGAACTCCTGGCGCGCGGGATCGGCGTAGATTCCATCGGCGGTGTAGTAATGGCGTTTGTAGCGAAGCACGCAAACGATCTCGGTGGCGAGCACGTCGTTCAGCACCTTGATAACTTCCTTGCGATCGGCTTTGTAGCCGCCGGTGACGGCGCCTTCCTCCATGTTCTTGCGGGCGCGCTCACGGATCTTCTTTAAGTCGCTGACGAATTTTCCCATGCGATGAGGCTCCTTTGCGATGTGGCAACAATCGTAGCGCGATTGATGCCCGCGATGCACGGTCTTTCGTGACGGTTGCGTGAGCGCCCAAAACAGCTTCGGGGGGCGATGAAGAGTGGCGGGCGTCGTGCTAGGTTCTTGGACGGCGGTTGGGGCAGGGGCGCAAGGGGCGCGTTCTCATCGTGACTCCGGCCGCAAGGTCACCGGATTTGGAACCGCGCATTATCGTTCGCTCAGAGCATCCGATCTCGCGCCGCGATATCGATCCCAACGTATTGAAGGTCCTGTACCGGCTCGGTGCGGCCGGGCATGTCGCCTATCTGGTCGGCGGCTCGGTGCGCGATCTGATGCTGGGGCGGCGGCCCAAGGACTTCGACGTAGCGACGTCGGCGCATCCGCAGCAGGTCCGCGATCTGTTCCGCAACTCGCGGCTGATCGGGCGGCGCTTTCGGCTGGTCCACGTTTTTTTCGGACCGCAGAATATCGAGGTCGCGACCTTTCGCCGCCAAAGCGAAGAAGTCGCCGCCGAGGGCGATCCGCTGATTCGCGCCGACAATACCTTCGGCACACCAGAGGAAGACGCGTTTCGGCGCGACTTCACGGTCAATTCGCTGTTCTACGATCCGCAAACCTTCAACGTTATCGATTTCGCCGGCGGCGCCGACGACCTGCGCGCGCGGCTCATCCGCACCATCGGAGCGCCCGAGCTGCGGATGCGCGAGGATCCGGTGCGGATGATGCGTGCGGTGCGCTTCGCCGCCAAACTCGGCTTCGAGATTGAACCGGCCACGCGCGCCGCAATCGAGACGCATCGCGCCGATCTCGCCAAGGCTTCCGTGCCGCGCCTGGTCGAGGAAACCTATCGCACGCTCGGGCAGCCCGCCGGCGCGCGCGCGGCCGCCCTGATGGACGAGATCGGGCTGCTCGAGGCGCTGATTCCGTTTCTCTCGGAACATCTGAGCCGCCACACCGGCGACCCGGCCGAGTCGCCCACGATTCGCAATATGGCCGCGCTCGGCACGATGACCGAGGGAGTGGCCGCGCCCGATCATGCCTTCGTGCTCGCCGCGATGACGCTCGATCTGGCGCGCCACCCGTCGGCTCGCTCCGGCGATTTAGATCTGCTGGGCGAGTTGCGCGCGCGTGGCTTCGCCCGCGGCGACACCGAGCGGATGCGCCTGCTCCACGACGCATTCGAGAGCATGGCCGCGCCCTCGCGTCGCACGCGGCGGCTGATGCGCCGGCCGTATTTCGCTTCGGCGCGCAAATTCTTCGAGGCGATGGCGCCGACCTATGGAATCGACCCGCGAATACTCGCCCGCTATGTCGAAGATCCCGAAGGATTCGTCGCGCGGCCGCAGCATCCGCCCGAAGGCAAATCCGAAACTCCCGCTGCCGGCGGACACAGAGGCCGCAGACGCCGCCGCCGCGGCGGCAGGATGCATCGGCGAAGCGCTGGCGAGCCACCAGTTCATTCCAACGGCGTGCATGAAGGATCGCCAGCGGAAAGTTCCGCGCCGCGCAGCGATTCGACCCAGCCGCAATCGGCGCCAGCGCCACAAGGTACCAAGCCGCGCGAGTGAGCGATCCGGTGCGCGACGATAGGGTAACCCGGTTTCGTGTTTGCGCGCGCAAAACTCCAGGGGGATGAAACCTCGACCCGGCCCGCCGCCTTGTCCCCCGATCCCCCTTCTACTAACTTTGAGCCGTGGAAGGCGCCCTGGCGGCTCGTAACGGCCAGAAGGCGCCGATTCTTTCCCCAGAGGTTTTCCCTTGGCGGCGAGCAATCTGCGTACGGACAAGATCTGGATGGATGGAAACCTGGTCCCCTATGACGAGGCCAACGTCCACGTCCTGACCCACAGCCTGCACTATGGGCTCGCGGTATTCGAAGGGATGCGCTGCTACAAGCTCGAGGCCGGCGGTTCCGCGATTTTCCGCGGCAAGGAGCATATCCGCCGCCTGCTCGAATCGGCGCACATCGTCGAGATGCCGATGCATCACAGCTCCGAGGAGCTGCTCAAGGCGTGCGCCGATGTAGTCCGCGCCAACAAGCTCGCCGAATGCTACCTGCGTCCGATCGCGTTCTACGGCGAAGGCGAGATGGGACTTGCGGCGCGCGGCAACAAGACCCGCGTCGCGATCGCGGCGTGGCCGTGGGGCGCGTACCTGGGGGAAGACGGCCTTAACAAGGGCGTGCGCCTCAAAACCTCATCGTTCGTGCGGTTTCATCACAACTCGATGATGCCGGCGGCGAAAGCGTCGGGAAATTACGTCAACTCGATCCTGGCTGGCTACGAAGCGCGCCGCGGCGGCTACGACGAGGCGCTGCTGCTCGACGTGCAGGGTTATGTCGCCGAGGGCAGCGGCGAGAATGTGTTCGTCATTCGCGACGGAATTGTGCGCACGCCGACGCTGAGTTCGATCCTGCCGGGGATCACGCGCGACTCGGTGATAAAAATTCTGCGCGACAATTCGATCGAGGTGCGCGAGGAACTGTTCGCGCGCGACGCCTTCTATGTCGCCGACGAGGCATTCATGACCGGCACCGCGGCCGAAGTGACGCCCGTAGTCGAGCTCGACGACCGGCGGATCGGCAGCGGCACTCCGGGACCGATCACGCGCACGGTGCAAAAGGTCTTCCAGGATGCGCTGCACGGCCGCGATCGCAAATATCAGGAGTGGCTCTACCGCATCTGAGGAGTCGCCATGAAGATTCTCGCAACCGGATTCATCCTCGCCGCAATCGTAATCCTGGCGGTGGTAGTCGTTCGGCCGCGAATCGCGCGCGCGGAGCTGCTCAAACAAGGGCAAGTCGCGCCCAACTTCTCGACCCAGATGGTCCAGGGCGATCAGATCGCGCCGATCTCGCTGGCCGATCTGCGCGGCAGGACCGTCGTGCTGTATTTCTACCCAAAGGACGATACCCCAGGATGCACCAAAGAGGCGTGCGCGTTCCGCGACGGCTTTGCGCGATTTCAGTCGGCGGGATTGATCGTGCTGGGATGCAGCGTGCAGGACTCGGACGCGCATCGCGCGTTTATCAAGAAGTACAATATCCCGTTTCCGCTGCTGCTCGATCCGGACAAGAAAATCGCAACCGAGTACGGGGCGGCCAACGGTATTCCGATTCTCGGCCTGGACCGGCGCATCACCTACGTGATCGACGGCGACGGCCGGATCGCGAGAGTTTATCCGAGCGTCGATCCATCCGTCCACGCGACCGAGATTCTGCGCGACCTCAAAATTCCCGAGCATCCAGCCCCTGCGCCGTCCCCGGCCGCGGCGCCTTCGGGAAGCGCCGCCGACTAGCCTCCACTCGCCTCGGCGGGGGAATAGCCCAAGCTGACGGCGAGCATCACTGCGGCCGCCGCGAGCGCGGACGCATCGGTGGATTTGCCGACTCGCACTGCCAGCGCCGCAATATGCACGAACATCTCGGCTTCCTCGTCGTCGCGCCGGCCGACAATTCCGTCGGCGTCGAATAGCGCATCGATGAGCGGATTCGGATCGTAACCCGACTCGGCCAGCGCCTCACGCGTGGCGCGGCGCCAGAATTCGCGCGGCTCGAT
>DATLTX010000159.1:0-6418 GCA_035533435.1 Binataceae bacterium (SeqCode)
TCGCACACCAGGTATCCAGTCGGCACGCCCGAGGCGTGAAACGCTTTCATCGGTGCTGGATCGATCGCCGGTCCCCACGGCTGCGGACATAACGACTCGTCGATCCATTTGCGCATCGCGGCGGGAACGTCGTTCATCAGCCCTTCGTAAAACTGCGGTCCCATCGCCTCGACCGGAAGCGATCGATCGGGCCGCGACGCGATCAGGTCAAGCATCGGCTTGGTCGCCGGATTGGCGGGATCAGTGATCCGCTCGCCGTCGAGCGGGACGATCGCGCTTACGAAGACAGTGCGCTTTATGCGTGACGCAATGCGTGCGGTGACACCCGAAATGGTCAGTCCGCCAAGACTATGGCCGGCCAGCACGACATCGCGCAGATCGCGTTCTTCTATGAATCGCACGACGCTGTCGATGTAGCTTTGCAACGTTATGTTGGCGCGATCGGCAACATTCTGCCCATGCCCGGGCAGATCGACTGCGTAGGCGCGGTCGCCAAGCTTCTCGATCTGATTGATAACCGCTGCCCAGCACCAGGCACCGTGCCATGCACCGTGTACGAGAACGAATGTATTAGCCATCGTGAATTTTCTCCACTGTTACGCAGTATCTGTGACTAATCATGAACACCCATTCACGTGCAACGCTTGGACCGATTGTTGCGTCTAACCAGCGTGGAGGCGGTGATGATGGACACGAGAGAATTTTCGCTAACGCATCGCGGCCTGGAAGCGCAAACTGGTTATTTCGTTCTTGCCATGATCCTGAGCCTGCTCTTCGTTCTTGTGACGTGGCGATGGGCTGGGCTGGTCAATCCTCGCATATGGACCGTTTGGGAAGACCAGGGCACGTCGGTGAGTGCACGGCTCGCGCATCTGCCCGCACTGCGGAAGACGCCGCGTATAGTTGCTCGAACGACACAATTGAGTGCGCTGCGGCAACAGGAATCGAGGGCGTTACTACTGCGAATGTTCGCGCTTGGACTGGGCCACTCGCGCACGGAGTAGGGCGCTCGAAATTCTCCAGCCCGCCGTGCGGGATCGCGAGCTGCCAACTTACGAGGCGACGGGCGTGACTTGCTGCCCGTCGCCAAGCTTTGCCGGCGGCACGACGATCACCGTCTCTCCGCCGGTTAATCCCTGCGTCACCTGCATCCCGTCCTGAAACTCGCGGCCGAGCGTAATCTCGGTGCGATGAGCACTTCCGTCGCGGACCGTCCAGACATAGTTCTGAGAACCGTCGGAGACGATCGCCTTCTTCGGCACCATGACGAGCGCCGCTTCTTGCTTTGCAGCGGCGGCGGCAAGAAAAGTAACCTTGGCGCTCATTTCCGGCTTGACGACGTCGAGATCGGGATTAAGGAGATGCACCTCGACTTTGACCGTTCCTTTCTGGCGGTCGGCGGCGGGATAAATCTTGACCACGCTCGCAGCGAACGGGCGGTCGGGATAAGCGTCGAGGAGAACGGTTGCGGGACTGCCGATCGCGACTTTGGCGATATCGCCTTCATTGATATCGACTTCGGTGCGCATGTCGTCGGTGTTGGCAAGCTGGGCGATATCGGTCATGCCCTCGTCTGATGCGACGGCATTGCCGTAACTGATCATCGAACCCACTTCGCGGTATTTCTTGAGCACGATTCCGTTGATCGGCGAACGGATCGTGCACTGGCTGACGTTGAATTTCGCGAACGCGATCCCGGCCTCGGCTTTTTTCAAATTGGCTTCGTCCACCGACAGCGCATTGACGGTTACGTCATATTGGTCGTGCGATTCGACGCCGCTCTTGTAGAGTTCGAGCTGGCGCGCGGCCTGCGCGCGTCCGAGCACGACGTTGGCCGCCGCAAGGTTGCGATCGGCGATTGCCTGGTTGAGTTGCGCCACGTAGTCGCGATCGTCGATCTTCGCGAGCAGGTCGCCCTTCTTGACGTGCTGGCCTTCCTGGATCGGTTCGGCGACGATCTGGCCGAGGATCTGCGCGCCGATCGTGATGTACTTGTCTTTGGTGACGACGTAGCCCGATCCGGTCAGGACCGCGCCGGGTTGTCCCGCCTGCTTGATCGAGACGACAGCGGTCTGCACTTCGAGCGGGCGGCCGAGCGTCTTCGTGTAGGTGTAGTAACCCGCGGTGGCGAGGACTGCCATCACCCCGAGCGCGAGCGCGGCCGGAACCAGCCGGCTGCGGCGCTCGGGGTCGGCGCTGCGCTTGATCCGCAGCGATTCGAGTTCGCGGATATTGGGCGGTCGCGATTGTTCCCCGGCCATCCCTAACTCCTTCTGAGCGCGTCAACCACGCCCAGGCGCATCGCCTGGCGCGCAGGCAACCATCCCCCGAGCAGTCCCATCAGGGCGGAGAAGACCAGCGCCTCGATAACGATCGCGAAGGTGACGTGGAAGTTGAACGCAATCGTCGAGAACGTGACGAAGTTGCCAAACGTGGTCGAGAATCCGTCGATCGGCATTGCCAGCACAATACCGATCGCGCCGGCCGCCGTCGCGAGCAGCACCGACTCGATAAGGAAGCACAACAGCACCGAGCCCGGGCTGAAGCCGAGCGCGCGCAGCGTGCCGATTTCCGAGGTGCGCGCCGAAACCGCGGCGTACATCGTGTTCATCGCGGCGAAGACCGCGCCGACGCCCATGATGACGGCGACGATCATACCGAGCACGCGCATCTGGTTGGCCACGACCGATTGCTCCTTGTAGTACTGCGGCTCGGTTTCGGCTTGCAGGTTGATTCGCGGGTCGTCGGCTATCCGGTTGATAAACGCTTCGGAGTCCGCTCCTGGAGCCATCTTGAGCCGCACCGTCGCGTAGTAAGCGCCGCGCTGCGTGTCGTCCTGCACGTTATGGATATCGGCCCAGACCTCGGATTCGAACGAACTTCGCTTGGCGCTGAAGATTCCCACCACTTTCCACTCGCCGCGCCCAAAGTGCATCGTCGAGCCGACCTTCGTGTTGGCGTAGCGTCCGGTCAGCCCCTTGCCGACGATCACTTCGCCGAGCGCGGGCTTGAACATCCGGCCTTCGACGATCCGCACGTTCTGATGCACTTCGAGCGCGATCGGCAGGACGCCGCGCACGACGATATTATCGCTCGAGCCTCCGGTGCGCCGCATCAGGACCTGCACGGGAAGCTCCGGCGATATCATCGGATTACCGGCGGCGTCGCGGCGAATCTGCGGCAGGAATTTCATCGCCTCGAACTGATCGAGATTGATCGCCGAGTAAGTCTCGGTGGTCGCGCCCTTGCGCAGCACCACCATATTGTCGGGCTCGCCGGTTTCGCTGATCGTCGATCCCAGTCCCGCAACCATCGCCATCACGACCACGAACACTCCGACCACCAGCGCGATTCCACCCGCCGTCATTCCGGTCGAAACGCGCCGCACCAGCAGGCTGCGGACGTTGTATTTGAGCGGTATCGCCATGTCAGGCCACCATCCGGAGCGCGTCAACTATATTCTGGCGCGCGGCGGCGCGCGCCGGCACCCACGCGCTGAGGAGTCCGATAAGCGCGGCGACGACCAGCGTTTCGGCAAGGATCGACGGCGGCATCCTGATCTCGCTCAGCGGGCCGAGCGCCGGAGTGCCGACCGCGAAGATCCGCAGCACGACGAACGCGGCGCCGCAGCCGAGCAATCCGCCCAGCAGTCCGATGATCAATGACTCGGAGAGCAGCAGGCCGAGAATCGTGCCCGAGGGAAAACCAATCGAGCGCATCACCGCGATCTCGCTGCGGCGCTCGCGAATCGACATCGCGGCGGTGTTCGCGGCGACCAGCCCGATCGTCAGCACGACGATAAAACCCAGGATCTCGGCCAGGCGGAAGAACGTGCGGAAGTTGTCCATGAAGCTGCCGACAAACGCGGCCTCCGACTCGCTGCGCGTCTGCGCCGAGGAATTGGCGAAGCCTTCATCGAGCGCCGCGATCACCTGTGGCACGTTTTCGGATTTATCGACTCGCACCCAGTAGTTATCGACGAAGCCCGGCCGCCCGGCGGCTTCCTCGAGATAATCGCGCCGAAAGATCAGGAAGTTCGCCGGAGCGCTGCCGCCCTGCATCACGCCCACGATATCGAGCGTGACGTTGAACGGATAAACCGTGCCGCGCAGGATAATCTGCTGGCCCACGTGCAACTTGAAGCGCTTCATCGTGCCCGAAGCGACCAGGCACGCGGTGCGCAGGGTTTCAAATTTCTTCCACGACTCGTTCGACACGCCCCAGTCCGGCCACATCGCCTCGGCGGTCTCCGGATCGACCGCGAGATTCGGAAATTGATCGCTGACCTCGTGATACACTCCGCCGAACCAGCTTTCGGGCGTGACCGCCACGACGTGCGGGGTTGCCACGATCCGCTGCTTGTACGCCTCGGGCATCGAGTAGGTCAGGCCCGCCTTGTTGTGGCACGCGATCCGCACCGACGACGCGCTGTCCGACAGGATTTGGTCGGCGACGGTGGGCAGGCTGACCAGCGCTGAAAAGATGAACAGCGAGACGGCGATCGAGAAGATCGTCAGAATCGTGCGCCGCTTGCTGCGCAGCAGGTTTTTCAGCACCAACGCGACGTACTTCATGGCAACGCCTTTCGCGCGATTCGCTTACGCCTGCGCCTGCGCCGCGCCGGTCCGCGCCGGACCGCCCTTGCCCGGCTCGATTCCGACCAGGATTCCCTTGTCGAGGCGGTACACCGTATCGACAAATCGCTCGGCGCGCGGGTCGTGCGTGACCATCACGATCGTGCGATGGAACTGGCGATTGAGGTCGGTCAGCAGATTCAGGATCTCCTCGGCCGATTTCGCATCGAGGTCTCCGGTCGGCTCGTCGGCGACCACGATTGTCGGATCGGTTACGAGCGCGCGCGCAATCGCGACGCGCTGTTCCTGTCCGCCCGAGAGCTGGCGCGGATAGTGATCCATCCGATCGGCCAGTCCTACTATCCGCAACGCCGTTTCGACGTGCTCGCGCCGCTCCGCCTTGCCCAGCGGAGTCAGCAGCAGAGGCAGCTCAACGTTCTCGAACGCGGTCAGGACCGGAATCAAATTGTAGAACTGGAACACCAGCCCGATATGGCGCGCGCGCCACGCGGCGAGATCGCGCTCCTTCATGCCGGTGATCTCCTCGCCCCCGACCGCGACCCGGCCGCTGGTGGCGTGATCGATTCCCGCGATCAGGTTGAGCATCGTGGTTTTGCCCGAGCCCGACGGACCCATGATCGCCACGAAGCGTCCCTCGGGCACCCGGATCGTCACGTCGTCGAGGGCGCGGACCTCGAATTCATCGCGCCGATAAATGCGGATGACGTGTTCGAGATCGATTGCGTATTTTTCGTCCATCTGCCGTGCTCTCCCTGCGATTGATTTATCTTCCCGACGCCGCTGACGGTAACGCGGCGGCGGACCGGACTCGCATGCGGCGCCGGGGCGCCATCTCGCGCTTAAGCTGCGCGGCGAGCTTCGCGAATACTTCCACTTTGGCGGCGCACACCGCCCGCCCGAGTTCGACCACGGTACGCCGAAACGGGCTGTCGCCGCGGCGCTTCATTTCTTCGGCCAGCCACGCCAGCATCTTGACCACCTCGGCGTCCTCGCGCCCGGCGCGATCGAGATGCTCGAGGGCGGCCTGCGGGTCGTGATGCGAGAAATAGATCTTGACCTGCGATTCGTCGTAAACGAACACCGGCTGCGCCGGCTCGCGCAGCGTCCGGAGGAAGCGGGCGCGGCCGGCAGGCGTGATCGCGTAGATGTTGCGAGTGCGCCGGCCGTGGCGCTCCGAATGCATCGTGACCAGCCCGTCGAGCGCGAGCCGTTTGAGCGCGGGGTAGAGCGAGCCGTCGCTGACCCGGTAGAAAAATCCGATCGGATCCTGGAAGCGGCGCTTGAGATCGTAGCCGGTCATCTCGGATTCCATCAGGAAGCCGAGGATCGGAAATTTCACGTCGATACGCGGCGCGGGGTCGGCGGAACTTCGCGCCCAGGAGGGCTGCGGATTCGGCGCGGGAATCGGGCGCCGCAGAGGTTTGAGGACTCGTGACCGCATAACGTATCGACTCAATAGCTCGACTTGAGATAACGAGTCAACATATCTGGCCGGTTCTTAGCGCCAGCACGCGTTTATCGTAAGCGCGCGCCGCCAATTGCTCGGCCCCGAAAGGGCAGGGTGGAGCGCCAGCCGGTCTTCCAGATGCTCCATTTCTGCATGCCCGGGCTCCGTGCCGAACACGCGATCCCACAGCACCGTGGTGACGCCAAAAATCGCGCCGGGTGCGCGCAGATGATGCGCCAGATGGCGCGCGCGCAGGCGAGCTTCGAGTCGATTCGACGGCTGCGCGAAATGAATCCGGTAGTGAACCGCCTCGTACAGAACAAATCCGGCGACGATTCCGCATAGCGCGTAAACTCCCGCTGAATTGCCGAAAATC
>DATLTX010000160.1:0-11525 GCA_035533435.1 Binataceae bacterium (SeqCode)
GCTGCTCAAGACCGACGCGCCGCTGGTCGGCACCGGGCTCGAGGGAACCGTGGGCCGCGACTCGGGCGTGACGGTGATCGGCAAGCGCGACGGAGTGGTCGAAAGCGTTGACGCCGAGCGGATCGTGGTGCGCGCCGACAAACAGAGCAAGGATCTGCGCGACGCGGGCGTGGATATCTACAACCTGGTCAAGTACCAACGCTCGAACCAGAACACCTGCATCAATCAGCGCCCGATCGTCGTCAAGGGCGAGCGCGTCAAAGCGGGCGACGTGCTGGCCGACGGGCCCTCGACCGATATGGGCGAGTTGGCGCTCGGACGCAACGTGCTGGTCGCGTTTATGCCGTGGGGCGGCTACAACTTCGAGGACTCGATCCTGATCTCCGAGCGCGTGGTCAAAGAAGACCTGTTCACCTCGGTCCATATCGAGGAGTTCGAATGCGTCGCGCGCGACACCAAACTCGGACCCGAGGAAATCACCCGCGACATCCCCAATGTCGGCGAAGAGGCGCTCAAGGATCTCGACTCGTCGGGGATCATCCGGATCGGCGCGGAGGTGCGGCCGGGCGACATCCTGGTGGGCAAGATCACGCCCAAAGGAGAGACCCAGCTCAGCCCCGAAGAAAAACTCCTGCGCGCGATTTTCGGTGAAAAAGCCGGCGAGGTGCGCGACACCAGCCTGCGCGTGCCGCCGGGCGTCGAAGGCACCGTAATCGACGCGCGGGTGTTCTCGCGCCGCGGCGTGGCCAAGGACGACCGCACCCAGGAAATCGAAGTCCTCGAAGCCGAACGCCTCAAGCAGGATGAGCAGGAGGAAATCCGCATCATCCGGCAGGAGACGATGCGCAAACTCAAGCGCGCGCTGGTCGGCAAGAAGCTCGCCGCACGCGTGATGTCCGACGACACCGAAGAGCGCCATCAGCTGCTGGCCAAGGGCGACACGCTCAGCGCCGAGCAGCTCGAGGAGCTGGCTCCAGCGCTATGGGGGCAGGTTCGGGTCGAGAACGAGACCGCGCAGGCCGAAGCCGCGCAGGCGATCGCGGCGATGACCTCGAATGTCGAGACCGTGGCGCAGCATTACGGCTCGAAGATCGACCGGCTCAAGGCCGGCGACGAGCTCGCGCCGGGCGTGATCAAGATGATCAAGGTGTTCGTCGCGATCAAGCGCCGCCTGCAAGTCGGCGACAAGATGGCCGGCCGCCACGGCAACAAGGGCGTGCTCTCGCGCATCCTGCCCGAGGAAGACATGCCGTCGCTGGCCGACGGGACTCCGGTCGATATCGTGCTCAATCCGCTCGGCGTTCCGTCGCGGATGAACGTGGGCCAGATCCTCGAGACCCATCTCGGATGGGCCGCGCTCGAACTCGGACGCCGGATCGAACGCGATCTGCGCGCCAGCGCCACAGTGGCGCAGCTCAAGCGGCACATCAAGGAAGCCTACCCCGACAAGGATACGGGAGCGTTTATCGACGATTTGGCCGACAACGACGTGTACAAGTTCGCGGCCAAGGCCGCGGCTGGCGTACACGTCGCCTCGCCGGTGTTCGACGGCGCGCGCGAAGAGGAAATCTTCCAGATGCTGGCGCGGGCGGGTTTGCCTGAATCCGGACAGACCACCCTTTACGACGGACGCACGGGGCTTTCGTTCGAGCAGCCGGTGACAGTCGGCGTGATGTACATGATGAAGCTGCATCATCTGGTCGAAGACAAAATCCACGCGCGCTCGACTGGTCCGTACAGCCTGGTCACGCAGCAACCGCTGGGCGGCAAGGCGCAGTTCGGCGGACAGCGCCTGGGAGAAATGGAAGTCTGGGCGCTCGAAGCTTACGGCGCCGCGTACACCCTGCAAGAGATGCTGACCGTCAAGTCGGACGACGTGGCGGGACGCACGCGGATGTACGAAGCGATCGTCAAGGGCGAGAACACGCTCGAACCCGGACTGCCCGAATCGTTCAACGTGATGGTCAAGGAGCTCCAGTCGTTGTGCCTCAACATGGAACTGCTTGAAGAACCGGAGCGCGCCTAAAGGGCGCAATCAAGGAGTAGCGAAGGATGGAAGATCTCTTCGGGGTATTTGAGAAGCCCAAGAACCCGCTTTCCTTCAACTCGATCCGGATCTCGATCGCGTCGCCGGAAATGATCCGGTCGTGGTCGCACGGCGAGGTGAAGAAGCCCGAGACCATCAATTACCGAACCTTCAAGCCCGAACGCGATGGGCTGTTTTGCGCAAAGATTTTCGGCCCGACCAAGGACTACGAGTGCAACTGCGGCAAGTACAAGCGGATGCGGCATCGTGGCGTCGTCTGCGAAAAGTGCGGCGTCGAGGTTATTCAGTCCAAGGTCCGGCGCGAGCGGATGGGGCATATCGATCTGGCCGCGCCCGTCGCGCATATCTGGTTTCTGCGCTCGTTGCCTTCGCGGATCGGCACGCTGCTCGACATGACGCTGAAGGAACTCGAGAAGGTGCTCTATTTCGAGTGCTACGTCGTAACCGACCCCGGTGAGACGCCGCTTACCCAAAAGGAGCTGCTCACCGAGCGCAAATACCGCGAGGCGCGCGAGCAGTACGCCGACGGCTTCAAGGCCGACATGGGCGCCGAGGCGATTCGCTCGCTGCTCTCGAAGCTCGAGCTCGACCGGCTCTCGCAAGAGCTGCGGGTCGAGATGAAAGCGACCAATTCCGAGGCGCGGCGCAAGAAGGTAGCCAAGCGCCTGAAGGTTATCAACGCGTTTCGCGAGTCGGGCAACCGGCCCGAATGGATGATCCTGACGATTCTGCCGGTTATTCCTCCCGACCTGCGCCCGCTGGTTCCGCTCGACGGCGGACGCTTCGCAACCTCGGATCTCAACGATCTCTACCGGCGCGTAATCAACCGCAATAACCGGCTCAAACGCCTCATCGAGCTCAACGCCCCCGATATCATCATCCGCAACGAAAAGCGGATGTTGCAGGAGGCGGTCGATGCGCTGTTCGACAACGGACGGCGCGGCCGCGCGATCACCGGACCCTCGAAGCGGCCGCTGAAATCGCTCTCCGACATGCTCAAGGGCAAGTCGGGCCGCTTCCGGCAGAACCTGCTCGGCAAACGCGTCGATTACTCGGGCCGCTCGGTTATCGTAGTCGGCCCCGAACTCCGGCTGCATCAGTGCGGACTGCCCAAGAAGATGGCGCTCGAGCTGTTCAAGCCGTTCATCTACAACAAGCTCGAAGAAAAGGGCTACGTCACGACTATCAAGAGCGCCAAGAAGATGGTCGAGAAAGAGGGCAAGGATGTCTGGGACATCCTTGACGACGTAATCCGCGAGCATCCGGTGCTGCTCAACCGCGCGCCGACGCTGCATCGGCTCGGGATCCAGGCTTTCGAGCCGGTCCTGATCGAAGGCAAGGCGATTCAGCTTCATCCGCTGGTCTGCGTCGCGTACAACGCCGACTTCGACGGCGATCAGATGGCAGTGCATATCCCGCTCTCGATCGAGGCGCAGGTCGAGTCGCGCGCGCTGATGATGTCCACCAACAACATCCTGTCGCCCGCTTCGGGCAAGCCGATCATCGTGCCCACCCAGGACATGGTGCTCGGGCTGTACTACATGACGCGCGAGCGTCCGCTGGCGCGCGGCGAGGGCAAGTTCTTCTCGAACACCGCGGAAGTGCGGATCGCGTACGATCACGATGAAATCGATCTGCACGCCAAGGTGATCGTGCGGATGCCGGCGGCGGCTCCGGTCGAGCCGGCGGTCGATCACGAGGCTCCCGTGCGCAAGAAGAAAGACAAGGCGCACGCCGCGCCCGCGCCGGCCTTGCCCACCCACGAGCGGATCGAAACCACGGTCGGACGCGTGCTGCTCTATGAGATCGTGCCGCCCGAGGTTCCGTTCGCCGAGATCAACAAGATTCTGAAGAAGAAGGAACTCGGCAATCTGATCGATATCGTGTACCGCCGCGCGGGCAACAAAACGACGGTCATCTTCGCCGACCGGCTCAAGGATATCGGCTTCGAGTTCGCGACCAAGGCCGGCATCTCGATCTCGATCAAGGACATGGTGATCCCGGCGCAAAAGGCGTCGCTGCTCGACCAGGCGCAAAAACAGGTCGGCGAGATCCAGAAGCAATACAATAACGGCGTCATTACCGACGGCGAACGCTACAACAAGGTCGTCGATATCTGGGCCGAAGTGCAGGACGAGATCGGCTCTTCGGTTATCAAGGGCCTCTCGACCGAGGTTTACGGCAAGGACAAGGACGGCAAGGAAATTTCCGGCCCCTCGTTCAATCCGATCTTCATCATGGCGGATTCCGGAGCGCGCGGATCGGAACAGCAGATTCGCCAACTCGCCGGATTGCGCGGGCTGATGGCGAAGCCGTCGGGCGAAATTATCGAAACCCCCATCACCGCCAACTTCCGCGAGGGGCTGACCGTCGGCGAGTACTTCACCTCGACGCACGGCGCGCGCAAGGGCCTTGCCGACACCGCGCTTAAAACCGCGAACTCGGGATACCTGACCCGCCGCCTGGTGGACGTGGCGCAGGATTCGATTATCACCGAGCAGGACTGCGGCACGCTCGACGGAATCGACATGGGGCCGCTGGTCGAAGGCGGCGAAGTGATCGAAGGACTCGGCGACCGCGTGCTCGGCCGGGTCGCGCTCGAAGATGTGGTTGATCCGTTCACCGGCGAGATCGTGGTCAACGCCAACGAGACGATCGACGAGGAAAAGGTCCGGCGTATCGAAGATGCCGGAATCGAGAAGATCAAGATCCGCTCGGTGCTGACCTGCCAGTCGCGCCAGGGCGTGTGCGTCAGATGCTACGGGCGCGATCTCGGACGCGGGCATCTGGTGAACCTGGGCGAGGCGATCGGCACGATCGCGGCGCAATCGATCGGCGAGCCGGGAACCC
The DNA here is from genome assembly GCA_035533435.1 of Binataceae bacterium (SeqCode). Taxonomy (GTDB): domain Bacteria; phylum Desulfobacterota; class Binatia; order Binatales; family Binataceae; genus JBARDN01. Next base: position 4,898 of record DATLTX010000160.1, read on the forward strand.
AGCTCACGATGCGCACGTTCCATATCGGCGGCACCGCCAGCCGGCGCGCCGAGCAGACCACGCTCGAGCCGCGCACCGAAGGCGTTATCCGGCTGCATAACGCGGTCGTGCGCGCAGGCCGCGACGGCAAGTACATCGTGATGTCCCGGCACGGCGAAGTTACTGTCGCCGCGCAGATCAAGGGCGAAGACGGCCACGTCCGCGAGCGCGAGCGCGAACGCTATCCGCTGGTGTACGGCGCCAAGCTGTACAAAAAGGACGGCGACCACGTCAAAGCGGGCGAGATGATCGCCGAGTGGGATCCATACACCACTCCGATCATCACCGAAGTGGACGGCGTGGTTAAGTTCGGCGACATCCTCGATGGCAAGACGATGAACGAAGTCGTCGATGAGCGCACGGGGGCGCGATCCAACGTAATCGTCGAATTCAAGGATCTCGACGTGCGTCCGCGCATCTCGGTCAAGGACGCCGCCGGCAAGACCGCGAAGATTCCCGACTCGAATCTCTTCGCCCGCTACTTCCTGCCGGTCGGAGCGTATATCAACGTCGCCGAAGGCACCGAGGTCCGCGCCGGCGACGTGATCGCGAAGCTGCCGCGCGAAACCACCAAGACCAAGGACATCACCGGCGGCCTGCCGCGGGTGGCCGAACTGTTCGAAGCGCGCAAGCCCAAAGAGTTCGCCGTAATCTCGGAAATCGACGGACAGGTTTCCTTCGGCAAGGACACCAAGGGCAAGCGCAAGGTCGTGGTCACGCCGGAAGTCGGCGAGCCGCGCGAGTACCTGATCGCCAAGGGCAAGCATATTGGCGTGCATGAAGGCGATCTGGTGAAAGCGGGCGAGCCGCTGATGGAAGGCTCGTCGAATCCGCACGACATCCTGACCATCCTGGGCGAGAAAGCGCTGGCGAAATACCTGGTGGACGAAATCCAGGAAATCTACCGGCTCCAGGGCGTGCGGATCAACGACAAACATATCGAAGTGATCGTGCGCCAGATGCTGCGCCGGGTGCGAATCAAGGAGGTCGGTGACACGACTTTCCTGGTCGGCGACCAGGTCGAGAAATGGCGCTTCGACGAAGAGAATGCGCGCGTGCTCGACAAGGGCGGAGAGCCGGCAATCGCCGAGCCGCTCTTGCTCGGAATCACCAAGGCGTCGCTCTCGACCGAGAGTTTCATCTCGGCGGCGTCGTTCCAGGAAACCACGCGCGTGCTGACTGAGGCCGCGATCAACGGCAAAGTCGATCGCCTGGTGGGCCTGAAGGAAAACGTGATCATGGGCCGGCTGATTCCGGCGGGCACGGGGCTGCCTTCGTACAACCGGATGGTGTTGAAAGTCGAGGGTCTGGCCGAGCCGGAAGAAGGCGCGAAAAGCGAGCTTGAAACGGCGGCTGTACCCGTCGGAGATTGACACGCAGACCGACTGCGCGTAGATACTTGTAGTTCCCCCAAGGGCATGTCCCGCCCTTGGGGGGTTTGTTTGAACTCACGCGTTTCCACCTCGACCGGAACCCGGGGGACATCGCAAAGCGGCGGCAGCGCGGACGCAAGCGGCGCGCGCGGGGAACGGAAACGCGGATTTGCGGAAACTGAAGTTACGCGAAACGGAAATTGAAGTTGCGGAAAAACGGAATTTAACGTGCCCTCGATAAATCAGCTGATCCGGCAAGCGCGCGTAAAGAAGCGCTTCAAAGTGAAGGCGCGCGCGCTCGAAGGCTCGCCCCAGAAGCGCGGCGTATGCACGCAAGTGAAGACCACCACCCCCAAGAAGCCGAACTCCGCCTTGCGCAAGGTGGCGCGCGTGCGGCTCTCAAACGGAATTGAAGTTAATACTTATATTCCGGGTGTGGGCCACAACCTTCAAGAACATTCGGTGGTGCTGATCCGCGGCGGCCGCGTGCGCGATCTGCCCGGCGTCCGCTATCACGTGATCCGCGGCACCCTTGATTCGATCGGCGTGCAGGAAAGGCGCAAGAGCCGCTCCAAGTACGGATCGAAGAAGCCGAAGTAACCGCCATGTCACGCAAAGGCCAGGCTAAAGTCCGCGAGATTGCGGCGGATCCGAAGTTTCACGATCGCACGGTTGCGAAATTCGTAAACGTGGTGATGGAACGCGGCAAAAAATCCACCGCCGAGCGCATTCTGTACGGCGCGATCGAACTGGTCGCCGAACGCTCGAAGGAAGACGGGCTCGCGATGTTCAAGAAGGCGCTCGATAACGTGCGCCCTTCCGTCGAAGTGCGCTCACGGCGCGTCGGCGGCGCGAACTATCAGGTCCCGGTCGAGGTCCGGCCCGTGCGGCGCAATTCGCTTGCGATGCGCTGGCTGGTGGGAGCGGCGCGCGCGCGCGGAGAAAAGTCGATGCGCGAGCGGCTGGCCGCGGAAATCCTCGAAGCCGCGCAAAACCGCGGTGGCGGCGTCAAGAAACGCGAAGACACTCACCGCATGGCCGACGCCAACAAGGCGTTTGCCCATTATCGCTGGTAATAGTCGAGTTCTTATTTCATGGCTCGTACCACGCCAATAGAACGGGTGCGTAATATCGGCATCATGGCTCACATCGATGCCGGCAAAACGACCACCACCGAACGGGTGCTCTACTACACCGGCATCAACTACAAGATCGGCGAGGTGCATGAAGGCACCGCGACGATGGACTGGATGGTGCAAGAGCAGGAGCGCGGGATCACGATCACGTCGGCGGCGACCACCTGTTTCTGGCGCGACCATCATTTCAATATCATCGACACGCCCGGACATGTCGATTTCACGATCGAAGTCGAGCGCAGCCTGCGCATCCTCGACGGCGCGGTCGCCGTGTTTTGCGCGGTGGGCGGCGTCGAGCCGCAATCCGAAACGGTCTGGCGGCAAGCCGACAAGTATCACGTTCCGCGGATCGCGTTTATCAACAAGATGGACCGGGTCGGCGCCGAGTTCGATCGCGTGGTCCAGGAGATGCGCGACAAGTTGAAGGCGATCCCGCTGCTGCTCCAGCTCCCGATCGGCGCCGAGGACAAGTTCACCGGCGTTATCGATCTGGTCGAGATGCGCGCGCTCATCTGGGACGAAGATCGCCTGGGCGCCAACTACCGGGTCGAAGAGATTGCGCCCGAGTTCAAAGAACAGGCCGCCGGTTATCGCGACAAGATGGTCGAGACGCTCGCCGACCACGACGAGCATCTGATGGAGCTGTACCTCGAAGGCAAAGTGCCCGAGCCGGATAAGATTCGCGCCGCGATTCGTGCTGCGACGCTCAAGATGGCGGTGACGCCGGTTCTGCTCGGCTCCGCGTTTCGCAACAAGGGCGTGCAGCCGATGCTCGACGCCGTGGTGGACTATCTGCCCTCGCCGCTTGACCTGCCTCCGGTTGTCGGCAACGCCGACGGCAAGCAGGAAGAACGGTGGCCGCGCGACGACGCTCCGTTCAGCGCGCTGGCGTTCAAGATCATGACCGACCCGTATATCGGGACGCTGACCTTCGTGCGGGTGTACTCGGGCAAGCTCGAAAGCGGCTCTTCAGTGCTCAACTCGACCAGGGGCAAGCGCGAGCGGATCGGACGCCTGGTGCGGATGCACGCGAACAAGCAGGAAGCGATTTCCGAGGTCTTCGCCGGCGATATCTGCGCGCTCGGACTGCGCGATACGACCACCGGCGACACGCTATGCGATCCGGCCGCCCCGATTATCCTCGAGGCGATCGAATTTCCCGATCCGGTTATCCAGATCGCGATCGAGCCCAAGACCAAAGCGGACCAGGAAAAGCTCGGTGAGGCGCTCCAGAAGCTCGCCAAAGAGGATCCCTCGTTCCGCGTCTCGGTGAACAAGGAAACCGCGCAGACGCTGATCGCCGGGATGGGCGAATTGCATCTGGAGATTATCGTCGATCGGATGCTGCGCGAGTTCAAGGTTGACGCCAACGTCGGCAAGCCGCAGGTCGCCTATCGCGAGACGATTCGCAAGGCGTCGGAAGCCGAAGGCCGCTTCGTGCGCCAGACCGGAGGCCACGGCCAGTTCGGCGTGGTCGAATTGCGCATCGAGCCGATGGAAAAGGGCGCCGGCTTCGAGTTCGTGGATGGGACCAAGGGCGGCTCGATTCCGCGCAACTTTATCGGACCGATCGAGAACGGGATCAAGGAAGCGATGGAGAACGGCGTGCTGGCCGGCTATCCGATGGTCGATCTGCGCGCGACCTTGCTCGACGGAAAGTACCACGAGGTTGACTCGTCCGAGCTGGCGTTCAAAATCGCCGGTTCGATCGCTTTCAAGGAAGCCTGCGAAAAGGCCGAGGCGGTGCTGCTCGAGCCGGTCATGGATGTCGAAGTGGTGACGCCGCAGGAGTTTATGGGCGAAGTGATCGGCGATCTGAACTCGCGGCGCGGCAAGATTCTGGACATGGAAAGCCGCGCGGGCGCGCAAGTGATCGAAGCGCGGGTGCCGCTGGCCACGATGTTCGGCTATGCGACGCGGCTGCGCTCGATTACCCAGGGCCGCGCCAATTACACGATGCAGTTCGGCGCGTACGAACAGGTACCGCAGAATATTTTCCAGGAATTGATGGCGCGCAACGCCGACGGCGATCAGCAATCGCGGGCGCGCGCCTAGGACCAGGGCAGCGGAGGAATTACGATGGGCAAGGCTAAATTCGAACGAACCAAGCCGCACGCGAACGTTGGCACGATCGGCCATATCGATCACGGCAAGACCACGCTGACCGCGGCGATCACCAAGGTGCTGGCGTCCAAGAAGCTTGCCCAGTTCACCGCGTTCGATCAGATCGACAAGGCGCCCGAAGAGCGCGAACGCGGAATCACGATCGCAATCGCGCACGTCGAGTACGAAACCGCCAAGCGCCACTACGCGCACGTCGATTGCCCGGGCCACGCCGATTATATCAAGAACATGATTACCGGCGCCGCCCAGATGGACGGCGCGATCCTCGTGGTCGGCGCCAACGATGGCCCGATGCCGCAGACCCGCGAGCATATCCTGCTCGCCTACCAGGTCGGCGTACCGGCGGTCGTGGTGTTCATGAACAAGGTCGACATGGTCGATGACCCCGAGTTGCTCGACCTGGTCGAACTCGAAGTCCGCGATCTGCTGAAAAAGTACGACTACCCGGGCGACGACGTTCCGGTGATTCGCGGCAGCGCGATCAAGGCGCTAAATTGCGGATGCGGCAAGGACGATTGCCCCAACTGCAAGCCGATCCTCGACCTTATGGATGCGATCGACAACTATATCCCGCAGCCCAAGCGCGAGACCGACAAGCCGTTCCTGATGCCGATCGAAGACGTGTTCTCGATCTCGGGCCGCGGCACCGTCGTCACCGGCCGCGTCGAGAAGGGCAAAGTCAAGGTTGGCGAGGAAGTCGAGATCGTCGGCTTCAAGGACACCACCAAGACCATCGTGACGGGCGTCGAGATGTTCCGCAAACTGCTGGACGAAGGGCAGGCCGGCGACAATATCGGCGCGCTGCTGCGCGGGGTCAAGCGCGAAGATATCGAGCGCGGACAGGTGCTCGCGCAGCCCGGCTCGATCACGCCGCACACCCAGTTCGAGGCGTCGGCGTATATTCTGACCAAAGACGAAGGCGGACGGCATACGCCGTTCTTCTCCGGCTATCGCCCGCAGTTCTATTTCCGCACCACGGACGTTACCGGAGTGCTGACGCTGCCCGAAGGCACCGAGATGGTGATGCCGGGTGACAATATCAAGATCGTGGGCGAACTGATCACGCCGGTCGCGATGGACGAAGGGCTGCGCTTCGCGATCCGCGAGGGCGGCCGCACTGTCGGCGCGGGCGTGGTTTCAAAGATACTCAAGTAGCGGGAAGTATCGAGCCGATGCGGGCGAGTCGGCTGCGCGCGGTTAACGGTTTACCGGATATTCAGGTTTACGCGATCTAAAGAGGACAGAACGGAGCGCTTGAGAATCGGGCGCGGTTTCCAGGATGAACGACAAGATACGCATACGTCTCAAGGCGTACGATTACCGCCTGCTCGATCAGTCGGTGCGCGAGATCGTCGATACTATCCGCCGTACCGGCGGACGGGTCGCTGGTCCCATTCCGCTGCCGACCCGAATCGAGCGCTTTACCGTCAACCGATCTCCGCACGTTGACAAGAAATCGCGCGAGCATTTCGAGATCCGCACTCACAAGCGGCTCCTCGATGTGATCGAGCCAACCCAACAAACCATCGACGCGCTCGGCAAGCTCGACCTTGCCGCCGGCGTGGACGTTGAGATCAAGCTCGAGTAGCGGCGATGCTTACCGGACTAATCGGAAAGAAACTCGGGATGACGCAGGTGGCCGACGCGCAGGGCCGCGTTCGCGCCGTGACCGTCGTCCAGCTTGGACCCTGCACCGTGTCGCAGCTCAAGACCAAGCCGACCGACGGCTATGAGGCCGTGCAGGTGACGTGGGGCAAGAAGAAGCTCTCGCGGGTAACGAGCCCTCTGCGCGGCCATTTCAAGGCGGCCGAAATTGCGCCCGGCGTGCGCACCGTCGAGTTCCAGCGCCATGGCGCGGGCGAGCTAAAGCTCGGACAGGCGATCGTGGCGGGCGACGTGTTCAAGCCCGGCGACCAGGTTGACGTCGAAGGCGTGTCCAAAGGGCGCGGCTTCGCG
>DATLTX010000161.1:0-15404 GCA_035533435.1 Binataceae bacterium (SeqCode)
CGAATGGACAAGAGGGAGGCTCACATGAAAAGGAACACCGTCGCATTTGCTGCGATTGTGATCGCAATCGCATCGCTCGCTGTAGCTCGCATTTGTCTAGCCGCGGCGGGGAACAAGAGCGCCAAGTAGCCACCTCACGGCGAAGCACGCTTGATGATTCCTGCCGGTCGATGGGGCCAGCTGTTCCAAACTGCGGATCTATCGCATCCGTCCTTGCCGCACCCGCCCCTGCTCAGACGTGGGCGATGACGTCCTCCTTCAAGCTGCGGAGCGAGCGTTCGTCGATACCCATGATGCTCGAGAAGATGAATTGCGAGACGCCCCAATTTTTTGCGCGCCGCTTGAGCTCGGCCACACACTCACTCGGCGTGCCAATCAGCGCCATCGGCGATTGCAGCATCGCGTCGGCCGTTTGTCCGAACATCTGCCCCATCATCGCGGCGGTCTTGCGGGTCGCCTCGGGCGAGTCAGTGATCGTAAACGTATAGATGAAATTGCTGACCCGCACCGCGTCGGGCTTGCGGCCAAGGCGCTGCGCTTCCTCGCGCACGAAGGCGACCTTCGCGCGATACGATTCGTCGGTCATGCGTTTGAGCTGTTCGATCGAGATATGACCGCCCTTGCCCGCGTCGGGGATGATATTGACGTAGTCCGCGTACTTGGCCGCTAGCCGCAAGAGTCCCTTGCCGCCACCGCCGACGATGATCGGCGGATGCGGCTGCTGAATCGGCTTGGGCCACAGAATCGCGTCGGTCAGCTTGTAGAACTCACCCGCGAAGTTCGTCCGCTCGTTGGTCCATAGCGACAGGATGCAGGCGAGCGACTCGTCGAGCATCCGCAGCCGTTCCGTTATCGGCGGGAACGGAATTCCCGTCATCTTGAACTCGGTCTCGGTCCATCCGGTGCCGAGACCCGCAACCAGGCGACCGTTGCTGAAACGATCGAGCGTCATCAGGCTTTGCGCCGTGATCGCCGGATGCCGAAACAGATTGCACAACACCAGGTGACCGATGCGAATCTTTTTCGTCGTCTCGATCAGCGCCGCCGCAACCGAGACCGTGTCATACGCCAGCATATGCGGGTCGTACTGGCGCTCCGGCCCTTCAAGCACAATATGGTCGGGGAACACGATCAAGTCGTAGCCGAGCGCCTCGGCCGCTTGCGCGCTGGCGCGAAATTGCGCCGGTTCCATGTTGGCAAGTTGAATTCCGAACTCGATTTTCACTTGGTGTTCCTCGCAGGTCCTCCAGGATTCGTGACGTCGCCAGAGTATCAGACAACGCCGTTCAGGGAACCAGCGCGTAACATTCGCCAAAAGACGGCCGTTCAGAGGAACCGGGGACTGAAGAAATCTCCCGAAATGTGGTCCGTTTCATCGGTCGTGCGTCTCATAGCAGAGTAATCGGCATCATAATTGCTCATCTATTAAAATAGCATATGACAACGGTAATAAAGTGATAAAAAGTTTCATTACGGTGACAGAAATTGGCAGCTTTGCAACCTTTCGACGATAGTTTTGGCCTTCGTCGCAACTTCGTCGCAGCACAATGATGCACACACAATCCATGAATATCGCTCTCGCAGTGGTGGTTCTTTCAGCTTTGCTGGCACGGATGCCACGTCTTCTATCGCGCGCCCGAGGTATTCCGTCGGCGGTAAAGTACCGGTCGCGCGCCGGAGAGCGCCGAAACGACGCTGATGCTCTCTTTCACCCAGGGTTGGGTATTAAAATTGCTCCTACCCCTATTCGGGGTCAAAGAGGATAGCGAATCGACTAAAAGGTCACTCTAGTGCTACGAAGTGTAGCCGCAAAGCGACTTCGCGTCCATTCGCCGCCCACTCCGAGTGGTGCCTGAGCAACAGCGCGGTACTGGCCTGCGGTTCTGGGTCGGCGAGGACAACTATAGTTTTGACTTTCTAGGTCAAGGATGAGCGATCTATGCCCCTTCACTTTCGACCGTCACGGACGCGAGCGGCGAACGGCCAGTCAATGGTCGAATTTGCCATGGTCGCGCCGCTGTTTTTTCTCCTGATCTTTGCGGTGGTCGAGTTCGGACGGCTGTTCTTCACGCAGATGCAACTCGAAGAGGCCGTGCAGGAAGCCGGCCGGTACGCATCCACCGGCAATACCCAAACCGGTCTTACTCGACTGCAGTCGATTGAAGCAGACCTTCAAAAGTCGGCGGCTGGTATCAATGTACCGATTTCCAATATCCAGATTTCCAGTCTTGTCAATGGCGTATGGGTTTCGGGCAGCGCCGGAGGGCCAAGCGACACAGTATTGATCCAAGTCACCATGAGCCTGAACCTGCTGACGCCGATGGTTGGGCAGTACTTTCCCAATTCGGCGTACTCCTTCACCGCGAGTACCACTTTCCAAAATGAGCCATTCCCCCCGAGCTGAAGGAAACGGCCAATGGATGCATCAAAAATACTTCGCCATCACTCACTGAGTCGGCGAACCATCGCGGAGAAATCCGGCCAGGCGATGCTGGAGTTTGCAATCCTGGTTACCGTTGCCCTCCTCCTTTTGTTCGGAACGATAGATTTCGCCCGCGCGCTGTATGACATGGAGGTGATGTCCGGGCTCAGCCGGCAGGGCGGTAACCTCGCCTCGCGCGGGAGCTCGATACCGGACGCCGTCTCGGCCGTGATCGCGGGTCAGGCGCCCCTGAACTTGAGCAGTAGTGGCGAGGTAATCGTGACCTCCGTCATGAACACCAAGGGAAAGTACACGATTACCGGGCAGGCGTCGCAGGGCGGAATGAAGCCTGCTCCGTCGAGCAGGCTGGGAACGGGAGTCGGCAACCTTGCCCTGGTTCCGTCAGCGGCCGCAAACATGCTTCAGCCCAACCAGACAATTTACGTCGCGGAAATATTCTACACCTTCCAACCGGTCACACCGATTGGAACGATGCTGAAAACTGCACTCCCATCGACGCTGTACGAAGCGGCGTATTTCTAAGAGGACCAGTGTATGAATATCCCGCGCCAAGCGAACGGCAGATACTTCAAATCGGGGCAAGTCCTCGCGATGTTCGTGGTGATGATTCCGGTGCTGCTTTGCTTCACCGGGCTCGCGGTGGACCTTGGCCGGGCCTATGTCACCAAGACGACGCTCTCGAAGGCGGTCGATGCCGCGGCTCTAGCCGCGATGAACAACCTCAACCTGGGTCAGTCTGAGGCCTTGATTATCGCGCAGAGCGCATTCAACGCCAACTATGGATCCAACCCTCCGGCGGTATCGATCACCTACTCGACCGACGCCAACAACAACATGCTGGTGAACGTCAGCGCTTCGACCACGATCAACACCCTCTTCCTTGGCCTGGTGTCGGGCACTAAGACCTTGAGCGTCGGTTCCAGTGCGCAGGCGACGCGTAATCCGCTGGTCATGGCACTGATATTGGACAAGTCGGGCTCGATGACGTTCAATGGCGGGCAGCAGGCGCTTCCTCCGGCAGTCAAAAATTTTGTTAGTTTTTTCGACGACAATCAGGATCACGTTTCGGATGTCAGCTTTTCCACTCTGGCGTCGATTGACGTGGCGATGACCCAGCCGTTCATTTCCAAGATCGATAGTGCGGTTAACGCAATGCCGTTCGGCGGCGGAACAAATTCATATGCCGCAATGGTGGATGCGCAAACCCAGATCCAAACCGCTCCAGTGACGGGCTCGAACGTGCGCAAAGTCGCGGTTTTCTTTACCGACGGCTGGGCCAACATGCTTCAGGACAATCTCGCCTGTACGAAAGGGTCCACCGCTACCACCCCGATGCTTTACGGCGGATGCGATCCCGGCGACACCAAACTGGGCTACTGCGCGGGTAATGTCTGGATGCTCTCCCCCACCTCGGGCAACATAACCACTTGTCCCGGACTTGGATTCACTAACACCAGTGGAACCTCCTGCGGCGCATCTGCTACTTTTCCCTCCCAGCAGTATGGCGGGCAGGAGCCGCTGTGTCCGGTGAACCCGACCGGGGAGACGAACGTCGCCACTGAAGCCGACTATCGCACCATTCAAGTGGCCAACAGTATGCGCGCTCAGAATACCGTCGTTTACGCCATCGGCTTGGGTTCCGCGATCAACCAATCGTTCCTTCAGCAGGTCGCAAATGATCCCGCCAGCTCAACCTACGACTCCACCCAACCGGTAGGAGAGGCGGTGTTCGCCCCCGATAGCACGCAGCTCGATGCCGTCTTCCAGGTTATCGCGTCGAAGATTCTCCTGCGCCTGACGCAATAGGGCGCCAGATCCTCCCGATGCGCTGATTGCGAATCTGCAACGCCATGGGAGCCCGGCGATTTTTGCGCAAATCGATGCTACCCAAGGCTTCGTTGAGCCTACACTTCCGGTGTTATTCGGGATGGCCTTGGTAAGAAATTCACAAACCTTTTCAAACACTTAGCACGTCTCTTGCTGACTCTGATCGCTGTGCGGATTTGCATCAGAGCCCAGTGCGGAGGCGCACGCGCTCGTCCGTACCCATATTGACTATGCCCACGGCTCAGAAGACAATACCCCTCCGCCCGTTGCATCCCTCGCGGGTGTGGGAAGATGGACGTCATTGACGTGCAAGATCGCAACATCGAACGCAAAGCTCGCGTTCTGATCGTCGATGACGAACTTAGCCTCGCAAGGATGGCGGCAGGCCTCCTTCGCCAGGCAGGGTATGAATGTGAGACCTGCCCGACCGTCGAGGCTGCCATGCATGCGCTAGAGTTGCACGGCGCCGACGTAATTCTTACCGACCTGAAGATGCCGGGGGTGGATGGGATGGATCTGTTGCGGAAGGTTCAGGCCAAACGGCCGGACGTTGCGGTTGTGGTTTCGGCTCCAACTCCAAGCACCGATTCGACTGCCGAGGCATTGCGCGCCGGCGCGTTCGATTCGGTCACCAAACCCTTCAATGGCGATGAGCTGAATTCCGTCATCGCGCGCGCCGTCGAGATGAGCACGCTCCAGCGCGAGAACAAGCGCTTGCGCGATCAGCTCGAGGTCGCCGCCACCACGGCTGAGTTTATCGCCGAGAGCCGGCAGAGTCGCGCACTGGTCGCGACGATCCGGCGCGTGGCGCCCTCGCACGCAACCAGCCTCATCCAGGGCGAGACCGGCACCGGCAAGGAGCTGGTCGCGCGGATGCTGCACTTCTGGAGCGGTCGCGCCGACGGTCCGTTTGTCGCGGTGAACTGCAAGGCGTTCGCCGACGGAGTCGTCGAAAGCGAACTCTTCGGCCACGAGAAGGGCTCCTTCACCGGCGCGATCCGCGATCGGGCGGGATGCTTCGAGCGCGCCTCGGGCGGGACGCTATTCCTCGACGAGATCGGCGAGGCTGGCCCCGACTTTCAGGCCAAGCTGCTCCGTGTGCTCGAAGACGGCGAAGTGATGCGGGTCGGAGCATCGAAGCCGCGCAAGGTTGATGTGCGAATCGTTGCGGCGACCAATCGGGTATTGCGCCGCGAAGTCGAAACGGGCGGCTTTCGCGCCGACCTGTATTTTCGGCTCAATGTTATTCCGCTGATCATCGCACCGCTTCGCGATCGTCCCGAAGACATCCTGGCGCTGGCGAATCACTTTTTGATCCGCCACTCGGCCGACGCCGGCCGGCCGATCACGTTGTCGCTCGCCTCTGAGCAGGCGCTGACCGCGTATCCGTGGCCCGGCAACGTCCGCGAACTCGAAAACGTAATCGAACGCGCCGTGGTGATGAGCGGAGCCGAAGTCCTCGAGCCCGACGCGTTTGCGCTCGACGAAATTCCGATGGGCTCGTCGCCCGAAGACATCGCCAATGACTTCGGCCGAGGCGTTGGCAGGGAATCCGCCAGAGACACTGGCGCCGGCGCGGCAGCGCGGCCTGCCCCCGCCCAGAGCGCATCCGGCGCCGAAGCGATGAGCGACGCGGCCGTATCGCAGGCTCCGTCCGAATCAAGCTCGCTTGCGGAAACCGGCACGCTACAGGATTGCCTCGATCGCGCGGCGGCCGAGCGAATCAAAGCCGCGCTCGCGTCAGTCGGCGACAATAGGGTTGAGGCGGCCGCGGCGCTCGGCGTCGATCGGACCACGCTCTATCGCCTGATGAAGCGGCTCGGCCTGTAAGCCGGCGCACAGTCCGGGTGACATCAAGGCACGCGGCCAAAGCCGCGTGCCTTTCTCGTTCTATGAAGGGAGGGCCCCGGACCCGGGCGTTTCCGCACCGAGTCCGAGGCGCCTGGGAGAGGACTTGTTCAGGTCAAGCGCGCGCGGCGGCGCCGGCTCATTGGCCGCCGATCGTCTTGACGACCTGGATCATCGCCGGGCCGACGATCACCGCGATCATCGCGGGCAGAATGAAGAGCACCAGCGGAAACAGGATCTTGATCGAGGCCTTCTGCGCCTGTTCTTCGGCGCGCAGGCGCCGGCGCATCCGCAGGGCGTCGGAACTGGCGTGCAGGGCGGGTCCGATTTGCGCGCCGAGCTGCTCACTCTGGATAAGGGTGGCGGCGAGAGGCTTGATATCGTCAACCGCGGTGCGCTCGGCAAGGTTGCGCAGCGCTGCGCCGAGCGTCGCGCCGGCGGAGATTTCGCTTGAGACCAGGCTGAGTTCGGTGCCGATCTCCTGGCCCTGATGCTCACATTCGGTGCCGACTATCCGGATTGCTTCATAGAGTCCGAGTCCAGCTTCGACGCAGACCACCAGCAGATCGAGGACGTCGGAAAGCTGGCGCGCGATATTATTCTGCCGAATTCGGGCGCGCCGCCCGATGTAATAGCTCGGAACGAAGATTCCAACCCCGACCCCGCCGATCGCGAATAGCAGCGGCTGCGCCACCGAATTGTGAAGCACCACACCAATGAGCAGGCCAATCGCACCGCATCCCGCCGCCAGCAGCGCGCGCACGACCTGGTAGAAGTGTGGCGCGGCGGCCTTGAGATAGCCCGCCTGGGCAAGGGTCTGCGCGAGCTTCTCACCCTGCGGACTATCAAGGTCGGGCGCCGGAACTTTCTTGGCCGCCCACTTGAAGATCATTCGGAGCAGGTTGGGATCGTATTCAGTTGCGTTCTCGAACGAGCCCTGGGTCACCCGCATCTTGACCGCCAGGTCCGCGAAGCGGTCGTCCACCGCGCGATGGGTCGTGAAGACGCCGACATAGAGGGCGACCGCGGCGGCGCCGATAAGGCAGAAAAACGCGAAACTGATAAAAAGCGCGCTCATATCAGTAGCTCACGCGCAGCAATCGCCGAATGGTCAGGATTGCCGCGATGTCAAGTCCCATCGCGAGCTTCAGAATTTTCTGCCCGGTGGGATCGTAAAACAGATCGTGGGTATAGCCGGGCTGGATTAGCGAAAATGCCGCCAGCACCAGCACCGGAAGGATTCCGACCACCCATCCGCCCATCCGCGCTTGCGCGGTCAGGGCGCGAATCTGCAGGCGCAGTCGCTGGCGGATACGGACGATTTCAGACAGCCGCCCGACGATTTGCGCCAGCGACGATCCGACTTCGCTCTGCACCTTGACCGCGACCGTCAGCAGCCGGAGATCGTCCTCGGGAACGCGCTTGAGCATGTCGTCGAGCGCGCGCGGCAGCGGCAATCCTATCCGGCTCTGCTCGAGCACGGTGCGAAACTCGACGCCGAGCGGATCGGCAAATTCGCCGACCACGACCTGTAGCGCGCGCTGGAGGGAATGGCCCGCTTCGAGCGAGGATTTGATCAGGTCGAGCGCGAACGGCAATTGCGCGCTGAACGCCTTTAAGCGGCGCTTCTTTCGGAACTGGATGTACACCAGCGGCATCGCGGCGAGCAGCAGTCCGGTGCCGACGCCGAACAGCATGTCGCCGAACATCACGTCGCCGAGGAACATTCCGCCGCCGAACAGCAACACGATGATCAGCAGTATGTCGCCAACCCGCATGTACATTCCGGCCTGCCACATCATTTCCTCGAGGTGACGCAGCACGTTCACCCGGTACAGGACGGCGAGCATCTTGCCTTCGTCGGGACGCCGTTTGCGCATGATTCCAGGATCGGCGTCTTCAGTCGGACGGGTCAGGCGGCGCGAGATCTCTTTGTTCTGATCAGTCCCGGACTTGCTGCCGGTGATCAGCACCAGTGCAAAGACAAAGATGATTGCGAAGATTGCGGAAGCGATTAAAAGATCCATGGCTTCATCCCACGACTGAGTTGGCTCGGAACAGCCGCGCGTCGAGCTTCAGGCCCGCGGATTCCAGGCGCTGCGAATAGCTCGAACGGATGCCGGTCGAGACGAAGTTGCCTTTGACCTCGCCATCGGCGCCGACGCCGGTGCGTTTGAACTCGAACAGGTCCTGCATCATCACCATCTCCCCCTCCATTCCGCTGATTTCCGAGATTTTCATCACCTTGCGGGTACCGTCTGACAAGCGCGAGACGTGAAGGATCATGTTGAGCGCCGACGCGATCTGCTGGCGCATCGCGCGCTGCGGGATGCTGATCCCCGACAGCAGCATCATCATTTCGAGCCGCCCCATCGCGTCGCGCGGAGTGTTGGCGTGGATCGTTCCGAGCGAGCCGTCGTGACCCGTGGACATCGCCTGGAGCATGTCGAACACCTCGGCGCCGCGGACTTCGCCGACGATTATCCGGTCCGGCCGCATACGCAGCGTGTTCTTGACCAGGTCGCGCTGGCTGACCTCGCCCTTGCCCTCGACGTTGGCCGGCCGGGTTTCGAGGCGGACCACGTGCGGCTGCTGGAGCGAGAGTTCGGCGGAGTCTTCGATCGTGACGATACGCTCGTCTTCCGGCACGAACGCCGACAGACAATTCAGCATCGTGGTTTTCCCCGAGCCGGTGCCGCCGCACACGATAATGTTGAGGCGCGCCTTGACGATAGTTTCGAGGAACTCGACGATCTCGGGCGCCACCGATCCCTTATCCACCAGATCCTGAATCGCGTAGCGCCGTTTGCCGAAACGCCGGATCGAGAGCGAGGGGCCGTCGAGCGCCAGCGGCGGAATGATCGCGTTGATACGCGAGCCGTCGGGCAGACGCGCATCGACCATCGGCGACGATTCATCGACCCGGCGCCCAACCTGCGAGACGATCCGGTCGATGATCAGCATCAGATGGGCATCGTCCTGAAACTTGACCTCGGTCGCGAACAGCTTGCCGCGCTTTTCCACGTAAACCTGGCCGTGCCCGTTGACCAGGATATCGGTGATGTCGTCGTCCCAGAGCAGCGGTTCGAGCGGCCCCAGGCCGAGCAGTTCGTTCTTGATCTCCTCGACCAGCCGGGTCTTGTCGGCGTCGGTCAGCAAGCGGCCGTCCTCGTTGAGGATATCGGTGATCGCCGAAGTGACTTTGGCCGAGGCCAGCGCGGGCTCAAGGCTTTCGAGGCGCCCGACATCGAGGGTCTCGAACAGGCGGTTGTGGACGGCGAGTTTGAGTTGCGAGAAGCCCTCGGCCTGGGTGTCCTTGACCTTCTTGGCCGTGCCGCCGATCAGCGAGCGCTGGAATTGCGCCGGAGCCTGGCTGTTCTGCTGTGATATTCTATCGACCAGTTTCATCGAGTTGGCCCTCAGGCGCGCGCGCCGATCACGTTGAGCAGTTTGGAGACAATCGAGCCCTCGGGGGCGCCTTCGACCGCCGCGTCCGGATTGCTACTGGCGACGCGGCGCGCAATTTCCTCGACGCTTTTGGCCAGCGGAGAGTTGGGCGCCACCTGCCACAGGTCCTGCGCGCTCAACTGAATCCGCTCGAGGATTTTTTCGTCGCGCGGAACCTTGGCGAAGATCGGCTGCGCCAGGGTATGGCTGAGCTGATCCTCGCTGATCGGATGGTTCAGGAGATGGCGGCTCAGCACGAAGGCCGGCTCGACGTTGCGCAGCCCCAGGCGCTGGATCAGATCGACGAACCGCCATGCGCAGCGCGCGGCGCCGATGGACTGGTCGAGGACGTAGAACAGATGCTTGGAGCGCTCCCACGCGGCGACCGAATTGGCGTCGATATGGGTTCCGCAATCGACAATCACGTAGTCGAATAGCTGGCGCATCAGATCCAGCATCGCGCCCACGGTCGCGTCGGTCACCAACTCGCTGTCCTCGATTTGCTTGGGCGCGGCCATCAGGTACACGCCCGAGGCGTGCTTGGAGAGCGCGCCTTCGAGCTGAATCGAGTCGAGCTTTTTCGTGCCTTCGGTAAGCGCCATGATCGTGCGCTCGGGTTCGAGGTTGAGAAACACCGCGAGCCCGCTGGTCTGTAGGTCGAGATCGACCACCCCCACCCTTTTGTCCATCACGTAGCGCAGTGCGAGCGCCAGATTACCGGCGAGGCTGGTTACTCCGGTGCCGCCAACCAGGCTGACGAGCGAGATGATCTGTCCGCCTTCGTGATGCTCTACGCGGCGCCGCGCTTCGCTGATCTTGAGCAACGCGCGGGTCACGTCACCGGGTTCGATCGGCAGGAACAAGAGCTCGTCGGCGCCGCCGCGCAGCACCCGTTTCATCAATTCCGGCGAACGCTCCTCGAGCAATGCGAAGACCAGCGGCGCCGGGCGGCGCTGGGTTTCGCGATGCAAATAGCCCAGCGCCAGATCTTCATCTCCGTTGAAAACCACCATCGTTACATCCGCCGGCGCCTGATCGGAGGTATCGGTGTCGGGTTCGAATTCGGCGATATCCAGTGGCGGGTCGCCAAGCGCGGCGAGCGCGGTTCTCACCTCGGTGCGCTGCTCCTCGGCAGCGCACACGAGGTGGACCTTAAGGGCTCCCCGCCGGTTTCCGTTGTTCTGCTTCAGTACTGACACTGCTTCCTCTCCCTGTTGGCAGTTTCAGTGCCTGACGGACCGGTTAAAACCGGGGACGCGATGCGTCATACGTCGGCAATTGTTTGGTCTTGATCGACTCCGGCGTTAGCGGGCCGGCGTCGTACGGATTGTACGTCTGCGCTCCGTCTGGCAGCGCGCGGACGATTTGCGGCGTCACGCTCATTACCAGATCGGTCTCCTGCGTCGTGTGCGAGGTCGTGCGGAACAGTCCGCCCAGGTACGGCACGTCGCCAAGATAAGGAACCTTGTTCACGGTCGAGATCGGATTGTGGAGAATCAGGCCAGCAATGATCAGCGTCTGATTATCCTTCAAGCGCACCATCGTTTCCGCGCGCCGCGTCACAAACGCCGGAATCGTGAAGCCGAACATGCTCACGCCATGGGCATAGTCGGGCTGCGACACTTCGGGTTTCACCAGCAGCTCGATATTGTTGCGTCCGACCACGGTCGGCACGAACTGCACCGACGTGCCGAACTGCTTGAACACGATCGAGGTGTTGAGCGCCTGCGCGATCACGATCGGAATTTCGCCGCCGGACAGGAACTTGGCCTCCTCACCCGAATTGGCGAGCAGATGCGGCTGGGCGAGAATCTTGGCCAGGTTGTGGTTCTCGAGGAACTGGAAGAAGCCCTGGGTCTGGACGTTCGAGTTTCCCGCCGCCAGTCCATAGGTCATGTTCTGCGACAGCAACATCGGGATAAGCGATCCCGCCGGAGGCAGCGAAGCCGACTGCCCCGAAACGACGGTGCCGTTGGGCAGTATGGTCGAGATAGTGCTCTGCGGGCTGAACGGCGTCGCCACCGCACCCGGCATTCCAAACAGCGATACACCGTAGTTCGTCAGCGCCAGCGAAAGGTTCACGCCCTGATTTTCGATATTGCTGCGATCCAGCTCTGCAACCACGCAATTGAGCAGCACTTGCTCTTTTCCGCTCGCGTCGATTCGGACCTGGCGCTCGTCATAGCTTCCCTGGTTGTTCCACACCGCCAGCGTCGTGAAGCCCGGCTTGTGCCCGATGAGATTGATCTGGAAGGGGCTCACCACCTGGATATCGGCGATATTGGTATCCGCGATCGACACGCGCCGAATCCGCGCGGGGAAGTCGATTATCTGCGAGGTGCCGGTCATCATGTCGATCGTGTCCGGGGGCAGCGGATGCGTTCCGCCCGAGACCGCGGTGGTCTGGTAGTCGCCGCCGGAAAGCGCGACCGACGGATCCGAGCGAAACTTGCCGGGCGAATTAGCCGTCGCCGACTGGCTGGGAATCAAAGGCGGATTCACCGGGTTGATCGGCTGAGCCGTCGCACCCAGCGTCGCGGGCATCATGGGCGCCGTCCCCATCGGAGCGGGTGCGGATACGGGTGCAACCGCGGACGGAGCAGGCGCGCTCGCAGCCGAAACCTCGGCCGCACTGCTGGCCGCCGTCGCGCTCGAGGCCGGAGCGATGTCAGTGATCGGCGCGATCGTCGAGCTCGAAGGAGCCGCCGCCGGTGCGGTGGCAATCGCAGCCGTAGAGGCCGCCGCCGCCGGTGCGGACGCGCTCGAATCAGTGCTGGCGGAAGGCGAAGCCACGGCGGCAGCCGCGCTCGCCGAGGCGGCCGCGGAAGCAGCCGCGGAGGCCGCAGTCTCCGACGGCGCGCTCATCGCCGGCGCGGACGCGCCCGGCTCGTCGGCCGCCGTGACTGGCGGAGTGTCGCTGGTGCTGGAGACCGGACCGGTGCCCGGGTCCGCCTTCGCGATCACGGGAGCAGCTTCACCGGTCGACAGGCCGCTGCCGGAAATCGCCGCCGGTGCTTTGCCGGGTTTGTTGATGTCACCGCCGTTCCCAATCGCGTTGACGGTCACATCATAGACGGTGTCGCCGCTCGAGGTCTTGAGCGTCACCGCCCATTCTCCGGCCTCGGCGCCGAGCAACACGACCTTGCCAGAGTCTTCGTTATGCACCACCAGGGCGTGCGGATTGCTGATGACGCGCACGCCGGGGGTGGCTCCTGGAGCCACGTTGTCGATTACATAGGTCTCGCCCGCGTTGAGCGACACCGAGACCTGCGCGCCGCCATCGGCAGCCGCAAAGGACAGGCCCGGCCGAAACATGAGCAGGCTGAGAGCGGCCGCGAGCCACGGAAGGATTCCACATCCGCGTATTGGTTTCATAGTCATCTCCTCACCTTCTTCCACCTGCGTCACGGGATATCGATCGTTTTGGGCGACGGTGCGTATGCGGGCATCGCGCCGGTAAGTGAAGCATCGCCCGCCGTCACCGATACGCCGTGCGGAGCGGGCATGGGCGCGACGGCCTTCGCCACGTGAGAATCGGCGTCGGAAACTTTGTCCGCCGATTCCGCCATCGCGCTGCCGGCATCATCTGAAACGGCCGACGCGGTCTTCTCGGGCGCGGCCGAGTCGTCATCGGCGCTCGAGACCGTCTTCTGATGCTTGTGCGAAGTCGCGCGGGCGGCTTCGTTTATAAAGGACATCGACTCGGAGCTCTTGCCGTTGCGATAGATCTCGACCTGGAACGGACGCGGACGCGCCGCTGGTGCGGACACCCGGTGCGGTCCGGGCTGCGGCGACATCACCGGGAGATCGGGTTCGAGGCTGTAAGCGCGTAGCAATTGTGCAACGTCTGCGCCGCTGGTGAGCACAATCTTGTTATCGTTGTAATTTCGCATCGCCAGGCGCAGGGTCCCTTCGCGGTTCGCAAGCGCCAGCCGCTCGGAATCCTGGGGCGAGACCAGCAGCGTCACCACCTTGACCACCTCGGGCTCGTCCTTCTTCATTTCGACTTCCTGCGCGACCGCAAGAACCTCGACGTTCTGAAGAACGATTTTCGCCAGCGGCTTGACGTTCCCTTCGCCGCCGTTTAGCGCAACCAGCACATCGACCCGGGTATGCGGCAGGACGAAACCGGCGATGTCGCTGACTTCATCGACCGGAACCGAGACTGCGCGCATTCCAAAAGGAATGAGCAGCGGCATTACGCCGGCGGTCTTCTGCCCGAGAAACAGCTTGTTGGCCACGATCGGCTCGTTGGAAACGAACTGGCTCTTGACGTAACTGCCGATCGCCTGGCGCGGATCGGTATAGGCGCCCTCAGGAATCGCGTCGCCTGACCACTTGGCGAGTTTAAGCTCGCCGGCTTCGATCTTCGTGCCGAGCGGCAGATCGTAAGCGGCCACGACGATCTGGACATTTTTGGCGAGCGCCTGCTGGACCTCGGCCTCGCGCCGCTTGAGCGCCGAGTACACCACTACCGACGCCAGCATCGCCGCCAACCCCGCGAGCACGACGAATACTATCGGTCGTCTCATTTCACCCCTCCCCGCCGGCGGCGGTAGCGCGCGCCGGTCGCCTGTCAATATTCTCAGTCAATTAGCAACTCCGCGATTGTCGCGGTTTTCCACACTCGAATTTAGTACGCAAGTTGAGTGCCATCGGCGCCTCTACCTCGCTATTCCGGCAATAGTCATTTCCCAGTCCGGTTCGCCATCGCGCGCGCCGGACGCACCGATGCATCCCGGCGCGCAAATTATCGCGCCGGCAAAGATCACGCGGTGCTGTCAGAAATGAATCGGTGGCCAGGCTATAGGAGCGGACCCACCTTCGAGACCAAAGTGGTCAGGACGGTGCCCGCGCTCGTGTACAGAGAAACCACGACGGCGGCGACGGTGGCCAGAATCAATGCATACTCGGTCATGGTCTGGCCGGGTGCGCAGCGGCGAATGGCGGATATCGAAGGATGTTTGCTCATCACGTCCCCTCCCAGGGAGAATAGCTATCGGTCGAGATTGGTAGAGAGGGCTCGGTCAGAACCCTCCCCAACAGACCCGGCTGAAGCTCAGCGTGCGGCAGTTCCTTTAGAGCTGGCCATCCACGCTGGTCAGGAGCGTTCCGATATCCGTGCCCATGGTCTGGTAGCCGATGAACACGACCACCGCGACCGCCGAGAGAATCAACGCGTATTCGGTCATCGTCTGACCGCGCGAAGTTTCACGTGCCTTGACGTACAATTTTGTGAAAAGGTTCATGTTCCCGTTTCTCCCCGTTTAGGTTGGTCCGGGCGGCCGGATTGCTCCGGCCGCCCGGGAGTTTGATTTACAGCTGGCCGTCAACGCTGGTGAGCAGAGTCTTGATGTCAGTGCCCATCGTCTGGTAGCCCACGAACACG
This sequence comes from Binataceae bacterium (SeqCode), assembly GCA_035533435.1. Taxonomy (GTDB): domain Bacteria; phylum Desulfobacterota; class Binatia; order Binatales; family Binataceae; genus JBARDN01. Next base: position 14,955 of record DATLTX010000161.1, read on the forward strand.
ACCACCGCGACCGCCGAGAGGATCAGCGCGTACTCAGTCATCGTCTGACCGCGCGAAGCCTCACGAGCCTTGACGTACATCTTCGTGAAAACGTTGTTCATTACCGTGTCCTCCTGGTTTTTCGTTCTTGGCCGAAATTGGCCATTGTCCCCTATAGTTAGTGGGCGGATGGCCCGGAGACGATTACCAAGTAGTATTCCGACTTGGTAATCGCGCCGGCGCCGGTAACCCGCCGCTTCCATCCGTCCCCCTCGTCCTTAACGCGGCCCGCAGGCGGCCTTGCACCCCTCCCCCGTTGTCCGCATCAAGCCTTCGCGTTTCGCCGCTAAGCCACGCTCGCCTATTTCGGGTGTTCTTATCCGTTCCTAGGCAGGGACTTGTTTTAGCGACTTTATCGCATCACCTGACGGAGCATCTCTCGTGCCATCACCAAGTCCGCGCAGACAGTAG
>DATLTX010000162.1:0-12374 GCA_035533435.1 Binataceae bacterium (SeqCode)
ATCGGCGAGCGTCAAGGTTCCCGGAGGACCGGGAATCTGTCCATGCGCCGGCACGATTCCATAACTCGGCTTATGGCCGACAACCCCCGACATATGCGATGGCAGACGAATCGATCCGCCAATATCGCTGCCGAGTTCCAGCGGGGTGAACCCGCACGCCAGCGCGGCGGCCGCTCCGCCCGATGACCCCCCGGGCGTGCGGGACAAATCGTGGGGATTGTTGGTCGTCCCGAAAACCTCGTTGTAGCTTTGCAGGTCGCCGGCGTAGATCGGCAGATTGGTCTTGCCGAAGATGACGGCTCCCGCTCCGCGCAGTCGCGCGACTGGCCATGCGTCTTCTTTCGGGATGAAATTAGCCAGTTCCGGAGCGCCCGAGGTTGTGCGCATACCCGCGGTCTGGAATGAATCTTTGATCGTCATTGGCACGCCGTGCAGCGGACCGCGCACTTCGCCGCGCGCCAAGGCGGCGTCGGCGGCATCGGCTTCGGCTCGGGCCCGATCGGCGTCAACGGTGACGACGCTGTTGATGGGCTTATCAAGAGCCTGGACGCGGGTCAGGAAATAATCGACGGCTTCTCTGCTCGAAATGTCACGTCGAATGATTTTTCTGGCGATTGCGCTCGCGCTCGAATAGGCAAGTTCCGACACGACAACCTCCTGCGCGTCTCTCTTCTCAACTTGTGAGTAGCCGATGCGGAGAAGAAGTCAAGCAGGTGCGAGACATCGAGGGCGAAGGCCTCGCCGATGGCGGCAAAATCTCGCGCTGCAGTATCGCTCGATCCGCAAAATAAACGCGCAGGCCCTTCAAGCTCGCGCTCGGCGTCTGCGCTCCCGAGTAATCGATACCGACGTGGCGGGCGAAGGCAGGCATCGGATGAAGGCGCGACCTCGGCCAGAAAATTCATCAAGCTCGCGAAAGCCTGGTTATTGATCGGCCGCCTCTGACCGGACTCTGCCGGTCTCGGATTGGCTTCGATCGTCGTCGTTCAGGATCGCTCGCTGAAGATCCGGGCGTAGGTCTTTTGGGTGGCCGCAGCTTGCTCCTGCGCCTTGCGGCGTTCTTCGGGCGTTGCCATCTCCGCGATCATTTTGCGCTCGAGCGCGAGACCCTCTTTCAATGGCAGCTCGATAGCGCCGTTGACCAACGCTTTGGCCGCTTTGAGCGCGTAGGCAGCGCGCTCGATATACACACGAGCCATCTTTTCGCATTCAGGAATCAAGTTCGCCGCCGGCACTACCCTGTTAACCAAACCCACGCGAAATGCCTCTTCGGGCGACCATGGAAGCCCGCTGAAGATCATTTCCTTGGCGACTCCCGAACCGACCAGCCGGGGAAGGCGCTGAGTTCCTCCGCCTGCGGGCAGCGCACCGAAACGGATCTCGGGAAGGCCGATCGTTGCGGTGTCGGCGATGAGACGAATATCGCAAGCCAGAGCGATCTCGCATCCGCCGCCCATTGCTGCGCCGTTGATCGCGGCGATCACGGGCACGTGTGACTCTTCGATCGCGGTGAACAAGTCACGGCGCGGCATGCTCCGCTGCTCAGCGCTCTTCGCTTCGGCGCCGCTGGCGCGCGTCTCGCTGGCGCGGCGTGCGAAATCGCGCAGGTCCGCGCCGCCGCAGAAGTGGCGGCTACCCGCCCCAGTGAGGATCAAAACCCGGTACCCGGAATCGGCCTCGACTTCGTCCATCGCCGCGACAACTTCGTGCGCGAGCTGGAAACTTATGGTATTGGCGCGATCGGGACGATTCAGCGTCAGATAGCCAATACCGTCCTTGCGCTCGAGGATTATCGTTTCGTATTTCACAGAATTCTCCTTGTGATGAACCGGAGTTATACGGCGAAGGAATAGCCGCCGTTAACCGGGATGGTTTGGCCCGTGATCCAGCTCGACGCATCCGAGCTGAGAAACAAAATCATGTTGGCCGCGTCCTCCGGTTCGCCGATCCGTTTGATCTGATACACCTTCAGCACGCGCTTGAGTGCTTCGGGATCGGCCATTCCGCGCTCGGTAGCGGGGGTGCGAGTCGCGCCGAGCGCAACGCAGTTGGCAGTGACGTTGTAGCGCCCAGCGTTCTTGGCGATCGCGCGCATGAAGCCGGCGGCTCCAGCTTTCGCGCCCGAGTATATTTCGAGCCGCGGTTCTCCGACTCGCCCCGCGTCGGAGATCACGGTGACTATCTTGCCGTAACCGCGCTTGATCATTTCGGCGCCCGCCATCCGGACGCAGTTCAAAACCCCGAAAAGATTGGTGCCAAGAAAGGGCTGCCAGTCCTTTGGCTCCTGCTCCCAGAATGGTTTGCGGGCAACGGCGTCCGGATCGGCGCCGGCGTTGCCGGCATTGTTGACAAGGATATCCACCGCGCCGAATTTCGCCCGCGCGGCGTCGAACATCGCGGCCACGGCGGCGAAATCGGTAACGTCGCACTGGATCGGCAGCGCCTTGACGCCGAGCTTTTCAACTTCGGCCGCAACCGCCTGCGCGCGCTCGAGGCGGAAGTCATTGACGACCACGCCGCCCGCATTGTTCTCGGCAAATCGCAATGCCACTGCGCGGCCGACACCTTGGCCCGCACCTGTCACGAGTCCGATCCGTCCCTTTAGATCGAGAATGTTATTAGCCACTAGATGGTCTCCTGTTCGTTAGTTGAAGCACGCCGGCTCGGCACCAGCGCTCAGGTGAGTATGCCGGCCTTTTCGAGTTCGGCGATCTCGTCGTCCGAGAGATTGCAGACGCCGCGCAATACCTCGCCGGTATGTTCTCCAATTCGCGGGCCGCGGGTGGTGCCTACGTGCGGCGTGCGACGTAACTCGAAGCGGGGTCCTTCGATTTCCGCCTCACCCATGACCGGATCGGTGATCGTGCGAAAGTGATTGGCAAACCTGAGATGCTGATCCCGCGCGAGGTCGCCGCCCCGAGAAACGACGTGCGCGGGCGCTCCTGCAAGGTGAAGTGCGCGTTCGACGGCCTCGGCATCCTGCGGCCGCGTCCAATCCGCGATCGCATTATCGAGCTCGAGGCGGTTCCTCAGCCGCCCAATCAGCGTGTCGAATTTCGACTCCTTCAGCAGTCCACCAATCACGTCACGCAGCGCCTCCCAATGATCGCGCTCAGAAGCATCGATTGCGATCCATCGGTCGTCACCCGAACATGGGTAGATTCCGTGTGGAGATCTGAGCGGCGAGCCGGCCGTACCGCGGCGCATCGGGACGGTGCCATTGGCCGCGTACTCGTAGTACGCCGGCGATACGAATTGGATGCCCGCTTCGGCCTGCGCAACATCGATGTAGCAGCCTTCGCCGGTGATCGATCGGCGATGAAGCGCGGCAAGTATGCTCGTCACGATAAAGCGCGGCGCGACTCCGTCGGTCCACGGACCAAAAGTGCCGAAAGGCGGACGATCGGGCCATCCAAGCAGAAAGCTCGCTCCCGACATCGCCGCGCCCATCGTGCCAACGCCACTGGTACCCTTCGCGTGGGGGCCAGTCTGCCCGAGGATGCTGGTCGAGGCCATTATGAGGCAGGACTTGCGCAGCTTCAGATGCGCGTAATCGAGTTCCAGGCTCTCGAGTACTCCGGGCGTGAAACTTTCCAGAACCACGTCGGCCCAATCAACCAGGCGCAGAATCAGGTCGCGTCCACGCGGCTCTTTGAGATTGATCGCCACGCATCGCTTTCCGGCGTTGAGGTTGTGGTAACTGACGGAACGCTCCGGTCCCGGCTTTCCGTCTTTGAAAGGCCCGAGCGTGCGAAGCGGATCGATTCGGCCGCGACTCTCGACCTTGATCACGTCGGCGCCAAGGTCGGCAAGATACCGGCCGCTGACCGGACCGACCATCACCCAGCTCAGGTCGAGTACGTGGACGCCTGCCAATGGCGCGCTCATCACATCGCTCTCCTATATGATCCCGTGAACGAACAACGCCTGCAGTTCGCTGGTGGAGATCGCGGCCTCGGTCTTCAGGATCTCGGCGGTGTGCTGTGAGAGAGAGGGCGCGGCGCGTTTTGTTTCGATCGTGAAGTTGGAGAATTGGGCAAATCGCGCTGGAGCGTCGATTTCGCGTCCGTCGGGTCCGATCCGCACCGGCGTCCACAGACCTCTTTCGCGATACTGCTCCGACTCGGCGACATCTTTCATGTCCATCACGGGCGCCGCGAGCAGCCCAAGTTTTCGCGCGGCGGCGCTGAGCTCCGCCTTGGTTTTGCTCCGACAAAGCGAGGCCACGCCATTAACCAAAGCCATCAACTGAGCCGGCGACGCGGCTTTCGTGCGAACATCGGCGGCGAAGGTAATCCAGTTCACCTCGGCGATATCTCTGGACACGTGCCCCTCTTCGGCGGCCCATTTCGCAAGCCGCTGTGTCATCGGTCCGAATGAAGGGCCAAATGCGGGGACTGTAACGATCATGTAGCCGTCGGCGCATTCGAAGATGCTCGGGATTCGCGCGTCCGGCGACAATCCCGCCGTGCCTGACCGCGTGATCTCCGGGTTTCCCGCACCGATCGCGATCGGCACGCTGAGCGCGCTCATCATCGCGGCGATTCGCTCCGAGATCTCCGCCTGCTGTCCTTCGCCGTCGCGATCGCGGGCGAGCAGGCAAGCGAGCGCGGCGATCGCGGTCTCGGCTCCGCCTTCCATGATCGATTGGGGCACGGGATGGAAGAGAGGAGGACGATCCGGATCCCCGCTCATCGCGGGAGTTCCGGTCGAAGCCATCACGAGGAGATCGAAGGACGCGTAGTCACTCTTGGGGCCCGACCGAGCAAACCCTCCAACCGTACATCGAATGGTTTTCGCGCTGAGCTTGAGGCCGTCGACCGGGGCGTGGCCGCCCGGCGCCGCCGACTCGATTACGATATCGAAATTTTCGGCGAGCGTGGTGAACAGGTTGCGTCCGTCTATACTGTCGAGGTCGAGCGTGATTGCCCGCTTGTTTCGATTGAGCGCGTGCCAGGTCAGACTTCGCTCGATTCCGGGAATTTCGTCGAGGAACGGTTCGAGCCGGCGAGCGGGCGATCCAGCCGGCGGCTCGACGACGACAACGTCGGCGCCAAGATCGGCAAGGATACTCCCCGCCAGCATCGTCGCCGGCGCGGAGACCTCGAGCACGCGCACATCATGCAACATCAGGCTCGCTTCCTTTTCTGCGCCAAGGTCAGTTCCAGACTCGAATTGAGTTCACTGCAAACGGCCTCGAGATCGAAGGCTCCCGGTCTGAGCAGGTTCTGGATCGCCAGCCCTCGCATCGTTGCGACCAGTATCGCGGCCTGTGCGGCAGGATCGACGTGGCTGCGGATTTCGCCCGCCCGAATTCCTTCTTCGATTAGATGCTGCAGCGAGCGGCGAAAATAATCGTCGGCATCCGCAAGGTCGGGTTTGATTTCCGGCACGGGGCCGAGCGCTTCTCCGATCAGAACATATATCGCCATCCGATCGACCGAAGTCGCGGCGCGCAGGTATTTCTCGCAGGTCAACTTCAGCGCCTCAATCCCGCTTTTCTCCCCGAGCACCGGCAACAGCGATTGCGCGAAACGCCGCTGCAACTGCCGGACCAGAGTTGTGATTAGCTTGCCCTTGGAGCCAAAGCGGTGACTGACCAGACCGTGCGTGTAGCCCGAGGTTTCTCCGATTTGGCTGAGCGTCGTGCGGCTGCTGCCCTGACGCGCGATCAACTCGGCCGCCGCCGCGAGCATCCTGCTATGCGAGAGTTGCCGCCGCTCGCGCTGAGTGCGCCGGGCGGGCGCCTGATCGTTACGCTCGGCATTCATCGCGGGCGACGCTAACATATTTGTTGACTGATTAGCAAGAAATGGCGTATGGTCCGAAATCGAATCTTTCTGGAGGCGCTCCGATGCCCGAAACAATCGCCGCTCCACCCGAACTCTATTCCGCGTCGCCGGACGGAATTCCAAAATTGAACGGCGGACGCTGTATCGCCTGCGGTTATGTTTTCTTTCCGCCGCAATCGTATGGATGCGAGATTTGCGGAGCCTCCGGAGATCAGCTTGCGCCCCTCGCGCTCAAAGGCGAAGGCGTGCTGAGGTCTTTCGCCACGGTTCATCTGTATCAGGGCAAAGGGATCGAGGCGCCATTCACGGTGGGCGTGATCCTGCTCGATGACGGTCCGGCGGTACGCGCGCTCCTGACCCAGAAGACGGATGCGGGACTGAAGATCGGCGATCGGATGCGCACCGTGCTGGTTGGCGCGGTCCCGGACGAAGGTGGCGCCGGCGCAAACGAGCTTCGCTTTACCCGCCAGGAGCTATTGAAATGAAAAAGACGCTGCCTGAATTGCGTCCGGTCTATGTGGTCGGAATCGGCCTCCACAAGTACCAGCACTTGAGCGATACAACCTACGTCACGCTCGGCCTGACCGCCGTGCGCGCGGCATTGAATGACGCCGGTATCGGATGGCCTTCGGTTGAGTCCGCATACACCGGCACCGCGCTTATCGGGATGGCGGCGTCGCGTCCGATGCTGCGGCATCTGGGCGCGACCGGAATCGCGATGGCCCAGGTCGAGAACGCTTCCGCCTCGGGTTCGACCGCGTTCCGCCAGGCTTGCCTTGATGTTGCCAGCGGGATCAGCGATGTAACGCTCGCGATTGGCGTGGACAAGCCCGCGATGCTGAATGGAGCGCCCGGAAAGACCCGGATTCGCGATTTGGTCGGTGCGCGGGTCGCACCGTTTACGCACTTCGCTCTTCTGGCTAATGAGTATATGAACCGATACTCAGTCAGCGCCGAACAGGTTGCGCAAGTCGCGGTAAAGAATAATCGCAATGGCGCCAACAATCCCTTCGCGCAGCGCCAAAAAGCGGTCACGCTCGAAGAGGTGATGGCCGGTCCTGCGATCTCGGGCACGCTGACGCGGCTGCAATGCTGCCCCGTGGGCGAGGGCGCTGCGGCCGTCATCGTCGCTTCCGGCGACGCGATCGAGAAGCTGAAGATCGATCGAGCCCGCGCCGTGCGGGTGATCGCTTCAGTCTCGCGCAGCGAACGCGTGTACCGCGGAGCGAAGAACAACGATGCCGAATTGACCCGCGAGACTGTTGCGCAGGCGTACAACGAGGCCGGAATCGGTCCGGCGGATCTCGACCTGATTGAACTGCACGACGCCTTCACGATCGAAGAGCTTCTATACGTCGAGGCGATGGGCCTGTGCGGCGAGGGTGAAGGGGCGGCGATGAGCGCAAGCGGCGCAACCGATATTGGCGGAAAATGCGCGATCAGTGCGTCGGGCGGGTTGATCGCGATGGGCCATCCGATCGGTCCGACTGGCGCGGGACAAGTCGCGGAAATTACCCGTCAACTGCGCGGCGAAGCGGGCGTGCGCCAGCAGCCCAACGCCAAAATCGGTCTCGCACACATGGTCGGAGTCGGTGCGGTGTGCGTCGTGCACGTCCTGCAAAAGGACGCTTGAGCGATGCCGTCGAAGCGTCTTCCGTGCAAAATCGCCGAACGGCTGCGGCTTCCGCTGATTGCGGCACCGATGCTCGCCGTGTCGGGACCGGACCTCGTTATCGCGGCATGCAAGGCTGGAGTGATCGGGGCATTCCCGCTGGCCAATGCGCGGTCGCCCGAGGGCGTCGAGGCGTGGCTCTCGCAGATCGAAAATGCGCTTGCGCGCGCGGCCGAGGAACACCCGGATCGTCCGCCCGCCCCGTTCTGTCCGAATCTGATCATCAAGCGTGCGGAGATGCGATCCGAGCTCGCGGCGCTGGTAAAGCATCGCGTCGAGCTCGTGATCACCAGCGTCGGCTCGCCGGCCGAGGCAATCGGTCCGCTCCACGATTCCGGATGCATCGTCTTCTGCGACGTTGCGACACTCCATCACACGGAACGTGCGATCGCCGCGGGCGTGGACGGACTGATCCTTTTGACCGCGGGCGCCGGAGGCCAGACGGGATGGCTCAACCCGCTGGCGTTCGTACGTGCCGCGCGCCAGATGTTCGACGGACCGATCGTGCTGGCCGGCGGAATTTCGGATGGCTACCTGCTGTGGGCCGCCGAGGTGATGGGCTGCGACCTCGCATACATGGGAACCAAGTTCATCGCCACGCACGAGAGCATGGCCGCGCCCGCGTACAAGAAGATGCTGGTCGAGTCTGACATGGACGACGTAATGCTGACGCAGGCGTTCACCGGACTCGACACAAATATGCTGAAGCCGTCGATGCTCGCGGCGGGACTGGATCCCGCGACTCTGCCGGCGCGCGTATCAGCCGAAGAAGCGGCGCGAAATTTCAGTGGTATGAGCGAACGACCCGGACCTCGACGCTATCGGGACATCTGGAGCGCCGGCCATTCGATATCCGGAGTAGGCAGAATCCAAAGCGTCGCTGAACTCGTCGAGCAGACACTGGAGGAGTACGACCAGGCCCGCGCCCACACGGCGGCAATGCTCAAAACCTGACGCTTCAAATCTCCACCTTGAACATATCGCGCCCGATGCCTGCGTATGAGATGCGCTTGGGCCTGACTCGCACCATCCGTAACTTGTCACTGCCAAAGAACGGGGCTTCGAAGGGATTCTTCTTCAGGAAAATTGCTTTGAGCGGCTCCCACTGCGCGCCGTCTTTCGCGACCTCTTCAGCGATGCCCTGAATCGACGCGCGCGTGACCTGGAATTTGGCGACATCGCCAACGTCGCGGGTATCCACCAGCACGGTAACGTTCGGGTTTCGCACGAGGTTCTGAAACTTGTCCGCGTCCGCGCCCATGATGAAGACCAGGTCCATGGCGTCGGTCTCCGCAAACGCTTGAAGGGTTGCGGTCGGCCACTGGCCGCCCTGTGTAACAATCACCGCCACGTGTTCCTGCGTGAAGAGCGCCGTCAACTTCGCCTTTTGCTCCGTATCCACAAATAACCTCGCTGAGATTCCCGGCCGCCGCTATCCTCTCTTATTATCCGGCACCCATCAACTTCGAACCCCGCGCCGCGGCGCGCCGGCACACCCGCGGCGGGCCCCGTTTTCCGCGTGCCTTGACGGATGGAAGGCGTTGCGTTACGAACCGAACATATTCATTTTTGAACAACTTCGGAAATCACGTGACAGAAGCCGGAGAACTCGTATCCGTATCCGCAATGGAGGGCGGCGCCCGCACCGCGATTCGTACCGGTCGCCGTGAGCGCGACAAGCTCGCGCGCATCAAGCATTCCGCACGCAAGCTGTTCGCCCGACAGGGCGTCGATGCGACGACGATCCGGCAAATTGCCGACGCGGCGGATATTGGGCTCGGCACCATGTTTTCCTATGCCGCGAGCAAGGAAGATCTGCTGGTGATGATCTTTCAGGAGGAGGTCGGCCGGGCCCTCGATCGGGCCTTCGCCAGAGTTCCCGAAAAGCCGCTGCTCAATCAGATCCTGCACATTCTGAGCGCGATCGTCACGCATCACCGGGAAAACCCGGGACTGGCCCGGGTATTCGTCAAAGAAACGCCTTTCATCGCCGACAGTCACCACAGCATCGCCGCCTTCATGTCGAGTCTTTACCCGCGGCTGGCGAAACTGATCGACAATGCCAAGGACCGCGGCGAATTTCCCGCGAGCGTTCCGTCAATCGCGCTGGCGCGAAATCTATTCGCGATCTTCTTTCAGCAGCTCCAATTCTGGCTCGCACATCGAAGTCCCGCACCCGACCTGGATCACCAGCAACTCAACGCGGCGCTGGAATTGCAACTGATCGGTCTGCGCAATATGGCAGGACCCGCCGCGGTCAGTGGGCCTCGCGCCGCACGGCACGCGAATGATCACCGGGGCAAACGAAGATGGTGACTATTCATCGGGCGCTGCCAAGTGGCTAAGCCATCCGCGATTAGCCACATGAGCGAATTCACCTTTGCGAAAGGAACCTCAAACGCCGGAGGAGATTCACAGATGGACATCCATGATCCTGACGACAAATCCGGCTCCGCATACTATTTAGCTCCGCCGGTATCGGATCTCGACCTCGTATCAGTCGGCAGAGGCACCGCGGGCGGAGAGCTACTGCGGCGCTACTGGCATCCGATCGCGGTTGCTTCGGAGATCAGGGATGTTCCAATGGTGCTACGTGCGTTGGGTGAAGATCTCATCCTGTTCAAAACGCCCGCTGGCAGCTTCGGATTGGTGTATCCGCGATGCTGTCATCGCGGAACCACGCTTTACTATGGCAAGGTCGAGGAACGCGGAATCCGATGTTGCTATCACGGATGGCTATTCGCGACCGACGGCAGATGTCTCGAGCAACCATGCGAGCCCGGCGGCGGCGAGAAACGCGACAGCTATCGGCAACCCTGGTATCCGGTAGAGGAACGCTATGGACTGGTCTTCGCCTACCTCGGTCCACCCGATCGGAAACCTGTTCTGCCAAGCTATGAACCGCTGGAAATTCTAAAACCCGGCGAGTCGATCGAAGCGGATGGCACCAGTATCGGCTCCGGCGGCGATGCGATCGCACCCTGCAATTGGTTTCAGCACTGGGAGAACGTGATTGATCCCTATCACGTCGCGGTTCTGCATTCGAGTTTCAGCGGAATCCAGTTCATCGCCGAGATGGCTCAGATGCCGGAGGTTTCTTTCGAGCCTTCGCCGCTCGGTATTCGAAGCACTCAGATTCGGCGTAAGGATGGAAAACGGTTCCGCCGGGTCACTGAAGTGGCGGTGCCCACGCTGCGCGTCGTTCCCAATCCATTCGCCGCGGCGTTCAACCAACCGGTCGAAACACTCGGCTGGGTGCTGCCTATCGACGACACTCACTATCGGATATACACCGCCGGACGGGTCACTCGTTCGGGCGGGTTGCTGCCACTACCTAAAGACTTCAAAGGCAGCCGCCGCCGCTGGCAGGACATGTCCGCCGAAGAGCGCCAGAGGAAGCCCGGCGATTGGGAGGCCCAGGTTGGACAGGGTCCGATCACCTTTCACTCCGAGGAGCATCTCGCCTCGTCGGATCGCGGTATTGCGATGCTGCGGCGGCTCTTCCGCAAGCAAGTCGAAATAGTCGCCGAAGGCGGCAATCCGGTCGGTACCGTATTCGACCAAAACGACGCGATGGTCCGATTCGAAGCCGGAAACTACCTCGAAGAGCAATCATAGGTGATATAGCGATTTCGCGATCGCGGTCTCTATCTGAGGTCGCGCGCCGTGTATCCAAGTATCGCGCGCGCGATGATGAGACGCTGAATCTCGCCGGCGCCTTCGTAGATATCGAAGATGCGTCCGTCGCGAAAGCATCTATCGAGCGGATGTTCTTCTGACAGCGCCTCTGGGCCGAGCATTTCGATACAGCTCTGCGTAATTTTTCTTGCGGCTTTGCCACCCGCGGCTTTCGCGATCGACGCCTCGACCTTCGGCGCAGCGTTGCGCTGTTCGAGCCACTTGGAACGAAGCACAGTGAGTAATGCCGCCTCGTATGCGGCCTCGAGCCGAATAAAGCGATCGGCAACCGCCGAATGGCTCCGCAATCCCCCGCGGTAGGAGATCTTGATTCCGCGCTCCCCGAGCTTTTCGCGCGTGAAATCCAGCGCCGCGCGCGCGACACCGAGAGCCATAGCGCCGACCATCGGACGCGAGTCGTTAAACACCGACATCGTCGATTTGAAATCACCTTTGATGTGGTTGAACTCGGGGATGCGGCAGTTGTCGAATAGTAAGTTGCAGGTATCGTGAGACCGGATGCCGAGCTTCTTGAGCTGTGGACCAACGGAAAAACCCGGCGTGCCCTTCTCGACAAGAAACGTCGTCATACCGCGGCTTCCATCCGGACTGACGAAGCGTGAAAACACCATCGCGGCATCGGCCGATTGCGCCTGGGAAATAAAACTCTTTTCTCCGTTAATCACCCATTCGCCGGTTTCGCGATCGAACGTAGCGGTCGTTCGAATATTCGCCGGGTCTGAGCCGGCGCCAGGTTCGGTTATCGCGATCGCAATAGTGTGATTCTTCCATTTCTCGATCTGTTCTGGAGTCGCAACCGTTTTGAGGACGGTGTTGCCCAAGCCCCATTTCCCGCGGTGCAGAGCCATACCGCCCCAGTAGATCTCCGACATGACCAGCGAATGCAGAATTCTCGGGCCGCTGCTGCCGTCGGCGGCTTCTTCCGCTAGACTAACCGGGTTGTCCAGTCCGCTCGCTTCGGGAAACTCAGCCGGCGGCAACTCATCTTCGTGCTTGTCATAATATTCCGCGTACCGCCGTCCGATCTCGGCCTGCCGGTGAGCAAGGGCGAGAATTTCCTTATCGGCAGTCGTGAGTTCAAAATCTATCATCGCGTGATCCTCTAATGCTCGTATCGGCGCTACACGCCGACCGCGCCTTCCATAACCGAGACCGTGCGCGCGTTGCGATACCACATCTCGACCGGATTATCGCGCAGATACCCATGGCCG
>DATLTX010000163.1:0-14686 GCA_035533435.1 Binataceae bacterium (SeqCode)
GCTACACGATCTTGAGGATGCTCTGCGGGTACTGGTCGTTGGGATCGACGCCCGGCGCCATCGTGTAGATTACCGACTTGTCCACGACCAGTTCGCCGTCGTCGCCGACGTAAATCTTGAAGCGATCCATCGGACGCGGCGCCGGTCCTTCGAAGTTCAGGCCGCTGATGTAATAACCGGAACCATGACACGGGCACTTGAACTTCTGCTCGGTCTTGAGCCATCGCGGCGTGCATCCGAGATGCGTGCATTTGGCGAAGATTGCGTAAAACCCCGCCTTGGTTCGGATAATCCAGGTGCGGAAGTCCTGCTTGTATTTCTCGCTGACTTCGCCGACCACGTAATCGCTCGGGAGGCCCGCTTTGAATTTCGACGGCGGCAGAAACAGCACGCGCGGGAATGCCGAGCGCACCGCGGCGAGCAGTCCGATCGTGGTGACGGCGCCGAAACCACCCCATCCCAGGCGTCCCAGAAAATCGCGCCGGCTCCATAGCGAGCCGAGTTCGGCTTTTTCCTTGTCGCGTTTGGCGCGTTCGCGCGCCTGCTCATCGGCGCGCCATTTCGCCAGTTCAGCCGGATCGGTAGGAGCTTTGACTTTAGATGCCGCAGCCATTTGGAATCCTCACGACCTCCCGCTCGCGGCGGGCCTGATTAGGCCCACCCTCATCAGTTAGATGTTTACGATTAGAAAAAATTCTAACCCGAGTAAGCAGAGGAATTCAAGGAAGCGGCGGATCGTCCGGCAAAATTCTGCTGAATCAGTCGAAAAAACGGCTACCGCAACTCAGGCTGATGCGACGGCGCCGACACTGCCGAGGCGCTGCTCTGCGCGGTGGGACTGGCCGGCGACTCCGGCTGATTGGGCACAATCGTGACGTCGTGATGCTCGGTGGTGTCGGAGATCTCGTCGGGCGGAGGCAGCTCGGCGATCGGCGCGACCTTCATTTTGTCGGCGTCGGTGTTGGCGCCCAGCACTGGCGCCAGAAATGTATCGGTTGCAAGGTAATGAAGCGGACGCGCGACGCCCCATTCGAGCACAAAGCCAATCGGTGCGATCACGTAGCTGATAAGCTTGAGCGGCTGCGAATCGTCGTCGTTGTACTCATTGGGATTCTGCTTGTCCATCCCCGAGTACTGCGCGTGCGCGAAACCCGGCGCGCACAACATAAGCGCCGCGCCCAAAACGATTGCTGCTCGTCGCATGGCCTAAACTTTGGTCCCGATCCTGCGATCTGTCAACCGTGCGAGGGTCGGGCGCGGCGAGCGCGCTTGCGTTCGCCGTTGGCGCTGCGCAATTGTACCGCAATGCGATCGCGATGGGGGAGAGTGTTCCGCGCGAGCTTCGCCACGGCGACACTGGCGCTGGCGTTGATGATTGTGGCGCGGCCGGCGCCGGCGCCCGCCGGGACCGCCGCCGCGGGTGCGATAACCTACGTCGGCGTCGATAATAATATCTACTATTGCGCGGGCGATTGTCCCACGCCGGAGTGCCTGACCTGCCCGATTGAGGGCGAGCACGTTCGCCGCGATCGCCGCCGCGGCGCAATATTCACGGCCGCGTTCACCTTCGCCGACGCCCCGCCCGAGGCGGTCAGCCAGTACGGTTGGCCGACGTTTTCTCCCGACGGCAAGCGGATCGCCTATTCGTCCGTTGCTCGCGACAAGGCCGGAGTCAGCTTTGCCGTCTGGGTCTATGATCTTAAACAGCGTGCGGCGATCCAGATCTTCGAGAGCAAGACCGAGCACGTCGATTACATCTATTGGCTTCCCGACGGGCGGCATCTTTCGTTTCTGCTGAGCGAGCCGGCCGGACTCTCGCTGATGCTGGCGGAGGTGAAAGAGCAGGCGCCGATCCGGATCGTGATGACGGGGGTGCCGATGTATTTCGCCTGGGGTCCGTCGCCGGGCCGGCTGGCGGTGCATACCGCCGGCTCGGATCCTGAATCGAGCGAACGCGTCGCGCTCATCACGCTCACCGACACCAGCCAGAACGTCGATAAGGTGCTCTCGCACGGACGCACGCCGTTCAAGACGCCGTGCTGGTCGGCGGACGGAAAGCATCTTGCCTGGATCGCGAACAATCACGCGGAGGCAAATCTCGTCGTGGCCGACGCCAACGCGCAGCATCCGCGCTCGATCGTCAGCCTGCCGATTGGCGACAACAGCTTTGCATGGTCTCCGGACGGCCGGCACATCGCGTATGCGACGACGGTCATCCCGCACGACCCGACCTTCCACGGGATCAAGCTGGTGGATATCAGCGACGCGAGTTCGCGCACGCTCACCACGGACGCGGTGGCGGCGTATTTTTTCTCGCCCGACGGACGCTACCTCGCCTATATTGGCGTGCCGGAAGACAAACCCTTCTACACCTGGGAGCTGGTCGATCTTAAGTCCGGCAAGACGCGCGAGCTGGAGAAATTTATTTCGACCCAGGAGGAGTCGGTTTCCTACCGCTTCTTCGATCAGCTTGCGCTCTCGCACACCATCTGGTCGCCCGATTCGAAGGCGATCGTGTACGCCGGCGTCCGGCTGCTCGCCGTTCCCACCCACTCACTCGGAGCCGTGCCGCCACCGACGGTCTGGAGTGTCCCAATCGACGGCAGCGCCCCGCGTTCAATCGGCAACGGCACAGTCGCGTACTATTCGCCCGTCGCGCCGAAGTAATCCTGAGCGCGTTGCGCGTCGCGCAACGACCGCAGAGCGACACCCTCATCCGCGGGTGGCAGTGCTTGCAAAAGCAGCACGAGCCTGGCGGCGCTGCCACGACGTTACGGGCGGCGCGGCGGCCGAAACGGGCGGATCGCGCCCGCTTCCGTCACGGGATCGGCCGGGAGATCTTCGAGCTTGCGGTAGAGGGTTTTGCGGTCGATTCCTAAAATTGCGGCGCATTCGCTTTTGTTGCCGCCGACGGCGGCGAGCGTGGCGCGGATATATTCGCGTTCGAGATGCTCCAGCGGCATCCGCTGGGTCACGGCCGCTTCCAGATTGATGCGCTCGGCGATGCCGCCGGCAATGCGCGGGGGCAAATCGTCGCGCGTGATCCGATCGCCGCGGCATAGCACGATCGCGTGCTGGATGGCGTTCTGGAGTTCGCGCACGTTGCCCGGCCACGGATGGCGCGTGAGCAGCTCGATCGCGTCGTCTCCGATCACCAACGCCTTGCGTCCGGATTCCGCCGCCGCGCGGGCCGCAAAGTGACGCGCGAGGATCGCGATGTCGTCGGGCCGATCGCGCAGCGGCGGAATCGCGATCGTGACGGTCGCAATCCTGTAGTACAGGTCGGCGCGAAACCGCCCCGAAGCGATCGCCGCCTCAAGATCGGTGTTAGTCGCCGCGACCACGCGCACATCGACAGCCGTCTCTTGCGTCGCTCCGATCGGGCGCACGCGATGATCCTCAAGGACCCTGAGCAGCTTGACCTGCAACCCCTGTGGCATCTCGCCGATCTCGTCGAGGAAGATGGTTCCGCCGCTGGCCGCCTGGAAGAGCCCGGCCTTCGCCTGGCGCGCGTCGGTGAATGCGCCGCGTTCATAACCGAACAACTCGCTTTCGAGCAGGCTGTCGGGAATCGCCGCGCAGTTGATCGCGACGAATGGGCCGCCGCGGCGCGCGCTATGGTAATGCAGCGCGCGCGCGAACAAATCCTTGCCAACTCCGCTCTCGCCGGTAATCAGCACGCTGGCCGGTCTGTCGGCCATCTGGCGCAGCACCTCCATTTGCGCGCGCATCCGGGGGCTGCGGGTCACGATCGTATCGAGTCCGTAGCGTTCGGCCAGTTCGTCGCGCAGGCGGCGCACCTCGCGGCGCAGGCGGCGGTCCTCGAGCGCACGCTCGACCACCAGGGTCAGCTCATCGTTGCTAAACGGCTTCGTGATGTAATCAAACGCCCCCAGCCGCATCGACTCGATCGCGGTCTGGATCGATCCGAACGCCGTGATGATCACCACCGGCAACTCGGGCGTCACGGTCTTGAGCCGGGCCTGCAACTGATGCCCGGTCATCCCGCTCATGCGCAGGTCGGAGATCAGCAGGTCGGGATGCTCGGTCGCGGCGAGCTGCAAGGCGGCGTCGCCCGAGCCCGCGCGCAGCACGCGATAGCCCGCGTCGCCGAGCACGTCGCCAAGCATGCTCACCATCTCGGGGTCGTCATCGACTACCAGGATCGAGAAGTCCATCGGCGCGGCGTTCATGCGGTCCTCCTGAAAGTCGTCAGGTTGGCGGGAGACGGGCCGGCAATCGGCAGCGTGACGGCGAACCGCGCGCCAATCTCGGATGGCTCGAGCGCGATCTCACCATGATGGTCGCGCACAATCGCTTCGCTTACGGCCAGTCCCATACCGGTCCCCTTGCCGGGTTCCTTGGTGGTGAAGAATGGGTCGAAGACGCGGGCGCGCGCGTCGGGCGGGATGCCGGGTCCGGAATCGGCAAACGTCACGCGTACCGCGGCGCGGCCGGCATGATCCACCGGCGATGCGCTCACGCTCAGGGTCCCGCCTTCAGTGCCCATCGCGTCGAGCGCGTTCATCGCAAGGTTGACGAACACCTGCTGGAGCTGGTCGGCGTCGCAGCGCACCTCGAGCGGGTTGTCGCCGAGCTCGACGACGCAGCTCACGTGGCGGCGCGCGGTCTCGGTATCCAGAAGCGCCAGCGTGCGCTGGATGATCGCACGCAGATCGCAGACGGCGAAGGCCTGTTCGTGGCGCGAGCCCAGGTCCAGCAGCATCCGCACGATCCGCGTGATTCGGTCGATCTGATTGATGATGATCTCGAGGCCGTCGGCGGTGCGCGGCGGATTCTGGCGATTGGAATGCAGGTGCTCGGCGCGCCCGCGAATCACGCCCAGCGGAGTTCCGATCTCGTGCGCGAGACCCGAGGCGAGCGTGCCGATTGAGGCCAGCTTGTCGGCGTGGCGCAGCCGGCGTTCGAGTTCGAGCTTGTGCTCGGTTTCGTCGAGCAGGCGGCGGCGCGCGGTTTCAAGATCGTCGGCGAGCCGGCGGAACTCTTCTCCGATAAATTCGACCTCGTCGCCGATCCCGAGAGCATCGCGGCTATCGTCGCTCGAGATTCGCGCAACCTTGGCCGATAGATCGGCCAGCGGCCGCGCCACGTAGCGATGGCTGACAAGCGGAATCAGGAGCGCAATCAGCGCCGCCACCGCCATCGAGGCCAGCACCGCTTGCGCGACGCGGGCGCGCAGATCGTTTTCGACATCGTTCCAGCGCTGTGCGACGAGCAGAATTCCAATCGGAGCGCCGGCCCGGTTCTTGAGCGCTACCGCGCGGCAGAACCAATCGCGATCACCCTCGGTCTTCATGAACTCGACGCCGCCGCCCTCGAGCGCCGGAGTCAGCGATGCGGGCTCTGGCGGTGGCTTGAGCGGAAATCCACGCAGCGCCATCGTGACCTCGCCGTCGATTCCGAAAATCGCGGCGGCCACGTCTTCTTCCTGCGTCCGCTCGAGCGCGAGCCGCACGTCTTCCCATTTGCCGAGTTCGATATCCTGGCCGAGCGCGGCGCTGAGCGCGCGCGCAGTGGCGCGAGTCTCGCGTTTCAAGTCGCCAACATAGGTATGGGTGGCCTGGCGGACGCCAAAATACATGTAGGCGGCTAGCACCGGGAACATGCAGATCAGCAAAATTACGGTCAGGCGGGTTGCGATCTTCACAGCGCAACCATAGTGATCTCGCGAGCGCGCTAATGGCAACAGCCGGCTTGCCTCATCGCGCGAATTCACGATTGGAGATCAGGCTGGCGCAACGGTTGCAACGAGGCCACCAACTGGCGCATTTCTACACACTCCCCGCATCGCCATAGTCGTGAAACGAGGAACGCGCCAGTCCCACTGTGCGTAAGCAGAAAAGAAGCGGAACGGCCCGCGTGGCATGGATTCTGCTGCTCTGTCCCGTATGGAGACACACGAATATCGCCATTCGCGTTGCCCCTCGAGCGCTGACTCAGCCATCGTTCCCAAATCTGCTCTTGCCGCCGTGCGAACGATGACTGGATCCGCGGCGTCGGCGTTCAGACGCGCGGCAGGCGCGCTCGCGATACTCGCGCTTGCGACGGCCGGCGTGTCGTGTACCAGCATGGGATTCGACCATCCTGCTCTGCGCGACAGTATCGACTACGGTCCACCCGAAAATGTCCGGTTGTGCGTGCTGCTCGACAGCGGAATCACCCGCAATGACGCCGACGCGCTGCTCCAGAACTGGAACAGTCAAGCCAATATTTACAATCTCTATCTCGAGCCGGTCTCGTACCAGAACTTTCCACGCGAGGGGTTCTTCCACACCGAAATACTCGAACAAGTCAGCCAGGTCCCGCTCGGCAAATCCTGCGATCGGATGCTTTATTTCGTCAACCGCAATATCGGCGACGTTGCGTTCGGGTTGATCTCGACCAGCGTTGGAGTGCCCGAAATCCTGGGCGAGGTCGATGACGCGACGCTGACTCACGGGTACGTAGTGGCGCGGCGCGCGACTCTCAATCAGCTCATCATGTCTCCCAGCGGCGTCACGCAGCATGAACTGTTTCATCTGCTCGGATGCCCTGAGCATTTCGACATGCCTGACTGTTACTCGCGCATTCACAACCTGAAACTCGCTGAAGAGGAGTTGAAGGCGCAGGGTTACTTCCGCGCGCATGGAGAGCAACCCTTTTATCCAACTTATGCATCGCGAACCGACTCGATGCTGGTGTCGCGTGAACAGGTTTTGCTCTATCAGGGTTTTGACGGAGAGACTGGCCCGGCAGCGATGATCGGGCATTAGATGGCTCAGGACCAGCCGGAGCCGGTAACCATTGCAGCGTCTGATTTTCTGTCACTGTCGGTGGCGGACGAATCTGGCGCACTCGGTTTGGCTGACATCGCGTCATTAATGCCGATGAGAGTCACGCTGAAAATCAGACTTCGTCCCCGCGCAATTGTGGATCGTTCTGACCGTCGTCGATGGCGATATTTTGTTTGCCCGTTAGTCGGGTCAACCTTGAATTTGCCACTCGCAGGAGCGCTGGGTAGGATCCTGATGTCGTCGATCTACGCTGCGGGATCCATCTTCCTGATGTTCCCACGAGTTGCTTAAGCTGCATATTGATAGGTTAGTACGGTCTATCAAGCTTTACGAATGAACTGAACGCCATGGTTTTCTTAGTAAAGATTAACGATGCAGAGGTGTTTGACTGTCACCTATTCACATGCTAAACGTTACTGGTAAGCAGAGTTCATGAGACGTTAGCCCGCTTGAGTTGTCTTTGGCATCGGCGGGCAACGACAGACATAAGCAGTGGGTTGATGATGGGCGGGACGTTGGTGGCATAGCCAAGGTGATGGACACGTCTGCCTGAACGAATTGCGGTGCAGAGATGGCGGACGCGTGTTCGATTCAAAAAGTAGCGCGAGTCCCGTTTATGAGAGGTGCTTGAGGATCATGAAAAAACTTTTTGGTTCGATAACCGCAGTAGCCGCGATATTGGCTCTGGCAGGGTCCGCGATGTGCTCGAGCGTAGTGGGGCTGGTCTCAGATCAGGACCGCCACTTCGTCAATAACGCCTATATCACGGTTACTGATTCGCATGGGAAGACCGCAGGCCACGGCCGTTCCGACATTTACGGCCGCTATTGCATCCCGCTCGTCGCGCCAGGGAAGTACACGGTGTCGATCGACCCGAACTCGAAAGACTTTCAGGGCGGATCGGCGATGACCCAGGTCGATATCGAGGGCGCGACGATCAACTGGTTCCTGTCGCCGACCTCGACCGCGCTTGCCACCACCGACGTCGGCGTGGCATCGGCGGCGACGCTGACCTGCGGAGCTCCGTGGTGGGAGACGACGGCGGCTGGCGCGGGCTTGCTGGTTGGCGCGGGCGGTATTGTCGGCGGCATCCTTTGCACTGAGGGTAACAATTGCGGCAGCGGTAACGGCGGCGGTAACGCAAGTCCGTCGCGCTGAAAATCGCGCGGCGCCGATGGCGGCCGATCCTGAATCGCCCGCGGCGGATCGCGGTCCGCGGCTGGGCAGATTCCCCTACGACCGTAACGTCCAGTGCGCACAAGGTTGTGTGCACGAGGTTCAGTTATCGTGCTATCGAAAGTGATTCGCAACACGTTCTATGCCGGGCTCGCATGCGCGATCGCGGCAGGGTTCGCCGCGTGCTCGTCGCAGGATCCGGCGCCGTCCGCCGACCCCGCAGTATCGGCTGATGGCGCCGCGGTAACGCCCGCGGTGGCGGCGGTCAGCTCCGACGACATGACGCGGCTCGACGCCCTGTGGCAACAGCGCACGCAGGACAAATCGGCCGGCGACTTCACCGTCGGCCCCGGCGATGTTCTCGAGATCTCGGTTCCTGCGATCGACGAGCTGAAAGATCGTTCCGTGCGCGTCTCGGGCGACAACACGATCGCGCTGCCGCTGGTCGGCGTGATCAACGTCAAAGGACTGACCGAGCAGGGCGTCCGCGACCAGCTCAAGCAGCGGCTCCAAAAGTACATGTACGATCCCGAAGTGGACGTCTTCACGAAGGAATACGAGAGCCGGCAAGTTGCCGTCGTTGGCATGGTTCAGAAACCCGGCCTGTACACCCTCACCAGCCCGAATGACACTATCCTGGCGATGATCAGCCGCGCGGGCGGCACGACGGCCGAGAGCGCGCAGCGGATTCTGCTGATTCCGGCGCCTCCCGGACAGGGCGCGGCAACCAGCGCGATGCTGGCGGCGGCTTCGCAACTGAGCGCTCCGCCGTCAAGCGCGCCCGTGGCTCCCAAGGCCACTGGCGCTCAAGGGCGCGAAAAGGCCAGCGCGAGTCTCGCCGTCGAGCGCGTAGGCGAGGGCGAGAGCGTACCTGCCAGTTACCAGCCGCAGGCTACGCAAATACCGACTGGACTGGCCAGCGCGGAGCCGATCGTTATCGATCTGACCAGCACCCACAACGAAAACGAACTTGCGATCCCGGCCCGTCCGGGCGACGTGATCATCGTTCCCGCCGCCGGCGAGGTGATGGTCAAGGGATGGGTGAAAGATACGGGCGCATTCAGGATCACTCCCGGTATGACGGTGTTGGGTGCGGTGACGGCGGCCGGAGGAGAGATGTTCAGCTCCGATGCCGTGATCCTGCGCGCTGGTTCGACCAGTACATCCAGCAAGATCGAGATTCCAGTCGATCTCGCCGCAATCCAGAAGGGCACGGCCCCCGACGTTGCGGTCCAGGGCGGCGACGTGGTGATCGTAAACAAGTCCGCCGCGGGCGCGGTGCCTTACGCGCTCTACACTGTGTTTCAGAAATTCAGCACCGGGATTTTTCCCGCGCTGCCATTTATGTAGGACACAGCGAAGTCCCGGTCTGACAATCAATACGTAACGAGCCCATAGAGGCTATTGTGAAAGATTATCCAATCCAACGCGTGTATCCCGAACCCGTCTCCGCGCCGCAGTACCTGGGACGCGGAGTTGACCCCGACTTCTACGGAGCGCCCGAGGCGGCCGGACCCGACCTGCGCGATTACGTTCGCGTGATCCGCAGGCACGCCAAGCTCATCGAGAGCTTGTTCCTGGCCGCGATGCTGGTCACGGGGCTGGTGGTGCTGGTAGTCACGCCGCAATTCACGGCGAGGAGCACGATCCTGGTCGAATCCAACGCCCCGCACGTGCTCAATATCAACGAACTGGCGAGCGAAACGAGCCCCGATGCTTCCGATTATTACAACACCCAGAAAGAGATTCTGGAGAGCCGCGGCCTCGCGGCCCAGGTGATTCGTGACCTCGGGCTTGACCTCAATCCCGACTTTACCGGCAGTAGTCTCCATCGGGGCTTTTTCGGCGAAATGATCCACACGGTCCACGCCTCGATGGACGATCTGTTCAAAAGCCAACCGGCGCTCCGCCCGCTCGATCAGTACGGGGTGGATCCGCAGCTCGTCGATTTGTACCTGGCTGACCTAACGGTGAAACTGGACGTTGGGACCAGGCTGTTCGTGATCTCATTCACGTTGCCCAATCGAGTGCTGGCATCGCGGGTCGCTAACGCGCATGTGCAGACTTACATCCATCGCGGGATGGAAATCCACGCGCAGGCAAGCCAGGAAGCGCAGCGATTCCTCGAGAAGAAGCTGGTCGAGCTCAAAGAGCGCGTCGAGAAATCAGAAGCCGCGCTCAATACCTACCGTCGCGACCGCGGAATAGTCGCCTTCAACCTCGACGACCGCGGCACTATCCTTAATGAACGCCTGACCGAGATGAACCAAGCCCTCACCAAGGCTGAAACCGAACGAATCGATCTCGAGTCGGAGCATGATCTGATCAGCAAGCGCAACTACAATTCGCTGCCGGCCGTAATCAGCAGTCCGCTAATCCAGCAGCTAAAGACTCAGGACGACGTGATCGCGGGCCAGTACGCCAGTATGTCGCAACAGTTCAAGAGCGACTACCCTCCGCTGAAGGAGCTCAAAGCCAAGGTCGACGAAACCAACGCGCGCCTGAACGCCGAAATCGACCATACGGTCCAGGGCATCGAATCACAGTACCAGGCCTCCCTGGACCGCGAGACTGCGCTTAATCAATCGGTCGAGAATTTGAAGACTAAGGCATTGGCGCTCAACGACGCGTCGCTGCAGGACGCCGTTCTGGCGCGCGACGTGGACGCCAACCGGCAGCTCTACAAAAGCGTGCTCGAAAGGATGAAAGAAATCGGTGTGGCGGGCGAAGTTCCGACCTCCAACGTATCGATCATCGATCAGGCCACTGCGCCGCTGCATGCTTCGAGCCCCAAGAAGCTGATCGACATGGCCGCCGCCGGAATGCTCGCGCTGTTCCTGGGAGTCGCGATCGCATTCGTCCTCGATCACCTCGATGACAGGCTGCACAATCCCGAGGAGGCCGAGGTCTACCTGGGCCTCGCGAGCCTAGGCACGGTGCCCGATTTCCTGAACCTGGAGAGCGAGGAGGATATGGCCGCAGCGGCGCTATCCGCAAACGTGCCGCCGACGCTTATCGAAGACAACTCCGACGCCAGCGGCAGGGAGATCATGATCCAGAAGAGCAGCTTTTCGGTTGCTGGCGAGTCCTACCGGGCCATCCGCACCGCGATCCTGCTGTCGCGCGCCGCTGAGCCGCCCAAGACCATCCTGGTTGCAAGCTCGGCCAAGGCCGAAGGCAAGACCGTCACCGCCGTCAACATCGCGATGGCGTTCGCGCAGATGGGCGGACGCGTCCTGCTGATCGACGGCGACCTGCGCCGGGGGCGCTGCCACGAAGTCCTGGGCGTGCACAACCTAGTGGGTCTCACCGAAGTGCTGGTCGGACAGAAACAGGCCATTGACGTGATTCGCGCGGTGGGCGGCAACGGGCTTTCATTCCTGAGCGCGGGATCGGTGCCGCCGAATCCGACTGAGTTGCTCGCCTCGCGGCGCATGCAGGAAGTGCTCTCCGAACTGACCTCGCAATACGACAGCGTGGTGATCGACTCGCCGCCGGTGATGCCGGTCAGCGACTCAGTAGTACTGTCGCGCATGGTTGACGGAGTCGTCGTGGTGGTCGGCCCCCGCACACCCAAGCAGCTTGTGCGGCACGCGTGCGCGCGTCTGGGCCAGGTGGGAGCAAAGATTCTGGGGGTGGTGCTCAATCGGGTCAACCTCAAGAGCCCCGATTACTATCACTACGATCGCTATTACGCGTACGAGGACTACTACAAGCCCAACAGCACGCTGAGTCCCAGCTAGTGCGGCGAGACTTCCAAGTCGACCCGGTGCAGTCCGCACGGATGCGCCGGACGCGCGGTCGTATCTATTCGACCGACGGAACGAACTGGTACGACCTTGCGGTCTTCGCTGGCGTTCTGCTGCTGGTGACGCTCACGCCGCTGGTGATGGGCGCGGTGCATCCGTGGGCGTTCATCGCTGCGGAGCTCGTGATCCTAGCGATGGTCGGAGTGTGGATGGCGAAGCTCGCCTTTGAGCCGCCGATCGCGTTTCAGCCCACGTTCGGGAGGTTGTTCGGGCTCGCGCTTCCCTTGGGGCTGTTCCTCGCTCTGGTTGCATTTCAGCTGGTGCCGCTTCCGCCTCCAGTCCTCCGCGCGATTTCCCCGGCGACCTATCATCTGTACGTTCGCACCCTCGACGGATGGCCGACGCATCCCGCTTACGGTGCGATGCTCGCGTTGCCAGACAGGGATGCTCCGGAGGAGCGCCTCGAGGCGGTGCTGCCGACTCCGGGTGAGGCCCGCGAGGGAGCCGCGATACCGCGCACCCACGTTTCGCCGATGGCATCGAAGGCGAGGTTGGCGGCGCCGGCGTTCGCGCGATGGCGCCCGCTGTCGATCGCACCATCGCTCAGCATCGAGCTGCTTCTGAAGCTCGTCGCGTATTCGGCGCTGTTCTTTCTAGTGCTGCTGTACCCGTTCGGTCCTTCGATGAAGGGAGAAACCGAAAAGCGGTTTTACCGATATGTCCTTATCACGCTGCTCGCGACCGGCCTGATGGTCGCATGCGTCGGAGTTCTCGAGCGGGTGTTCTGGAACGGCAAGATCCTGTGGATGTTCGTTCCTTATGATTGGGGCCGGGCACTGCCCAGCGCGATGGACCGCGCGCGCGGTCCATTCGTTAATCCCGACCACTTCGGCAGTTATCTGAACATGGTGCTGCCGATCGCTACCGCGGGCGTGGTGTTCCCAACCTTCCTGGTGCGGCGCAACAGCGAACCGTTTCGGGTCTTTTGCACGGTGGTGGTGCTGGTCGTGAGCATCGCATTGCTGCTTACCCTGTCGCGGGCGGGATGGATCGGCGCGGTGATCGGATTTTCCTCGCTGGTCGCATTGTCAAACTTCATTCCACGCGCAAAGCGCCCGGCAATCTTCCGCTTGTCCTGGAAAGCCGCCGTACCGCTGTGCGCGCTGATGCTGGTCGCGATCATCGCGACGTCGTCATTGGTCGCGGGCGGAGCGGGCCGGCAGGCGGCCGACCAGCGGCTCAAGGAAACCATCAGCCAGCATCAAAGCCTGCACTTCCGCGTCGGCGTGTGGCGCGACACGCTGCCGATGGTGCGCGATTTTCCGCTGTTCGGAACCGGGCTGGGTACTTTTCAGGACCTGTTCCCGCACTACAAAACTCCGCCGTACATGGCGAACGAGATTCGCGAGGCGCACAACGATTACCTGGAACTGCTGGCCAGCACCGGGTTCATCGGCTTCGCGCTGCTCGGATGGTTTCTCGTCGCAGTCGGAGGCCGGCTCTACCGCGGTATCCGTGCACTGCCGCCGGACATCCTGCCGGTTGGAGCGGCGTTGACCGCGGCGATGACCGCGATGGCGTTTCAGGAATTTTTCGATTTCAATCTGCAGATTCCCGCCAACGCAATCCTGCTGACACTGCTGCTGGCTCTAGCTTTCAGGCTGGTGGCCATGACGCGGCTGGAGAATCCCGTGCAGCAGTCGCGTACCGTTAGGACGTGGCTGTTCCCGATAGGTGTGGCGGCGGTTGCCGCAGTCGTCGGGTTGCTCACGGTCGTCCAGCCCAAGGTTCCCTATCCCTTTAATCTGAAAGCACCGCTCAGCGCAGTCGCGGCGCGTTCGATAATTGTCGATCATCCGGCGGCCGCGCAGGCGCATCTCTGGATCGTAAAGGCGATGGACCGGCGCCTGCCAATCGACCTGCGCACAAAGGAACTCGCAACGGCGTTATGGCTGAATCCGACTGACCCGTACTCGCGCGATCTCTACGCGCAGTCGCTGGTTTGGGCCGGTCGGCAAGACGAAGCGATGAACCAGGTTGCGCGCTCAGTCGAGATTGCGCCGTGGGCGAGCAATCATTTTTATCTGAGCAGCCGTTTGATTCCGTGGCTTTCGCCGGCGGAGCGCAACGCAGTCGAACGCGGGCTCGAGCATGCAATCGCCGATAATTATGGGGCGGCGGTTTGGACGCTGTCGTCTATCTACCACGACCTTCACCAGTACAGGCAGGAAAACGAACTTCTGGTGCGTGCCGCCGCGGGCGATTCCGATCCCGCCTCGCGTGCCCGCCTGCTGATTTCGGCCGGAGCGGCAGCGGCGTCGGCGGGTGACTACGCCAAAGGCGAGCGCGAATTGCGCGAGGCGGCCGCCGACGACCCGACCGATCCCGAAGCCTATCAATATCTCGCGACGATAATTTACGGCCCGCGCGGGATGCTGGCGCAAGCGAAAGCGGCAATTCAGCTTGGAATCGATCAGGGCGCCGATCCGTTTACACTCTATCTTGCACTGGCCGACGTCGCAGGTGAGGTCGGCAATCAGCACGAGGCGCAAGCGGCGCTCAAGTCGGCGCTCGAGCTTCGCCCGTCGGATCTGCAAACGAACCTGCGGCTGGCCTCGGTGTATATGAACCAAAAGCGCTATGACCGCGCGGTGCTGCTGATGAAGCGAGTTACCGAGGTGCAGCCCGACTCAGCCGACGCGTTCTACCATCTCGCTCTCGCCGAGGAAGCGAACTACCAGTTCTTTGATGCGGGGCAGGATTTTGCCCGTGCCGCCGCGCTCGCGCCCGATGACGCAGCGATTAGCTCGGACTACGCGGCATTCCAGAATAAGGCTGCTGCAAGCGGTGGGCTTAGTCATGCCGCCGAGGAACTTCCGTAGCTGTTATTGCAATGGAAGAAGTTCGTACCGCTAACGAGACTTCGCTGACCAGCGGCCGCCTCCTGGCGCGCAATGTCTTATGGAA
>DATLTX010000164.1:0-3551 GCA_035533435.1 Binataceae bacterium (SeqCode)
CGGCGCCTCGGGGCGCCTGCTGGTGCGCTACTCGGGCACCGAGATGCTGGCGCGGGTGATGGTCGAAGGCGAGGACGCGGCGCTGATCGCATCGCTCGCAAAAGAGATCGCCGCCGCAATCCACAAGCAAGTCGGCGCCGCCTGAGAGTTTGTGAATTTATTGAATACCTGGCGGCGGAGGAACACTACGTCAGTCAACACCCTCAAGCAGCCAAGCCACTTATGTCATTCCCGCGCGTGGCTGCCGCGCGAGGAATCCCGGATTCCGAATAAAATCACAAATTTGAACGATGCTAGCGTGTGCGGTTCGCGCTGGCGCGCAGCGGACGAGAGCCAAGCGCGCGCAAGTACGCCATCACCGCATTTTTGAGTCCCATATAAATCGCGTCGGAAATCAGCGCGTGCCCGATCGAGGTCTCGTCAAGATTCGCAACCGCCTTCACGTACGCCGGTATATTGGCGAGGTTCAAATCGTGTCCGGCGTTCACGCCCAGGCCCGCGCGATGCGCCGTGCGCGCGGCCTCGCGATGCATCGCGAGAATCTTGCGCCCCTGCGCCGTGCCGAACGCATGCGCGTATGGCCCCGTGTAAAGCTCGACGCGATCCGCGCCAAGCTCGCGCGCGCGGATGGCCGCGTCGGTGACGGCCTCGATAAACAGGCTCGTGCGAATCCCGCACGCGCGCAGCCGCTCCAGCACGCCGCGCAGCCACTCGGCTCCCGAAGCCAGATTCCATCCCGCATTCGACGTCAGGACTCCCGGCGGGTCGGGCACCATCGTGCACTGCGCCGGCCGCACGCGCGTCACCAGATCAAGAAACTCGGGACTCGGGTAGCCTTCGATATTGAACTCGACCTGCTTGAATTCGGCGGCGAGCATCGCGGACAGATCGAATACATCCTTGGTTGTGATATGGCGCGCGTCGGGCCGCGGATGCACCGTGATACCGTGGCATCCGGCGCCGATTGCGACGCGCGCGGCCTCGACGACGCTGGGCATATCGCCGCCGCGCGAGTTGCGAATCACCGCAATCTTGTTGACGTTGACGCTTAGCTTGACCATCGCAGATAGAGCAACTTCACTCGAATAGGACCCGCGAGGCAACTGCGCATGCAGGGCTCGGCGCACGGCCGTTTCGGGATTTCTCGCCGAGTGTGCCGGTGCGAATCGAGGTGCCGGATTCGTCGCGATCGGAGGGTCGGGCTCGAAATGACGAACGGCTGTCCTTCCCGCGATGCGGCATCGGCGCCGCTCTGCTAGGATTCCCGGTGCGCGTGCCACGATGATTCTTCTAACCGCCGCTGAAAGCCGCGAACTCGATCGCCTGAGCCAGGAAAAGTATGGCGTCGATTCGTACGCGCTGATGACCCGCGCGGGCGAGGCCGTCGCCAGCGCGCTGGCCGAGCGTTTTCCCGACGCGATCCGCACCGGAGTGCTGGTCGTATGCGGCAAAGGCAACAACGGCGGCGACGCGATGGTGGCGGCGCGCCGCCTCTTGCAGGGCGGAGTGGCAGTGCGCGTCGTCCTTTTGGGCTGGGGCGGTGATTTGAAGGGCGACGCCGCGCGCGCGCATGACGAGTTGGCCGGCGCGGGCGGCGTTATCGTTCAATCTCCCGACGAATCCGATCTCGAAGCGGCATTCGGTCCCCGGCCGGGTGCGGTCATCGATGGGGTTTTCGGCACCGGGCTGAACGCATCCGTGCGCGGAGTTGCGCGCGCGGCGATTGCGCGGATGAACGCGCTCGGTGCGCCGATTGTCGCGGTGGATATCGCGTCTGGAGTCGATTCCGACAGCGGCGCGATCATGGGCGCGGCGATTGCCGCCGCACTTACCGTCACCTTCGGCTACGCGAAATTCGGGCACCTTTCCTATCCGGGTGCGGCGCATTGCGGAGAGCTGGGGATTGCCGAAATCGGTTTTGCGCCCGAGGCGATCCGCGAGATCGCGCCGCGCGGCCTATTTTACGAGGCCGCCGATGCGCGCGCTCATTTGGCGCCGCGCGCTGTCGACGCGCACAAGGGAAAGTTCGGGCATCCGATTATCATCGCCGGCAGCCGCGGGAAATCCGGCGCCGCAATTCTGGCCTCGCGCGCAGCGCTGCGCACCGGAGCGGGACTGGTTACCGCCGCGATTCCCGAATCCATTCAGCCAATCGTCGCCGGCGCCCAACCCGAGATGATGACCGAGGCGGTTGCCGAGCGCGATGGGCACTTCGCGGGCGCGACCGCCGCGGGAACACTGGCGCATCTGCTCTTGGGCAAGAGCGCGATTGTTTTCGGTCCGGGCGCCGGAATGAACGAAGACACAATAGAAATTCTCGCCTGGCTGCTGCGCGAAGGCGTAGCGCCCGCGCGCCCGATGTTGATCGATGCCGACGGATTGAACGCTCTGGCAGCGCTGGGAGCGGCGACCGCCGCGTCCGCGGCGGGACCGCTCGTGATGACGCCGCATCCGGGCGAGATGGCGCGCATGCTCGGCTCGAGCGCCGCGGAAGTCAACGCGAATCGAATCGGCGCGGCGCGCCGGCTCGCCGAACTGACTGGCGCCTGCGTGTTGCTCAAGGGCGCGCGCTCGGTTATCGCCGATGCGACGGGCCGCGTCATCGTCAATTCGAGCGGTAACCCGGGGATGGCGACGCCCGGGATGGGCGATGCGCTGTCGGGGATTATCGGCGCGCTGATGGCGGCGAAGATGGCGCCGTTTGACGCGCTCGCGCTGGGCGTGTTCCTCCACGGCCACGCTGCCGATCGCGTCGCTAAAAGACTCGGCGCGGTCGGTTATATCGCGGGCGATGTGATAGACGAGCTGCCGGCGGCGCGCGCCGCCCTTGCCGGATGAGCGCGGCTATCGGCGCGGTTCCATCGCACTTCGACAGCGTTCGAGCCTGGCGCGGGCGCAAGCGTCGTGCGCCGCAGCAGGATAATTTCGTCGGTGCCGTCGAGCGAGACCGGATTGCTCTTGATCTCGATCACATAACTCTGCCGCAGCCGCTCGGGCATGCTGCGATACATCGAAGTCCAGCAGATCAGATAATTCGGCAGATCGGGATCGCTGGCCCGCACGATTGGGATATTGAGTCCGCTGTAAAATGCGATGTCGTAGTTGAGCGCGCCGAGGTAGCCGATCCGCTCATGCCCGATCGTGTTGATTATCTCCATCGTGAAGCCGCGCAGCGACAGCGTGTTCGCAATCGCGGGAACCACCACCAGGTTTGCGGCGAGCGCGATGCATCCGGTCGCGGCCGCGGTCGCGGCGACGAGCCGCGCGAGCGACTCCGGCTTGCGCCATAGATAGAAGCCGAGCAGCTCGACCCCAAGCGGAATCGCCAGCGCCAGGAACCATCGCTCACGCACCGCCGCCTGCAAAGCGGGCACGAAGCCCGGCGCGCTGATTCCCCAGAACGCCATGAAGATGAGCATCTGGGCCGGCGCGACCGCCAGCACCGCAAGGCTAACTATCGCCAGCGCTCCGGCGGATACCAGCGCGCCGCCGGCGGTCCATCCGGCGAGAGTCGTAAAGCGCAGGCTCGGGAGCGGATCGCGAAGCGCCTC
>DATLTX010000165.1:0-12747 GCA_035533435.1 Binataceae bacterium (SeqCode)
CGCCTTTTAATTCCTGTTTCTGATGCTACCTAATGGGCAGGAAGCAGGAGGAACGCGCACCCACGGGCCGATACCGCTTTATTACGTTCGATGGCCAACATGGGTGTTTGCGCGAGCGCCTCCAGAAAATAAACCAGACCCAAAAAGTCTAGCATACGCGCCGAGCGCTGGCTATCCTCATGAAAATCGCGTCGCGGCCCGCCAGAGCCGCTTGCGATTGCCATCATGAGAACCGACCTTCGCGGACTTTCCGTCACCGCCAACTCCGACGAGGCGATCGCCGCGATCGAGCGCTATACCGACGCCGCAATCGCGCTCAAACCCGGGATGGACTCGATCACCGCCGCCGCCGACGCGCATCGCGAATGCGCGATGCTGCAGGCGTGCGCGGCCGCGTTGTTCGCGCTCTCGCAATCAACCGCGCAGGCGCGCCGCGCGCTGCCCTATCTGGCGCGGGCGCGCGAGCGGATTGATGATTTGACCGAGCGCGAGCGGATTTTTATCGACGCGGTGGCCGCGGGATGCGACGGCGAC
Source organism: Binataceae bacterium (SeqCode) (assembly GCA_035533435.1). Taxonomy (GTDB): domain Bacteria; phylum Desulfobacterota; class Binatia; order Binatales; family Binataceae; genus JBARDN01. The sequence goes on from DATLTX010000165.1 coordinate 535, forward strand.
TTCGCACGCGCGCTTGGATTGTACGAGGAGATGGCGCTTCGATGGCCGCGCGACCTGCTGGCGGCGAAGATCGCGGAGTTTCATTTTTTTGAAACCGGGCTTGCCGCGCGCCAGCTTGGCTTGATGGAAAAGATCGCGTCGGCGAATCCGGATTCGAGCCACGCCCAAGCGATGCTTGCGTTCGCGTGCGAGCTCAATGCGCTGCGCCCGCGAGCGGAGGAAATAGCCCGCGCGGCCCTTGCGCAGGATCCGCTCACGATGTGGGCGCAGCATTGTCTTGCGCACGTATGGGCCGGCGAATCACGGATTGCCGAAGGGATCGCCGCGATGGAGGGTTACGCGCCCACCTGGAACGGCTTCGGTCAGTACATCCAGTCGCACAACACGTTTCATCTGGCGACGCTGTACCGTGCCGAGCTGGATTTTGCGCGCGTGCTCGACGCATATCGCCGGCGGATCTGGGGCTTTCAGCCCGACGCCGTCGTCGAACATACCGACGCGATTTTGCTCCTGTGGTACGTCGAGCTGGCCGGCGGCGACGCGGGCGGACGCTGGCGCGAGATCGCGCCGCGCGTGCGTGAAAAAGCGCACGAGCAGGTGTTTCCATTTTTGACCGCGATTTACCTTTTCGCACTCGAGCGCGCCGGCCAGTCGGATGAGGTCGATCGCGCGCTCGACGAAATGCGCCGCCATGCCGAGCGCCAGAGCGGCGCCGCCGCGCGGGTATGGAGGCAAGTCGGGCTTGCCGAGGCGCGCGGATGCGTGGCCTACGCGCGCGGCGACTTCGATCGAGCGGCGGCTGAACTCGGCGCGGCGTTGCCGGAACTCGCGATCGGCGGCGGCAGCGACGAGCAGCGCGGCGTCTTCCACGAATCGCACTTCATGAGCCTGGTCAAGGCGGGGCGCAAGCGCGAGGCGAACGAGGCGATTACCGGGTACGTGCGCGCGCGTCCGGTGACCAGACTCGATCGCCGATGGCTTGCGATGGCGGTGGCCTGACGGCGCGCTAGCGGTGCGCACCCCAAAATCGCGATCGTGCGCGCGTCCGCTGGCGTGATTCGCAGCAGTCAAAATCGGGAGCAATCAACCTTACGGCGATGCCGCTGCGATGGTACGTGTGGATGCACATCCTGGCCGGAGGGATCCTGACGCCCTCTTGTTCGCGGGCCTGTCGGGACTCATTCGCCCCGACTGAACCCGCACGCTAACGCGGCTCTTCGCCGCGCGAGAACTCCGACGCCATCGCCATGAACCGCTCGTGCCCCACCGCGATAAACACGCCTTCGGCCTCGGCGGTTGGCTTGCCCTCGCATGAGACCGTGCCGCGGGTGAAAATCTTGCGCCCCTCGACCCGATCGACGCGCGCGTCGAACACCAGTTCCTTGAGCAGCGGAGTCGGACGGCGATAGCGCACCGACAGCGTGCCGGTCATCCCCGGATTGCCGGTCAGCGACTGCGCCATCCCGAGCACTTCGTCAAACGCAGCTGCCAGATAACCGCCGTGGACATGGCCCGGCGGTCCCTCGTAAGCCACGCCGAAGGTGGCGCGTCCTTCGACCCGATCGCCCATTACGGCGAGCCGAATCGGCGGCGCGAGCGGATTGGCCATCCCGATTAGCGGGCTGTGATCGAAAAAGACGTGGGTGTCGCCGGCATTGGCGACTTCCGCGAAGCCCTCATAGACGCGCGAGGTTGGATACTTCGCCAGGCGGTCGGCATATTTCTCGAGCGCGATAGCGGCCGCGCGCAGGTCTTCCTCGGGCGCCGCAACCTGGACCAGATGATCGATCACCCGGCGCATCGCGTTGGCGAGGCGATGCGCCTCGGCGCGGCGTCCGGTTGCCGGAACCTGCGACTGGGACCATTCCGTTTCAAAGTTATAAGGCTTTTCATTCATTGATGACGCCATCGGTTGCGGATGTCAGAATCGTATATGCGCATGCTTTGCGGGTCTATCCGCACTGCGCCCGTAAGCTATGCTGCTCCAGATGAATCGACCGATCATGCGCGTCACCGCTGCCGCTGGATTGATTCTTGCTTTGGCGGCGCGCGGCGCGTTTGCGCAAACGATGATGCAGGTGCCGGTGCCGGAAGCCGGGCAGAATGCGCCGCGCTTCACGCCGCGTTCGCAAGCGACTGCTGCCACGCATCCGCAACCCGGTGGCGACACGCTGCAGCTCGCGCCGGCGCCGACCCCAGTCGCGGCGGCGCCGATGCCCGCGCCCGTGCCGATACCCGCGCCGCAAGCCGCCGCGCCCCCGCCGCCAGTATCGCCACCGCCCGCGATGATGACGCAAACCGCGCCAGTGCTGCCGGCGGTGTTTCGCGGATGCTGGCAGGGCGAGGTCAATCTGCTCGACACGCTCGAACGCCTGCCCGGCGCGCACAAGGTCGGTTACTGGACGCCCAAGACCTACAGGCTTTGCTACAAAAGAATCGGCAATGGGCCGTTCAAGCTAACCTTCAGCGAGACGGGAATCGCGCCGACCGACAAGATCATCCACGCCCGCGGCCACGTCGATACGCTGGCCACCGACGGCCGGGTTTACGCGCGGCTGCGCTCGCAGCTCGGCTTCGACGAGTTTCGCGTCGAGCCGGGTGGGAGCGGCGCAACGTTTCACGTCGATGAAACCACGATGCTCGATTGCAAGATCGAAAACGGTGCGATGGCGGTAGCGGCCAGCGTGTACGGAACGCGTGACGGCGCGCCATGGTTCCGCGCGCGGTGGCGCGCACTGTTCCGCCCGGTCGCCCGCTAGCGAATTTGCTTTCAGCGCGTGCCCGAGTTTCTTGCGGCGATCTCTCTTGCGCGCGAGGCACCAGACAATATCGCGTCGAATATCCGGGCGTAGTTGAGAAACCAGACGGTCAGAAGTGCCGTCCCGATTCCGACTGAAATCGGATACCAGAACGTCGGCTGATCCATCACCATCGGCAATAGCGCGATCGCAAGCGCCGGCGGAATGTGCAAGTCGAAGACCCGCAGGATCGCGATACCCCAGAGCATCGCGGCCGCCGCCGCGGCCGCGTTCACCCCGAAGACGCGAAGGCAAATCAGACCGCCCGCGGCGGTCAGAAAGCAGGCGATCGGCAATGTCAGCGGACGCCGCGCCCACGGACAGACCTCCGGATGGCCCAGCATCTCGTAACCGATCACGACCAGCGGCGGGAACAGGATGAAGCGCAACCCGGTGAGATCAACCAGGATCATCGCGAGTGCAACGAACACCATCAGCGCGCCAAGCCATCGCAGACCCGACGGTGCAAGCTCGAGCGTGTCTTCGTATGTGCTCGAGTCCGCCGGCGCGCTGTTGCCGCGCAGCTCGAAGCTGTTCCATCCGGCCGAGAGAACCGCCAAAAGCGCAGTGCCGAACAGGATGGCGGGCGGATACCACCAGCTCCTGACACCGAGCACCAGCGGCAGCAGTCCGGCCGAGATTGCCGGAGCGATCGGCGAGCGGATCGCGAAGAGCACAATCAACGCGCCGCCGACAGTGAGCATCACGGAGACAAACCCGTAGGGAAAAATTCGGGTGAAGATTATCCCGATGATCGCGGTCAGCACCGGCGTGACGACCATCGCGATCGGCGCGCGCGCCCAGCTTCCGCGCGGCCGCGTCAGCACGTCGTGCGACAGCGCGCCCAGCTCGGGGAACATCAGGTAGAACGCGCCGGTCGCGGTCGCGGCTTGCGCGATAATCGCGATGTAAACCAGCGCGCCGATTTCGGCGCCGAGCCGCGAGCGCCGCCGTGGCTCGCGCACCGGCGCGATATCTTTGGAATTGTTCAACGGGGAGGGTTCAGGCCAGGAACCGGTCGAGCGTCTCGACCAGCTCTTTGATTTTCGCCTGGGAGTCGCGGCGCAAGATTGCGTCGCTTACGCAGCTTTCGAGATGGTCGCGGACCAGGAGCAGCGCGAGCCGATCGAGCGCGCGCCGTGCGGCCGAGATCTGCTGCAAAACGTCGATACAGTACGCGTCTTCACCGACCATGCGTACGATGCCGCGCAACTGGCCCTCTGCGCGCTCGAGCCGCGCCGTCAGGTCGCGTTTGAGCGCGTCGGGACGCGGGTGGGATTTTTTCTTCGCCTGCGAAGATGATAACGGTTTGGTCACTGGCATCGTCGTAAATTCCTGCTCTCTCTCTTCCAGCAGATACTCCCCGAGAGTATCATACTGGAAGGGAGTACAGAAGCTCCCCCAGAGGTTTTTCCGATGGATCAATCGCATCACGGCCCGCATCGGCATCAGGGATCGCCCGGCGCAACACCGCGGGGGATCGCGATCGATCCGGTCTGCGGGATGGAAGTCGATACCGCCGCAACCGACCGCGTGATCGTGCACGACGGGGTCTCCTATTACTTCTGCAACGACAAGTGCGTGGCGCTGTTCAGGGCGAATCCGGCCGAGTTTATCGCCGCCGCCGCGATGTCGCCCGAAGAGAAATCGGCCGCCCGCGCCGCCGCCGCCCCGCCCGGCTCGCAGTACACCTGCCCGATGCATCCCGAGATCGTGCGCGACGCGCCGGGCGCCTGCCCGATCTGCGGGATGGCGCTCGAGCCGATGTCGCCGCTGGCGGCCGCCGAGGAAGAAAACCCCGAGCTTGCCTACATGACGCTTCGCTTCTGGACCGCGCTCGCGCTGACCGTGCCGATCCTCGCGCTCGGGATGCTGCCGCAGGCGTGGGTCGCCGCCGTCGTTCCGGTAACCGTCGCGGCGTGGCTGATGCTCGCGCTGGCGACGCCGGTCGTCATCTGGGCGGGGGCGGTGTTCTTCGCGCGCGGTTACGCTTCGCTCCGGTCGATGAACCTGAACATGTTCACGCTGATCGCGAGCGGCGTCGGCGTGGCTTACGGCTACAGTGTTATAGCGACAGTCTTTCCGGGGATTTTTCCGCCCGCGATGCGCGATGCGCACGGAATGATTCCCGCTTATTTCGAAGCCGCCGCGTCGATCGTCGTGCTGGTCCTGCTCGGCCAGGTGCTCGAACTGCGCGCGCGCAGCCGCACCAGCGGCGCTATTCGCGCGCTGCTCGGCCTCGCGCCGCGCACGGCGCGGCGGATCGCGGATGACGGATCCGAATCCGACGTGGCGCTCGACGAAGTGCATCCGGGCGATCGTCTGCGGGTGCGGCCGGGCGAGAAGATTCCGGTCGATGGAGTCGTGCTCGAGGGTAACAGCTCGATCGACGAAGCGATGATCACCGGCGAGCCGATTCCGGTCGAAAAGAAACCGGGCGACCACGTGATTGGCGCCACCGTGAACGCCACCGGCAGCTTCGTGATGCGCGCCGAGCGCGTCGGCGCCGAAACGCTGCTCGCGCAGATCGTCCAGATGGTCGCGACGGCGCAGCGCAGCCGCGCGCCAATTCAGCGTCTGGCCGACCGTGTCTCGGCGTGGTTCGTGCCGAGCGTGGTCGCGGCTGCTATCGTCACCTTTATCGTATGGCTCGCTGCGGGCTTTGGCCTGGGCGACGCGATCGTCAATGCGGTCGCGGTGCTGATTATCGCCTGCCCGTGCGCGCTTGGACTGGCGACGCCGATGGCAATCATGGTCGGTACCGGACGCGGCGCAAACGAAGGCGTGCTGCTGCGCAACGCGGAGGCGCTCGAGATTCTCGAAAAGGTCGATACGCTGCTGATCGACAAGACCGGCACGCTGACCGAAGGCCGTCCGCGTCTGGCGCAAGTGATCGCGCTCGACGGCGCCGATGAAAGCGAAATCCTGCGGCTCGCCGCGAGTATCGAGCGCGGCAGCGAGCATCCTCTGGCGGCCGCGATCACCGCCGGCGCGGCCGCGCGCGGGATTGTATTGAACGAAACTTCCGGCTTTCGCGCGATCGCCGGAAAGGGCGTCATCGGTGTCGTCGCCGGGCGCAGTGTCGCACTCGGCAACGCCGCTCTGTTCGCGGAGCTCGGGATTGACGTATCCGCGCTCGAGGCGCGCGCCGGCGAACTTCGCCGCGACGGACAGACGGTAATGCTGATTGCGATCGACGCTCGCCCGGCCGGCGCGATCGGCGTTGCCGATCAGCTCAAGGCCACCACCGCGGAGGCGGTTCGCGCGCTCCACGCCGAGGGGATCCGGGTCGTGATGCTGACCGGCGACAATCGCACGACCGCGGCCGCAGTCGCGGGGAAAGCGGGCGTCGATGAGTTCCGCGCCGATGTCCTGCCCGATGGCAAGGCGGCCGAGGTAAAGCGTCTTCAAGCCGAGGGCCGTATCGTCGCGATGGCGGGTGACGGAATCAACGACGCGCCGGCGCTGGCGCAAGCGCAAGTTGGAATCGCGATGGGCACGGGCACCGATGTGGCGATGGAAAGCGCGGGCGTGACCCTGGTGCGCGGCGACTTGCGCGGAATCGTGAAGGCGCGGCGGCTCTCGCGCGCGACGATGCGCAATATCCGGCAGAACCTGTTCTTCGCATTCATCTACAATGTGCTCGGCGTGCCGATCGCGGCCGGCGTTCTGTATCCATTCTTCGGATTGCTGCTGAGCCCGATTATCGCGAGCGCCGCGATGAGCCTGAGCTCGGTGTCGGTGGTCGGAAACGCGCTGCGGCTGCGCCGCGTCGCGCTTTAAGCGCGAGCCCGCGCTTGCAAACCAGGCGCTTGCGATCCTGGCGCGGCGTACTTTAACCTCATTGCATTAATCGCACGCGCGATGGCGCGTGCTCGGTTCACAAGGAGATCGCGATGGCTGTGGCGCTCGATCCTCAGATGAAAGCCTTTCTCGACGCGGCGAACGCCGACGGTCCGATGTTCTTGCGCTCGGAGACGGCCGAGCAGGCGCGCGCCAAGATGATGGCGCTGCTCGAAGCGCGGCCGTCGGAGCCGCCCGAGGTGTACAGCGTCGAGGATCGCGCGATTGCCGGTCCGCACGGCTTGATTCCGATCCGCATCTACACTCCCGCCGAAGCGCGCACCCCGATGGGTATCCTCATGTACTTCCATGGCGGCGGATGGGTGCTCGGCAATCTCGAAACCCACGATATCGTATGCCGCAATCTGGCCAACGGCGCCGGATGCGTTGTAGCAGCGGTCGATTATCGCCTTGCGCCCGAGCATAAGTTTCCCGCCGCGCCCGAAGATTGCTACGCCGCGACCAAATGGGCCGCCGCCAATGCCGCCGCGCTCGGCGGTGACGCCAGCATCCTGGCCGTAAGCGGGGACAGCGCGGGCGGCAATCTGGCGACCGTGGTCGCGCTGATGGCGCGCGAGCGCGGCGGCCCGCGGCTATGCTTCCAGTTGCTCTTCTATCCAGCGATATCCGCCGCAAACGACACGCCCTCGCAGCGGGAATTTGCCGCTGATGGGTTCGTTCTTTCGCGCGCGGACATGGAATGGTTCTGGAACCATTATCTCGATAGCGCCGCCGACGCGAAAAATCCTCTGGCCTGCCCGAATCTGGCGCCCAGCCTGGGGGGCCTGCCGCCCGCGCTGGTCCTGACCGCCAGCCACGATCCGCTGCGCGACGAGGGGGAAGCCTACGCCGCCGCGATGCGCAAGGCGGGCGTGGCAGTCACGCTTACGCGTTACGACGGCGTGACGCATGGGTTCGTGAGCTTCGCGGACCTGCTCGACAAGGGCAAGCAGGGCCTTGCGGAGGCGAGCGCCGCGCTGCGCGCCGCCTTCGCGCGGTAATCGGGGCTGCGCGCGCGATTCGCGCGAGCGCGGCGTCGGCTATATTGTGCGGACATGAGGCGGCCGAACGGACTCCGCAGGATGCTGGCTGACCGCGCGCTGCGCCCGCCCGGCGCCACCTCGATATTCACTGATCTCTATCTTCGCCTGCTGACCGCCTCATGGCCTGCGCTGCTCGGGTTCATCATGGCCGCGTATGTCGTCGCCAACTTGGGCTTCGCGCTGATCTACTGGATCGATGGCGGTGTCGGGGGCACGCGGCCGGGCTCCTATGCCGACATGTTTTTTTTCAGCGTGCAGACCATGGCGACGATCGGCTACGGCCGGATGACGCCGACGTCATTTTTATCGAACGCGCTGATGTCGTTCGAGGCGCTGTTCGGACTGGTCGGGCTCGCATTGATGACGGGGCTGGTATTCGCGAAATTCTCTCTCCCGACGGCGCGGGTGCGCTTCAGCGCCTGTGCGGTCGTCACTCGGCGCAATGGCGCACGGACCCTGATGTTCAGGATGGCCAACTTGCGCGCCAGCCGGATCGTAGAGGCGCAAATCCACGTCTCACTGACCCGGCTTGAAAAAACTTCCGAGGGCGAGACCCTGCGGCGATGGTACGACCTTGCCATGGAGCGCGACCGCAGCTCTCTGTTCGCGCTTACCTGGACGGCGATGCATCGCGTGGACAACTCCAGTCCGCTGTTCGGCGCAACGCCCGAGTCGCTGGCGCGCGATGTCGCCGGCGTGACGGTTTCGATAACCGGGCTCGACGAATCGTTCTCCCAGACCGTGCACGCCCGATGCTATTACGGCGCCGACGCGATCCTGTTCGGCAAGCGCATGGTGGATATCCTGACCTTCGACGCCGACGGCACGATCACCACCGATTATTCGCGCTTTGACGACGTGGCTGACGCTCCGCTCGACTAGGAGCGGCATTTCGTCTATTCCTTCCCGAACGCAAATCTGTGCAGAATCGCTGCACCTGCCGCGCTGGGGGACGGCATCGCCGAGGTTGCGCATGGCAAAAGCTGAGTCACGAAATTTCCTGATTGCGTTCGCGCGATGGTTCGACACCGCGGCGGGCGGCGCCGCGCCTGCCGATGGTCCTCAGGAAGTTGACTGGCTCAGATGCATCCCGTTCGCGGCGGTGCATCTGATGTGTCTCGGGGTGATCTGGGTCGGATGGAGTCCGGTCGCGGTGGGCGTGGCCGCCGGATTTTACCTGGTCCGGATGTTCGCGATCACGGGCTTTTACCATCGCTATTTTTCCCATCGCAGCTTCCGCACCTCGCGCACGGCGCAGTTTGGCTTCGCGCTTTTGGGCTCGACCTGCGTGCAACGCGGCCCGCTATGGTGGGCGTCGCATCATCGGATGCACCATCAGCGCTCCGACGAGCCGGGCGACGTTCACTCGCCGCGCCAGCAGGGCTTTATCTGGAGCCACATGGGATGGATCACGTCGGAGGCGAATTTCGGGACCGATCTCCGAATCGTACACGACCTCGCCGGTTTTCCGGAGTTGCGTTTCCTTGATCGCTTTGACGTGCTGGTTCCGGTCGCAACCGGCTTTGCGATGTTCGGGCTGGGCGCGCTGCTGGCGCATCTATGGCCGCAGCTTGGCACCAGCGGCGGTCAGATGCTGATCTGGGGATTCTTCATCTCGACGGTGGCGTTGCTGCACGGCACGTTTACGATCAATTCGCTCGCGCATGTGTTCGGGCGCCGCCGCTATGAAACCGGCGACGACAGCCGCAACAGCTTTGCGCTGGCGCTGCTGACGCTCGGCGAAGGCTGGCACAACAATCATCATCACTATCCCGCGGCGGCCCGGCAGGGCTTTTTCTGGTGGGAGATCGATATCACCTACTATGCGCTTAAGGCGCTCGAAGCGGTGGGGATCATCTGGGATCTGCGCCCGGTTCCCGAACACGCGCTGTACTCGCGGCGTGTCGCGGCGGTGCACCAGACGGTAGCCGCCGTGCGCCCCGCGCGGCAGAGCCGCGGGCGGGCGCCGGTGCGCTTGGCGCCGCGGGCCGAATCGGCCAATGGTGCCGTCGCTGACCCGATCGCGCCGCAGGCGCGCGCATCCGGAACGGACGTAAGAGGCCGCTAATGCCGTCGCCCGGCTCGATCGTCACCGCCGGTGAGCGCGTGGCGCGCGCGCGCCGTCCCGCCATCCTCGAGGGGTTTGCCCGCACGAAGGTGCTGGCGCGGCTCGAGGCTATGCGCTACGGCCGCCTGGTAGTCGAGGATCGCGCGGAGCGAATCGCTTTCGGTGAGGATATCGAGGACGCGGAGTTGCGCGCGACGGTGCGCGTGCACGACCGCCGCTTTTATGCGGATCTCGCGCTGGGCGGCAGCGTCGGCGCCGGCGAATCCTATATCGGCGGATGCTGGAGCGCGGACGATTTGACCACGGTGATGCGCCTGATGGTCCGCAACCGCGAGGTGACCGAGGGCATTGACGGCGGCCCTGCGCGCGCCTTCACTCCTGTGCGCCGGATGCTCCATTACCTCAACCGCAACACGCGCGCGGGCAGCCGCCGCAATATCTCGGCGCACTACGACCTGGGCAACGAATTTTTCGAGCTGGTGCTCGATCGCACCATGATGTACTCGTGCGCGATTTTCGAGCGCGCCGATGCCTCGCTCGACGAAGCGGCGGCGGCCAAGGTCGATCGAATCTGCCGCAAGCTGGAACTGCGCCCCACCGACCATCTGATTGAAATCGGCACCGGATGGGGCGGCTTTGCGATCCATGCCGCGCGCAATTACGGATGCCGCGTCACGACCACCACCATCTCGCAAAAGCAGCATGACTTCGCCGTCGCGCGAATTGCCGCCGCCGGACTTGCCGACCGGGTCACGGTGCTGCTCAAGGATTATCGCGACCTCGAAGGCCAGTACGACAAGGCGGTTTCGATCGAGATGATCGAAGCGGTAGGCGGCCATTTTATCGACGCTTATTTTCGCAAATGCGGCGAGCTGCTCAAGCCCGATGGCATGATGCTCTTGCAGGCGATCACGATTGCCGACCAGCATTACGCAAGCGCGCTGCGCTCGGTCGATTTCATCAAGAAATACATCTTTCCCGGAAGCTTCATCCCGTCGGTCACCGCGATTGCCGATTCGCTCACTCGCGCGAGCGACCTGCGCCTGTTCCATCTCGAGGATTTGACCCCGAACTACGCCGAGACACTCAAGCATTGGCGGCTGAACACGTTTGCGAATCTCGACCGGGTCAAGGCGCTTGGCTACCCCGACGAGTTCATCCGGATGTGGGAATACTACCTGTGCTACTGCGAGGGCGGATTCCGCGAACGCTACATCGGCGACGTGCAGATGCTGCTGACCAAGCCGCGATGCCGCCGCGATCCGATTCTGCCGCGGCTCTGAACCCGGCGCGGCGAAATTCGCGGGTCGCGAAAGACTCAGATTTTCGGTCAGTAGGGGCGGACGGCCCGTCCGCCGACATCCAGCTACGCACAGATCTCCGGAGGGAGGCGGGTTTTCGCGGGAATAGTAGGGAATTGACTGGCCGCGCGTCACTCGGGGCTTGACGGGAACTATAACCGGATGATAATAATTATCACCTGGGTTATGGTACTACAGCTGGTAAGTGAGGGACGCCGCGCCGGGTACGCCGCGCGCAGGCTTGAGGAGTTCGCGGCGCGATGCCGCCGCGGGGGACTCGCCGTGACGCCGCAGCGCCTTGCGATTATCCAGGCCCTGCTCGAATCCGGGGAGCATCCGCGCGCCGACGCGATTTACGCCGAGGTGCGCCAACTCCATCCGCATATTTCGCTCGCCACGGTGCATCGCACGCTCGAAACGCTGTGCGAGGTCGGAGAGGCGCGCAAAGTCACGATGCTGCACGATAGCGCGCGCTACGACGGCAATCTGACGCCGCATCATCATGTGGTCTGCGTCAAATGCCGGCGCATTCGCGATATCGAGATTCCGGAACTCGAGAAGGTTCTGGAAGGACGCTCGGGACTGGGCGAATTCACGCTGCTCGGCGCGTCGCTCGAGATTCTTGCGCTGTGCGAGCAATGCAAACCAAGCCGCACGCGCGCTGCCGCACGGCGCGGCCGATCTTCACGAACCAACCCGGAAAGGAAACCGCGTTTATCGCTCAGGAGGCACCAATGAAGAGTCTGAAAGGAACCAAAACGCATCAGCATCTGAAGGAAGCATTTGCCGGCGAAAGCCAGGCTAATCGCCGTTACCTCTATTTCGCCAAGGTCGCCGATGTCGAAGGGCAGCCGGAAATCGCCGGACTCTTCCGCGACACCGCCGAAGGCGAGACCGGCCACGCGCACGGGCATCTCGACTACCTCAAGACGGTAGGCGATCCGGTCACCGATCAGCCGATCGGCGACTCGATGCTGAACCTCAAGAGCGCGGTTTACGGCGAGACCTACGAGTACACGGACATGTACCCCGGGATGGCCAAGACCGCGCGCGAAGAGGGATTTCCGGAAATCGCCGACTGGTTCGAGACGCTGGCGAAGGCGGAAAAGTCGCACGCCGGCCGCTTCGACAAGGCCTCGAAGACGCTCAACTAGAGACGG
>DATLTX010000166.1:0-2014 GCA_035533435.1 Binataceae bacterium (SeqCode)
CGGCAAGGGCCAGAAAGTGGAAGTCGCGATGCAGGAGGCGGTGCTGAATTTCTGCCGCGTCGCGATCATGGGGATGTACACCTCGGGCAAACCGGCCGGGCGCAACGGCAACCGGCTCGGCGCGCCGGGCGACATCTTCAAGTGCGCGCCCGGCGGTCCCAACGACTACTGCTATATTTTCTGCACCACGCCCGAGATGTGGCAAAACATGTGCGGCGCGATCGGGCGACCGGAACTGGTCACGGACGAGCGCTTCAAGGACGCGCGCTCGCGATTCAAGAATCTCGACGCGCTGAGCGCGATCATCAGCGAATGGACCGCAAGCCGCACCAAGCACGAGGTGATGAAGATCTTAGGCGAGGCGGGAGTGCCGTGCGGCAAGGTGCTCGACAGCGTCGAGTTGCTGGCCGACCCGCACATGCGCGAGCGCGGGATGATCGTGACGATAAAGCATCCGCAACGCGGCGACTTCACGATGCCGGGATGCCCGGTGCGGCTCGAGGACTCGCCGGTCGAAGTCAAGCCGGCGCCCCTGCTCGGGCAGCATAACGCGGAAGTTTATCGCGAGCTGCTGGGCCTCGACGCCGAGCGGCTTGATTCGCTCAAGCGCGAGGGCGTGGTCTGATTTGATCGGCGCTGACCCGACACTAGTGTACATAATGGCTAAGATGTACAATTGAGCCAGTTTCAGTAAGGCGAGGAATCAGGCCGATGGCAGCCAGGAAGAAATCAACCGCGAACGCAATGACGACGGTCGCGGCGCGCCAGCATTTCTCAGAACTGATCAACCGCGTGGCTTACGGCAAGAGCCGGGTGGTGCTGACGCGGCGCAACCGCCCTCTGGCGGCGCTCGTGCCAATCGAGGACATCGCGCTGCTCGAGGAGGCTGAGGATCGCGATGACTTGAAGGCCGCTCGCGCGGCGCTGCGCCAAATCAAACGCACGGGAACCATCCCGTGGAGGCAGATAAAGAAGGAACTCGGACTGGACTGAAGACGCGATGGCGTACACAGTCGAGTTCGGCGCCAACGCGGACCGCGAGTTCCGCAAATTTTCGCACGACCTCCAGCTACGGCTGCGCCCCCGAATCGACGCGCTCGAAACTAACCCGCGTCCCCCGGGTGCGAAGAAGCTCGCCGGACAAGAGGATCTGTGGCGCATTCGCGTTGGCGACTACAGAGTTGTCTATGAAATTCACGACCGGATTCTCGTCGTGCTGATTGTTCGGATCGCTCACCGCCGGGAAGCATACCGATAGGTCCTGCGGGCTTGAGTCGCTCAGGCGCGAGGGCATAGTGTAGGGCCGGTCGGCGCAATTGCGCCATCGTTTCGAGAGTCACGTGAACCGAGTGGCGGAAATATGTTGATCGCAGCGCGCGGAAAGTATCGCGGCGCGAGGGTGCGCGGGGTTAGCTGGTTCGCGCTGGCGCTGCTGGTCGTCGTGCAGTTGCTCGGCGCCGCGCACTTTCATCCGCCGGTCGGGGCGAAGACCGCGGCGCAAAGTTCCTCGAGTGCCGCCAGTCCCGATCTCTGCCCGATCTGCCTGCATTATTATCACACACCTTCCGGCCTCGCGTCCGCGCCCGCATTCGCGCATCCGCTCGCGACGCTTGGGGGCCGCACGCCCACGTCGCGAGGTCTCGCGCCGGTCGAATTCGAATCGCCGCTGTACGGCCGGGCTCCGCCCGCCGTCGTCTGATCTCCTTTCTTGACTGAGTAATCGAACTGGTTCGCGCGCGCCCGATGGCGCGGCGCGGACCCGGCTTGCCGTATCTGGTGGCGCCGGGAGGATCGACGCATGGGAGACTCAGATGAGGCGGTTCGCATTAATGACTGCATGGATCGCCGTGCTGATGGCGATTGGCTCGGCGGCGTCGGCGCAGGGAGCGCCGATCGAGGCCGTCGAGAGAATAGCCGGCACGATCAAGGACGCGCTCGGGAGGCCGATCGGCGGCGCGGCAATTGAACTACAGGACAGCGCCGGAAAGCCGGTGGCGAAAACCAAGTCGCGTCA
>DATLTX010000167.1:0-5887 GCA_035533435.1 Binataceae bacterium (SeqCode)
TCGCGCATCTCGCCGGAAGCGCCGATTCCGATCCTGCGCGTCAACCGGCGCGAGGAGAAGCCGGGCAACGCCGGCTTCGTGATGGCGAATCTCTGCGCGCTCGGCGCCGTCGCCTCCGCCCTGAGCATCGTCGGCGCGGACCGCGACGGCGCGCTTCTGCGCGACATCCTGAGCGGACTCGGCATCGGCACGCGCGCGCTTATCACCGACCCCGACCGCCCGACGATCGTAAAGGAGCGGATGCTGGGCTCGGTGCAGGCGGCGCATCGCGGGACGCAGCAACTTCTGCGCGTCGATGAAGAGGATCCGTCGCCGCTTTCCCGCGCGCGCGAACGCGAATTGATTGCGCGCTACCGCGCCGAGCTTCCGCGTATCGACGGCGTGCTGATCTCCGATATCAACAAGGGGCTGCTGACCCCCGCACTGGTGCGCGCGATTATCGACGGCGCGCGCCGCCGCCGGATTCCGGTGATCGTCGATCCGCGGCTGTCGGGTGATTTCTCGCTCTATCGCGGCGCGAACGTGCTGACTCCAAATCGCTATGAAACCGAGCAGGCAACGGGCTTGAAGCTCGTCGATCGCGACGCATGGCGCCGCGCAGCCGAGATGCTCGTGCAAAAGCTCGGCCTCGACGCATGCCTGATCACGCTCGATCGCGACGGGATGTACCTCTCGGAGCGCGGCGGCGCCGGCACCTACATTCCGACTGTGCCGCGCGATGTTTATGACGTGACGGGCGCCGGCGACGTGGTGCTGAGCGTGTTCGGACTGTTCGCGATCGCGGGGCTCGGTTATTCGTCGGCGGCACGGATCGCGAACCTGGCCGCGAGTATCGAAGTCACGCGCATCGGCACTGAAGTGATCACGCGCGAGGATCTGGCCGAGGCGCTGCGTCCGCCGCATCAGGGTTACGAGCGCAAGATCGTCGCGATCGATGAAATTCCGGCCGCGCTCGAGCGCGAACGCCGCGCCGGACGCACGGTCGCGTTCACCAACGGATGTTTCGACCTGCTGCACGCGGGCCACGTGCAGGCGCTCAGTTTTGCGCGCGCGCAGGCCGACAGGCTGGTGGTCGGCCTCAATGGCGACCGCAGCGTGCGCGCGCTAAAGGGAAAGTCGCGGCCGATCTATCCCGCAGCCGAGCGCGCCAGAATTCTGGCCGCGCTCGAATGCGTCGATTACGTCGTGATCTTCGACGAAACCCGCGCCGAGCGCATCATCCGCACGGTCAAGCCCGACGTGTTGATCAAGGGCGAGGATTGGCGCGGCAAGATCGTTGATGGCCAAACTTTCGTCGAGGCGCGCGGCGGCCGCGTTGTCCTGTCGCCGATACTCGCGGGCCGCAGCACGTCGAATACTATCGCGCGGCTCGGAAAAAAGTGAGCCGCCGCCGCAGCATCGCGAGCATCGCGTCGAACTCCGGCATCGCGAGCGCCCACGCCGTTCCCAGATAAACCGCGCCGAAGGCGGGCAGCACGATGAACCCGCGCAGCCGGGGACCAATCCCGGCGGTTTCGAGCTTGATTGCAAAAGCGATCGCCGCCGCCACGAGCGCCATCCCCCACAGTTGCGCTAGATACCGGCGCGCAACGCCGGTCCGTCCGACCCGCTGACTGAGCCGCCGCCGCAGCAGCGCGAACTCGATCCATCCCGAGACTCCGGCCGACGCGGTCAGCCCCGCGACTCCCCATCGCGTCTCGATTCCCAGCATCCCGGGCACGACGAGCGCGCAGAAATAGCCGAGCACCAGCGTCAGCGAGACGCGCACCAGCGCGAATTTCAGCGGGGTGCGGGTATCCCACACGGCATAGAATGCAAAGATATAAAGACGGGCCGAGGTGTTTGCGAGCATCCCGATTCCCGAGCCCGCGATCACCGCCCATACGTAAATTGCGTCGGCGTGGCTGAAATGACCCGATTGGAAAATCAGCGCGCAGATAACGTCGCCCAGCGCGATAAACGCAACCGCCGACGGGACCACCAGAAAAGAGATTTGCCGCAGCCCCGCATTGAGCCGCGTGCGCAATGTCGCGGCAATGTCCTCGACCGTGCCTGACGCGCGCGCCATCGTGGGCAGCTCCGACGCCGCGATCGACGTTCCGAACAGGCTCACCGGCAGCATGTAAAGAATCTGTCCGTAATTGAGCGCCGCGACGGCGCCGGTCGGAAGCAGGCTGGCGAGCAGATTATCGATGTAGGCACTCATCTGGCCGACGCCGCGTCCGGCGACCACCGGACCCAGGTTCCGAAACACCGCGCGTAGCGGTTCGGCGATCGCCGCGAAATCGAGCCTGATCCGGCGCAGCAGCGCCAGCGTTTGCGGAAGCTGCACGATCACCTGCAGCACCGCTCCGGCAACCGACGCCCACGCGATGTCGATCGCAAGTCCGACTTGCGTGCGCCGCGGCCCGAACCACAACAGTGCCGCGATAATCGCGAGGTTCCACGCCACCGGCGCCGCATACGACGCGAAAAACCGATGATGGCTGTTCAGTACGCCGAGGCACCACGCCGACATCACCAGGATCCCGGTTCCCGGAAAGAGGATCCGGACGATCGCGATTGTCAGTTCGCGCTTGTCACCGGAAAATCCCGGAGCGATCACGGCGATCAGATAAGGCGCCAGCGCAATTCCAGCCGCCACCAGAATCGCGGTGGCGAGGGCAAGGATCGCGCCGACGCTCCACGCGAGCAGATCGCCGTTCTCGTCGTCGCCCTCGCCGAGCATCTTCGAGTAAACCGGGATGAACGACGCCGACAGAACTCCCTCGCCGAGCAGGTTCTGGAGGATATTGGGAATCCGAAAGCCAGCCTGAAAGGCGTCGGCCGCTGCCGAGTTGCCAAGAAAATGCGCGAAGATCGTCGCGCGCGCCAGTCCAGCGATCCGGCTCAGCAAAATTCCCGACGCCACCATCCCCGCCCCGACGCGGCTCGGCGACGACGGTTTTAAGTCCGGAGAGGCGGCCGGATCGTTTTCCGATTTGATGCTTTCAGCCAACGGTCCGAGAAGTATAGCTACCGCCCGCGGCGTTGTCTTTGCCCGGACTGGTAGGCCCGTGCGTGTTCAGAAAGTCAGGCGTGCAGGGCCCCCTGCCGTTACGATGAGAACGGATCGATGTCCCCGGATGCAACGCGGAGCGCGACGCCATAAGATGGTTCTGATGAGCTTTTCGCTCTACGTCCATATTCCCTATTGCCAGGCCAAGTGTCCGTACTGCGATTTCAATTCGTATGCGGCATCGGCGTGGCCCGAGGAGGATTACACGCGCGCGCTGATCGGCGAGATCGAGCGGCGCGGCGCCCAGGCGCCGTTTGACGGCGAGATGCTGCGCACGATTTTTTTTGGCGGCGGCACGCCGTCGCTGTTCGCGCCGGAATCGATCGGCAGAATTCTCGACGCCGCGAACCGCCGCTTCGGAATCGAACGCGACGCGGAAATCACGCTCGAGGCGAATCCGGGCACCGTCGATTCGGCCAAGCTTGCCGGAATTCGCGCGGCGGGCGTCAACCGGCTGAGCTTCGGCGCGCAGTCATTCAACGACCGGACGCTGAAATTTCTCGGGCGGATTCATAACGCGGAAGACACCCGCATCGCAGCGCGGCTGGCGCATCGCGCGGGCTTCACGCGGCTGAATCTCGACCTGATTTTCGCGGTGCCGGGGCAGACAATCGCGGACGTGAAAAACGATATTGCCGAAGCCGCGGCGCTCGAGCCCGATCACATCTCCGCCTATAACCTCACCTTCGAGGAGGGCACCGCGTTTTTCGCCGAGATGAAACGCGGACGAATCACGCCGCTTCTGAGCGACGAGCAGGCCGCGATGTACTCGCTGGTGCGCGAAGAAATTCCGCGCCGGGGTTATCCGATGTACGAAATCTCGAATTACGCGCGGCCGGGAAGCGAGGCGCGGCACAATCTTACCTACTGGCGCGCGCAGAGCTACCTCGGCGCCGGCGCGGGAGCGCATGGCTTCGCGCTCGGGCAAAATGACTACGGCCGCCGATGGTGGAATGAGCGCGCGCCCGGAAAATTTATCGAAGCCACGCTGCGGGACGGACTTCCGGAGGCGGGCGCGGAGACGATCGACGCGGCGACCGGCGCCAGCGAGTTCGTGTTCCTGAATTTGCGGCTGCGCGCGGGCTTTAGGCTGGCCGATTTCCGCGCGCGCTTCGGCCGCGGCTTCGACGATATCTTTGGCGCGCGCGCCGCGCGGCTGTTCGAGGGCGGTCTGCTCGAACGCGCGGACGGGAATATTCGCCTGACCGATCGCGGACTGGAACTGGCCGATTCGATCTTCGCCGAGTTCGTGTAGCGCGCCGCGCGCGCGTCCGCCCCGCTCAGTCGGCGGCGGTCTGATTCAACGCCGCCATCGCGATCCGCGCCGCGCGAGGCTCGGCGATCGGCGCGGCGTTCGTTGCCGCCCGCAAAGCACGGGTCGCGGCGCGAGTCGGAGCACCGAGCGGAGCCAGGTTTATCTCGGCCGCCGCTTCTTCTGTCGCGCGATAGGCGTAGCGCCCCGCATTGAAAAGCGCGAGCGCGGCGGCGCTGGCGGCGCACGCAGCGGTAATCGCCAATATCGCCACTGAAAAACCGGGCAGCACCGCGAATACGGCCGCACCTGCTCCGCTAAGGCCCGCGCCAAGACCGATACGGCTTTGGCGGCTCAGTCTGACCCGCGCGACAATGTGATTCCTGAGCTTGCCGCCTTCGTACTCTTCGTCGGCAGTCTTGATCTCGACGCGAGTCCACGGGCTCGACCGCAACTCGAGGTCGTAGTCGGTCCATCCGCGCTCGATGATCGCCAAATGCCCGTCGCGCGCGAATAACTTCATCATCCGTGCGAGCAGCGTGTCGCGCGCGACATGTTGCTCATTCCAGTAAGCGAGGCGCAACTCGCGGCGCAAGAGATTCAGATGCGGGCGCTGGCGCGCCGGAACCACGGAGGTTCCGCGTCCCGCCATCTTGAGCCTGGTACGGTAGCGCACTATCGTGCGGCGCATCGGCCCGGTGTACGCCAGTATCGCGATCAGCATCCGCGAGGTGAAACTCCGGTGCGCCTTTTCGAGCGGCGCGTGCCATGCATAGTAGAGCGCCCAGACCGGCCCCAGCGCGAGCATCGCGAGCGCGGGTATCGCGCTTAAGCCAAGCAGGATCGATAGAGCGAGCGCGATCGTCCACCCGATCGCCCATTCGAAAGTCTGCGGCATAAACGCGAGAAACTTGAGCGCGGGATCGAAAATCGTCTGATGGCCGGCGCGCCGCGCGCCCCAGAAAACCCGCGGCTCGTTGCCACCGGGAAGCGTGCGGATGAAACCCGGAATCGTGCCGGTCCACTTGATCTGCCCGAGCGCATTGAAGCGTTCCGGGTAGCGCCGGTAGAGCATCGCCTCGGCGCGTCCGTAGCCGCGCTGCTGGCCGTAATATCCCTTGATCGTGTTGCGCCGGAAGTGCCACACGAAAGCCGCCGGGCAGTAGCCGAGCCGCAGTCTCTGCTCGAGCATCCGCCAGCATACGTCAACGTCGTCGCCGGCCGCGGTGAACTGCGGATCGAAGCCACCGACCTTGTCGAGCGCCGCGCGGGTGAAGATCATGTTGCATCCCGCCAGATGCTCGGCCGTGTTCTCGCCGACCAGGACATGGCAGGGCGCGCCGGGCGAGGCGGCGACACAGGCCTGGACGCGGCCGTCCTCGTGCGGGGCGTAGTTGGGACCGCCGCATCCGTCGAAGCCGCCTTCCTGCATCGCGCGCACCATCAAGGTGAGCCAGTGCGAATCGACCACGCAATCGGAGTCGGTATAGGCGATAATCTCACCGCGGGCGGCATGCGCACCGACGTTGCGCGCAACGCCAAGTCCCTTGTTGGGCTGGCGGATCAGGCGGAATTGC
>DATLTX010000168.1:0-3552 GCA_035533435.1 Binataceae bacterium (SeqCode)
CGAAACCGGCCGCCACGAATTTCACGCGGCGCTCGTCATCGGCGCCGACGGGATGCGCAGCACGGTCGCAAAGATCGCCGAGGCGCGGCTCGGCGCCTTCGCGCGGAGCGAAGTTCCATGCGCGCGCGCTTATTACTACGCGTATTACGAAGACGTCAGCGCGGCGCGTTTCGGCGACGATCTGGTTACCGAGCTCGACGCTGGACCCGGCCAGGGCGCGATCCTGTGCCGATGCGAAAGCGGGCGCGTGGTCGCCGCGGTCGCTTTCGACGCGGCCGGGATGCGTTCGTTCCGCACGGATCTCGAGGCCAATCTCAAACGTGAATTCGCGCGCTCGTTTGCGGTTGGTTCGCTTGTCCAGGGCGGCCGCCGGTCCGGCAAAATTTTTTCTTCCGGGATGCTGCTCAACACCTATCGCGAGCCGGTGGCCGATGGCGCGCTGCTCGTCGGCGACGCGGGCCTGCACGTCGATCCGCTTTTCGGACAGGGACATTCGCTCGCGCTGATGAGCGCCGAGATCGTCGGCGAGCTTGCGCCCGGATGGTTTTCGGCGCGCAGCGGCCGCGTAATCGGCGCCGCCGCGATGAGCGAATTCAGCGCCCGCCGCGACCGGTTGCTGATGCCCTATTACAGTGCCAGCGTGAAGACCTCTCGCGCGCTGGCGCACGATCCAATGATGCAGGCGGCGCACCTGGTCGCGCAGCGCGAGAGTTGGGCGGCGCTCGAGATGGCGCGCTTCGGCCAGATGGCATTGACGGCGGGGTTTCCGTCGTTCCGGTTCGCGCGGATGCTGGCGCGCCAGGCGCGCGCCGCCTGAAGGCCGCGTGGAAGAATTACTCGGACGGTTTTCCTGCGTGGTCGAGCGGCCCGAACCGCTCAAGTTCGCGTGGCCGATTATCCTGCTTCCCGATCTGTTCACGACCGCGCGCCATCTGGGCCTGGCGCTGGGCTATTTTGCAACGATCGGATGGGAAGTTTACGCGCCCGATCTGCGCGCCGCGATCGGGTCCAACAAGACTCCGCCGCTGGCGAAATTTTCCTTCGCGGACCTGCTCGCGCTCGCCGCTGAGGCGCTCGACGCGCTCGGGCGCGCCGCGATAGTCGTTGGCCACGGCGCCGGCGGCCTGGTGGCGCTCAAGCTGGCCGAGCGTCCCGAGGTCAAAGCCGCCGTCGCGCTGGCGCCGCTGGCGCCGGGCTATCAGTCGGCGTTGGTCACCGGCTTTGCCGCAAGATTTTCCGCGTGGCGGCGCGGGACGATCGATCCTCCGCGCGGACGGACGCTGTTCGAGTTCGTCGCCGATGCCGATCCGTTTCAGCGCGACGCGATTATCCGCGCGATGGTGCCCGAGAGTGCGCCGCTCGCACTCGGAATCGCGCGCGGCGATATTGCCTTATCCGCCGCCGCGGCGCCGCGCCTGATCGTCGCCGGTGAGTCGGACATCTTTGCTCCGATTGCCCAAACCGCGGCGCTGGCGAAGTCGCTCGGCGCCACGCTCGCACAGCTTCAGGGGCGCGGCCACTGGCTTATCGGCGGGCGCGCGCTCGAGCGCACGATCGGCGCTACCCAGCGCTTTCTGGTGCGGACGCTCGGCCAGGATTTGTTGCTGCTCTATCCTGAGGAATGGAAAAACGAACCCGACGAGGGCTAGCCCGCCGCCAGACGCCCAATCCAGCTAACCGCAACCCCCGCAAACAGAGCGACCAGCGGCCATAGCCGCTGATCGTTCACGCGCCGCAATTGCGGCAGTATGTCCGAGGTCGCAACGGCCAGGAACGTCCCCGCCGAAAGCGCGATTGCCGCGCCGATCGCCGTGGCATTGGTCTGCTTCAGCACCATCCAGGTCAGCACGGCGCCGATCGGCGTCGAGGCCGCGTGCAGCGCCATCAGCCAGAAGATCGAGCGCGGCTTCCAGCGGTCGAGCAGCAGCAGGCTCGTCAGCGCGAACGCGTCGGGAATCTTGTGGAACAGCACGGCCAGCATCACAACGCCGCCGAGATGCGGCTTGTCGTAAGTCGAGCTGATCGCAAGACCGTCCAGAAGACTGTGAAAGGACAGCCCCGCGTACGCCATTATGCCGAGATGAATATGATGCTCATGGCCATGCGCGCCCGGATGCTCCGGGTAGGGATGAACCAGCACGAAACGCTCGAGGACGAAGATGGTGAGGAAGCCGGCCAGCAGCGGCCATCCGAGCCATTTTCCGAGCATCGGCGCCGCGTCGGGGATCATGTCAAAGAAGGCGACGCCGAGCAGAATTCCGCCCGAAAAGCTCACTGGGACCAGCAGGTTTCCGCGCGACCACGTGCCGGCCAGCGGAATCACCGCACCAAAGAGCGATCCGGCGAAGATCACGAACAGATAGACCAGCAGGCTTAAACTCATCGGGGCGGCTCTCGGACGCGATCGCGGCGCGGGATGAACCTCGCTAACACAGGCACGGCCGCGAGCCAAGCATGAGCGCGGCGCCGCTGCTTGCGCGCGCGCGCCGATGCGCAGGATAATCCGCGCCGTTATCGAGGAGCTGCAATCACTACCATGGGCGTAATTAAAGATCAGGCCGAGAGGCTGTCTAACGGTGAGATCACCACACGCCAGTTTCATCCGCTGCTGCCCACCGGCGAGTACGAGGAAGTCGCCGACGGGGTGATGTTCTATCGATGGTTCGCGAACGTCACCGCGGTGAAGACGAGCGAAGGGCTGGTGATGATCGACACTGGCGCCTACTTCAATCAGGCCGCCACGCTGGAACTCTTGCGCAAGTTCTCGCCCGAACGGGTCAACACGGCGATCTACACGCACGGCCACGTCGATCATGCGTGCGGCACGCCCGCGATTCTGGAGGAAGCGCGCAGCCGCAATCTGGCGCGCCCGCGAATCGTCGGGCAAAAAGGCGTCGCCGCGCGGTTTGACCGCTACAAGCGGACCCAGGGCTACAACAACGTCATCAACACCCGGCAGTTCAGCCGTCCGTCGTCATTTCCGGCCGAGTATGTTTATCCCGATACTTACTTCGATATTCAGTTGAATGTGGTCGCGGGCGATCACAAGTTCGAATGCCATCATGCGCGCGGCGAGACCGACGATCATTGCTGGGTGTATATTCCGCAGCGCAAGGTGCTATGCACCGGCGATCTGATTATCTGGGCCGCGCCGAACGCCGGCAATCCGCAGAAGGCGCAGCGCTATGCGCGCGAATGGGCTGAGGCGCTGCGCACGATGGCGAAGCTCGGAGCCGAGGTCCTGCTGCCCGGCCATGGCTATCCAGTGTTCGGCGCGCTTCGCGTCAGGCGGGTGCTCAACGACACCGCCGATTTTCTGCAGAGCCTTTACGATCAGGCGATCGCGATGATGAATGCCGGCGCGACGCTCGACGAAGTGATTCATTCGGTCAAGCCGCCGGCAAATCTCGCCGACAAGCCGTATCTCCAGCCGGTCTATGACGATCCTGAATTTATCGTGCGCAATATCTGGCGGCTCGAGGGCGGATGGTACGACGGCACGCCGTCGCATCTTAAGCCCGCGACCGAGGCCGCCCGCGCGCAGGAGATCGC
>DATLTX010000169.1:0-12292 GCA_035533435.1 Binataceae bacterium (SeqCode)
CCCACCGGTCTTCAAAACCGGCTTGGCGGCTAATATTGTCGCCGGAGGGTTCGACTCCCTCCCCCCTCCGCCACGGCAGCGGTCATCCAAATCGAGCGGAGAATAATCGGATGCGCGAACTGATACCCATTGCGGAAAAAATCGGGGCGATGCTCAAGAGCCGGGGCGAGAGTGTTGCGGTCGCGGAATCAACCACCGGAGGATTGATCTCGGCCGCGATTCTGGGCGTGGCCGGCGCGTCGGCGTATTTTATCGGCGGCGGCGTGGTCTATACGTTGAAAGGACGCCGCGCGCTTGGAATTCCCGACGAAGACTTCAAAGGCTTTCGCTCGGTGACGGAGCCGTATTCGACCGCCCTGGCGCGGCGCGCGCGCGAGCGCTTTGGCGCGACCTGGGCCGTCGCCGAAATAGGAGCGAGCGGACCAAGCGGAAATCGTTACGGCGACGCGGCGGGGCATAGCTGCGTGGCTGTCGCCGGGCCGGTCGAGCGCTCGCTCACGATCGAAACCGGCAGCGCCGATCGGATCGCGAACATGTACGTATTCGCGGCCCGGGCGCTCGAGCTGCTCGCGCAGAGTATCGCCGCCGCGGCGAGCGCCAAAGCCTGAGCGAATGCGCGGCGCTACGCGGCCGATCCGAACAGCGATTCGAACGCCGAGCTATTGCGCCACACCAGAAATAGTTCGATGGCGACGACCACTACCGCGAGCGGCAATCCCCCGGGCGCCAGCATCAGGTGGAAGAAGAATATATTGACGATGATCGGCGCGAGAATGGCCAATGCGAATGGAACGAAAATTCCGGTGAGCAGAAGGATGCCGCCGATCAGCTGTGTCGCGAACAGCAGGGGAATCATGTAGCCGGTCGCGAAGAGCGCGCCGAAAAACTGCGTCGCGGGCGCGGGCATCGGCGGGTTGGGCAGAAAATGCAGAAAGCCGTTCAGCCCAAAGACAGTGAATACGAGCCCAAGCAGGATTCTGACTATCAATGTTGCTATTCGCACGGTTCCCTCCCACAATCCTTGTTCTTCAGTAAAGCGCCAACCGCCGCGCGGTACTGACTACTTTACGGCCAGAGCGCGGCGCAACCACGAAAGTATATCATTCATTACTTCAATGCGATTGGTCTCGGTGAGCATCTCGTGCCGGCCATCGGTGTAGAACTTCTCGGCAACGCTCCTGATGCCGGCGGCGCGGTAGCGCTCGCCGAGCGGCCGCACCCATTCCAGATGATGATTCACCGGATCCTTGTCGCCTGCGACTATGTAGATCGGCAGATCCTTGCGAATTCGCCCGATCTCGGCGGGAGCGATAGTCCGCGCGCCGCCCGCCGCCATCGAGGCGCGCGCCCGCGCGTTTACGCCGAACCCGCATAAGGGATCGGCAATATATTTGTCCACTTCGGCGGTATCGCGGCTCAGCCAATCGAACGTCGTCCGCGCGGGCTCGAAATCGCGATTGAGCGCCGTCAGGTCCGCGGGCTTTTCGGAATCTTCCGGGGACGCGTTGCTGGCGAGCAGCCGATCGAGTGACGCCGATCCGGAAAGAATCACGCTCGCGATGAGCGCGCTGTGCTCGAGGATGTACTGCTGTGCGGCGAACGAGCCCATGCTGTGGCCGAGCAGAACAAGCGGCAGGCCGGGCGCAGCCTTGCGGGCGTGACGCGTGAGTTGCGCCATGTCGCCAACCAGACCGTCCCATCCCGCCGCGCCAAAGTCGCCGAGCAGATGAGGCTTTGGCGCGGTGCGGCCATGGCCGCGATGGTCATTGGCATAAACGTCAAATCCGGCGTTGCCGAGGAAATTCGCGAAACCGGCGTAGCGCAACGAATGTTCGCCCATCCCGTGCGCGATTTGGACCACGCCGATCGCTTTTCCCGGCGCGGGCCACCGGTAGCAGGCGAAATCGATTCCGTCAGCCTCGCTGTGGAGGATAAAGTCCTCGCGATTCATGCGCCTATGGATATCGCGAATCCTCCCGCGCGGCCATAGCGCCGCACTTGGATGACGGGCCCGATTCGGGCAACAAGTATTGGATGGCTCGCCTGCGCGATATCCTGATCGAGCGTCCGCGGATTCTGCTCGTCGGAATAAATCCCAGCCCGCGCTCCGCCGAGGCGGGGCATCACTTCGCCGGCCCGGGAAATCCATTCTGGCGCCTGATGCATGCATCGGGGTTGCTGCCGGTTGCGCTGACCCATGACGAGGATTATCGGCTCGCCGAATTCGGACTTGCGATCACCAACGTGTGCTCGCGCGCGACTCGCGCCGCCTCCGAGCTCAAGCGCGACGAGATCGATCGCGGTGAGCGCGCGCTGACGCGCAAGATTCACCGGGTACAGCCGCGCATCGTCGCGTTCGTCGGCGTGAGCATCTATCGCCGCTACTTCGGGCCGTCGGCGAGCGGCGGCGCCGGAGCGAAACCCGAGACGATCGCGGACTCGCGGGTGTTCGCGCTGCCCAATCCAAGCGGGCTCAACGCGAGTTTTCCCGGCTTCAACGACAAGCTCGTATGGTTCGAGGCGCTGCGCGATTTCGCGGCTGAGCTCGATGCGCAAGATCTGCCGCGATAGGTTCTCCTTCATAGCGAAACTCAGCCGCGCGGCTGCAGGACCATCTGGGTCTGCGTGACGATCGCGCACAGCTTTCCGCTCTCGAGCGATATTTTCGTCTGCCAGACCATCGTGCTCTTCCCGCGATGGATGGGGGTGCACTCGCCGATCACTTTACTTCCGGCTGGGACGCCGGCCAGGAAGTTGGTCTTCGATTCGAGCGTGGTGGTGCCCGCCCCCTTGGGCAGATTGATCATCGTTGCGCACGCGCCGAGTGTATCGGCAAAGGCCATGATCGCTCCGCCATGCAGGATCGCGGGCACGGTGCAGATTTCCGCGCGCACGAGCAGCTCCGCCGTCACGCGCGCGGGCTCGGCCGACAGGAAGCGGATTCCGAGCAACTCTGCGAGCGGGATACGATGGTCCTCGAGCATCTTGCGATAGTCCATCTTCGTTCCCTCACTGGCGGTCTAATGATTGCCGCGCATTGGAGCGTGATCCGATATCATGCTCAGACCCCGCACGCATCTAAATGTGAGGTAATGGGAGAAACGCGAAGGAATTAATTTTCGGCGGGACGCGAGCGCTGTGACGCTTGGCCTAAGCGGCGTTCGGGCGTGTGCGGGCTGGCGCATCGGGCGGCGGCGATCTATAAGCGAAGCGGACCGCAACCTCAACCATCTGATGGAGCATCAGCGATGATATCACGCAAGCAACGCCTTCCGTTTCGCGATCTGACCACTCTGACCGGCGTGGATCGCGAAACCGCGGCGAAGAACCAGGTCAACGGCCAGGTCATCAACATCTTCCGCGTCATGATGAACCATCCGAACCTCGCCCGGCGCTGGTCGGTGTTCGGCGCGCACGTGCTGGCAAAATCGACGCTGCCGGCGCGCGACCGCGAACTCGCGATCCTGCGGATCGGATGGCTCAATCAGTCGCCCTACGAATGGGAGCAGCACGTGATTATCGGCAAGCGCTCGGGGATTTCCGAGGCCGAGATCGAGCAGATACAGAAAGGCCCCAAGGCCGGATGGAACAAGCACGAAGCCGCGCTGATCCAGGCGGCGGATGACCTGTTCGAGAATTCGGTCGTGTCGGACGAGACCTGGAAGACGCTCTACGAGAAGTACAACATCGAGCAGATGATGGATGTGGTGTTTACTATCGGCCAGTACAACCTGGTGTCGTGGGCGCTCAACAGCTTCGGCGTCCCGCTCGACGATTTTCTGCCCGGCGCGCAAAAGTAGGGGCGGCCCTGCGTGGCAGACGCTCGGCTCGAAGCACCCTAACCCACGCGTGCCAGTGGCGCCTCCGCGCGGAGACCTTTGTGTAACTCATCCGGATGGTTTGCAAGTGCCCGAGGCGAGATTCCTCGCGACGGTTCGCCGCGCGGCCTCCTGTGAACGACCCGTGACCAATCGCTGATACGCGCTCGGAATGACAATTCATCCCTGGTTTTCTTGTCATTCCGAGCGCGAGTGAACCGCGAGCTGCGCGACGAGCGTCAAACGCCAAGCGGCAAGTGTCGCGAGGAATCTCGCCCTTTCGAGCTTCCGACCAGTTACGCAAAGGTCTCCCTAGGGAGAGGGGATTCCCATTCTGAAAAAAGAAGGGCGGCGCTGAGGCGCCGCCCTTCGGGTTTTGTGGCGATTAGAAAACGATTGCGCTGACTACGCGGCCTCCGCCTTTACGCCGTTGAGCTTCTTGAGCTCGGGCATCACTTCGGCCGCGAACAGGCGCAGGCTCTTCTCGGCGTCTTCGATTGGCATGCCCGCGTAGCTGAACACGCCGCTATAGTGGTCGGCGTTCACGCGCTTGCGAATCGTGTCGATCTTGTTGAAGCAATCCTCGGGCGTGCCCCACACTTGCAGGTTGAGGAAGTACTCGACCGACGCGTCCGCGCCCCCGCCTTGCAGGGTTTTCGACATCTGCGCGTAATACTCGTAGCCCTTTGCCTTGCCGAAATGATCGCTCGCCATTTCGTAGTGGCGCAGCGCGGTCTGCCAGTAACCGCCGATGTACTTCACCGCCATCTCGCGCGCGCGGTCGCGGCTCTTGTCGCAGAAGGTCCATCCGGCCGCGATCGTCGGGAGCGGTTCTCCGCCGTTGACCTGTTTGTAGATGGTCCGATACTCGGCCAGCTCCTGCGCCACGGCTTCCCATGGTTTCTGCGGGATGATCAGGATCCCGATGCCGAGCTTGGCCATGATTCGCGAAGACTCGGGCGAGACCGCCGCCGCGTAGGTGCGGCCCTTGAATGATTTGAAGGGTTTGGGACGGATATCGCGCCGCGGCTGCTTCAGGAACTTGCCGTCGTACTCCATGTAGCCGCGCTCGAGCGCCTCGATGATCGCCTCGGAGTATTCGA
This sequence comes from Binataceae bacterium (SeqCode), assembly GCA_035533435.1. GTDB lineage: Bacteria > Desulfobacterota > Binatia > Binatales > Binataceae > JBARDN01. Next base: position 4,922 of record DATLTX010000169.1, read on the forward strand.
TGAAGCGCTCGCGTGATTCGCCGAGTTCGAGCCGGAAGCCGTCGTACTCGATTCGCGCAAGCCCGCGTCCGAGTCCCAGGATCATGCGGCCGTTGGATTGATGATCGACGACCGAAACCTGCTCCGCCACGCGGATTGGATCGTGCCACGGCACCACGACAACCATCGAACCGAGCTGGATGTGTTTGGTGCGGCCGGCGTAGTAGCTCAGGAACTGGAGCACGTCGGGGCACATCGTGTAGTCGTCGAAGTGATGCTCGACGCTCCAGATGGAATCGAATCCGAGCGGCTCATAAAGGTCGCCGATTCGGAGATCGTCGCGATAGACGTCGCGGTCCGAGCGGGTGTTATGGGGGTTTTGGAAAATTACAGCGCCACCGACTTTCATCCTTTATCCTCCACACCGGACGCGCACGCGTTCCGGAAGGTCAATCTTGAAAGCTGCTACCACGTCCTGACGGGCATTGCAAAGCCACAGACTAAACGGTCGGTATGGAAACCCGCGGCGCGCGCGGCGCTTGCCTTCGCGATGCCGGCGCGGGATTAGTACCGGACAGGGTGTTGAAAAGATCGTTTGCAACATCCCGCCAAGCCTTCTTCAGGAGCCGGTCATGCGAAGAGAAATTTTCACCGAAGAACACGAACTGTTTCGCGCGCAGGTGCGCCGCTTCGTCGAGCACGAAATCGAGCCCAAAGTTGCCCAATGGAATCGCGCGGGAATCAGCGACCGCGAATCATGGCGCAAGCTCGGTGCCGCGGGATACCTGGGCGCGAACGCCCCGGCCGAGTTCGGCGGCGCGGGCGCGGACTTCATCTACGACGCGATCGTGATCGAGGAGCTCGCCCGGGTGCGCGCGCATGGCCTGATGATGGGCCTGCATTCCGATATCTGCATGCCCTATCTTGCGTCCTTCGGCAGCGCCGAACAGAAGCGCCGCTATTTGCCCCGCGCGATCAGCGGCGAGCTGATTTTGGCGATTGCGATGACCGAGCCGGGAACCGGGTCGGACCTTGCCGCGGTGCGAACGACCGCGCGGCGCGACGGCGACAATTACGTTATCAACGGATCGAAGATTTTCATCTCGAACGGGCAGCTCGCCGATCTGGTGATCGTCGTCGCCAAGACCGACCCGAACGCGAATCCTCCGCATCGCGGCATCAGCCTGATCCTGGTCGAGGGCAACGCGCCCGGCTTCGTGCGCGGACGCAAGCTCGACAAGCTCGGGCTCAAGGGCCAGGACACCAGCGAGCTGTTTTTCGAGGACTGCCGCGTCCCGGCCCAGAACCTGCTCGGCAAGGAAGGGCAGGGGTTCAAGATGCTGATGGAAAAACTCCAGCAGGAGCGCCTGGTCGCCGCGATCGGCGCGGTCGAGAGCACGCGGCGATGCCTTGACGACACTATCGCCTACACCAAGGAGCGCCGCGCATTCGGACAGGCGATCGCGTCGTTTCAGAACACCCAGTTCCGGCTCGCCGAGATGGCGACCGAGGTCGAAGTCGGGCGCGCGTTCGTCGATCGTCTGATGGCGGCGCACGTGCGCGGCGAGGATCTGGTCACCGAGGTCAGCATGGCGAAGTGGTGGACCACAGAGTTGATGAAGCGTGTGACGAGCAGTTGCCTCCAGCTCTTCGGCGGCTACGGCTTCATGATGGAATACCCAGTCGCAACCGATTACGCCGACGCGGCAGTGCAAACGATCTACGCAGGCACCAGCGAAATCATGAAGGTAATAATCGCCCGCCGCATGGGCCTGGATAATCGCGGATAGCCCGCGGCGGCTCGCGGCAGATCAGGCCGATGCCAGTTCGGTGGAGACGCACCGGGATTCCTCGCGCGCCGCTGGGGAAATTTATCTGAAAAAAGGCGGCCCGGATGGACCGCCCTTTTTGCATACGCGATTACTCAATCAGCCGACTTCGCGGCCGACTACTGATACGAAACTGACGCAGCGGCCCGGCGCGCCGCCGAGGTTGTGGGTCAGGCCGAGCTTGGGATCTTTGATCTGGCGGGGGCCGGCTTCGCCGCGGAACTGGAGCCACATCTCGTACATCATGCGCAGGCCCGACGCGCCGATCGGATGCCCGAATGACTTGAGCCCGCCGTCCGGATTTACGGGCAGCTTGCCGTCCAAGTCGAAATATCCGTCCATCACGTCCTGCCACGCTGTCCCGCGCTTGCTGAATCCGAGATCCTCGTAGAGCACGAGTTCGGTCGGCGTGAAGCAATCGTGGACTTCGGCCATGCTGATCTGCGCGCGCGCGTCGGAGATTCCCGCCTGCGCGTACGCATCTTTCGCCGACGCCACGACCTCGCGAAAAGTCGTGAAGTCGTATTCCGGCGACAGCGGACCCTCGGCGGGTCCGGCGACGAACGACAGCGCCTTGATGTAGATCGGATTCTTGCAGTACTTGTGCGCGTCTTCGGCGCGAACGATGATCGCCGCCGCCGAGCCATCGGAGACGCCCGAGCAATCCATGATTCCGAGCGGGTCCGCGATCTTGGGCGAATTCTTGATCACGTCGATCGGAACTTCCTTTTGGAATTGCGCCTTCGGATTCTTTGCGCCGTTCTTGTGATTCTTCCACGCGATGCGCGACAGGACATCCTTGCCCTTGTCGGGGTCGAGTCCGTACTTTTTGAAGTACGCGGGCGCGAGCAGCGAAAACGAAGCCGGCGCCGTCATGTTGCCTTCGGTGCCGTCGTTGGGCGGCGCCGAACCGACGAGTCCCGAGTAACCCGAATCCTTGAGCTTCTCGACTCCGATCGCCATCACGATATCGAACGCGCCCGAGGCGACGGCATAGCACGCCTGGCGCATCGCTTCCGAACCAGTGGCGCACATGTTCTCGACGCGGGTGACAGGCTTGTACTGAATCTTGAGCGGCTCAGAGAGCGTCAGGCCCGAGATTCCCGAGCCCATCGTGCCGAGCCAGTAGGCGTCAATGTCGTCGGGGTTCACGCCCGCCGACGCGTAGGCCTCGTAGGCGGCTTCGCAGAGCAAATCGTCGGGACCCTTGTCCCAATGCTCTCCGAACTTGGTGCATCCCATTCCGATGATCGCGACGCGATCCTTGATTCCTCTGCTTGCCATGAACCGTTCTCCTCGCGCCTAGCGCTTGGGCCGTGCCTTCCAGAAATAGTTGTGAACGCCGTCGGCAGTAAAGAGGCGGCGAAATGTCATTTCCACTTCGTCACCGATCGCGACTTTGTCGGGCTCGCAATCGGTCATCTCGCACAGGAAGCGTCCACCACCCTCGAAGTCTATCACAACATTGACCGTCGGGGGATTGAGCGAGTATGCCAGCCGGTCGATCGCGTAGGTCGCGATCCGCGCGGTCCGGTCGGCGAACGCGTACGGTTCCATCTTGTCGAAGGCGCGGCACTTGAAGCATACCCGCTGCGGCGGAAGCTGCGGAGTTCCGCACGCGGTGCATTTGGAGCCGACGAAACCGAACTTCCACTGCTGTGAGCGGAGCATCGGCGGCCCCGCGGGACGCTCGGGGTCGGGACGGCGCGGAGGCTCGGTGGGCAGAATCTCGCGCCATTTGAGATAGCTGCCGTAGGTCACGTCGCCTTTGGATTCGATTTGCATGCCGACCGAACGCACCGGCTTAAAGCTCGCGATCGCCGGGGTTGCGCGCAAAAGGATCGCGTCCGCGCCGTCGGCCACTGAGGCGAGCAGCACCCGATCGCCGGGCTTAAGCGACGGCAGCACTCCCGCCAGCATCAACCCCGGATGTGCGGCGCCGGTCTGGCCGACGGTGAGCGCGTAGTTGTCGCCCAGCGTCTTCGGGTCGAGTTTCATGCCGCGGATAATCTCGTCGGCGGCGCGTGGATTAGGCGCATCGAGGATGACGCGGGCGAGATCGCCGGGCGCAACTTTCGCTTTCCCCAGAACGTCCTGGATTGCCTTGCCGAGCAGCGGCGAGTACGCCTGCGTCAGCGTGAAGCGTTCTTCCCACGAATGACCAAAGCGCTCGCCCGGCGCCCGCCAGGTGTCCATGAACTCGCGCGTGAGCGAGGCGGTCGCTTCGATTTCCACGATAACGTGCTCAGTACCGAGGACGAAGGCGACTGCGCCGTCGCCGTTTTGCTGCTCGGCCTTGCCTTCGGGCGCGCCCAGGCGGGCATCGCCGATCGCAACGATCGCGTTCGACTTCGAGCCGGCCGCGGCGTCGGCGCCCTGCAGTATCGCGGAGATTCCGGCGCGCACCGAGCCGGTCAGATCGACGGCGCGGATATTGGGCGGCATCCGGGTTGCAGCGGCGACGATCGCGGCGTTGAGTTTTTCCCCATAGGGCGGCGTGGTGGTCGCGAACAGCAGCGCGCCGATTGGGGCTGCGGGCGCAGCCTTGAGCGCGTCGCGGACCGCCTCGACCGCCATCGAGGCCGAGTCTTCGTCGAAGCTCGCGACCGAGCGCTCGCCCTTCGAGGCGGCAACTCCAAGCATCGCGGAGATAGCGGCGCGTTTGAGCCGCCGATAGGGGATATAGGAGCCGTATGAGACAATTCCAGCCATGATGCGCATTAAAGGCCGCGCCGATTCATTCGTCAACCCAATTCGAGAAGGCGGATACCTGTCAGCAGCGGGCGACTGACCGCCAACCCGGCAGTTTACGTGTTTCACGTGTAACATTTCCGTGCGCGGCAGCCGCCCGCGCGAGAGTGCCAGAAGCGGGGTCGGGTTCAGGATGGCGCCACGATCGCGCGATGATTGGCGTGTCGAGAAGCCTCTATCCTCAGGGCGCGAAAGGCCCTATAATGCGCATATAACGCTCGGATGCCTTCCTGTACTCAGACCCGGGATGGTCCCGGGGTCTCTGTTCGATAGCTTCCCGGCAATTACTGATGGAGGGGCACTTAATGCCCAGCAAATTGTACGTAGGCAATCTTGCCTACTCGGTTACCAGCCACGACCTGGAAGAGCTGTTCGCGCAGGCCGGTGCGGTCCAGAGTGCCGCGGTCATAACGGATAAGTTCTCAGGCCAGTCAAAGGGATTCGGTTTCGTCGAGATGTCGACGCCGGAGGAAGCAGCAAAGGCGATCCAGCTTTTGAACGAGACCGAGCTCAAGGGCCGCAACATCCGCGTCAACGAAGCCAAGCCGCGTGAATCGAGCTTTGGCGGCGGTGGTGGCGGCGGCGGTGGAAACCGTCGCGGTGGCGGTGGTGGCGGCGGCGGTGGCGGAGAGCGCCGCGGAGGCGGCGGCGGAAACCGCTGGTAAGATCCATAAAACAACTGGGCGGGCCCGCGATGCCCGCCCAGTCATTTCCGGGAAAGCGGATGCGGATTGCGGATATTCCTTATGCCGCGTCATGGGTCCGCGCGCTTCAGGTTAATCGACGGAGGTTACAAAGTGCCCAGAGTTTATGTCGGTAATCTGGCCGAATCGGTTACGCGCGACGATTTGACTACATTGTTCTCGCGGGTTGGAAAGGTTGGCGGAGCGCTGGTCATCACCGACAAGCTCTCAGGCGTGTCGCGCGGCTTTGGCTTCGTTGAGATGATCGAAGTGGACGACGCGATCAACGCGGCGCATTTTTTCCACGACACCGAGCTTTCGGGCCGCAAACTGCAAGTCGACCAGTACCGCCCCAAGGACGAACCCGCCGCCAAGAGCGCCCGCAAGCGCCGCTGAATGCCGCCGCGCCGCACGCCCGACGATAGCCCGAACCAGCGCATGGCGGCGTTATCGAGCGCGGACGCGCCAGCGCGGGCTCAAGAAACTTTGCAACCGTTGCCGTGGAGGCATTATGCAGTCGGAACCGATCTCAGCGTGGCGGACCCACGAATGGAAAGTGCGGACCCTCGAATCGATCATTGCCGGCGGCGGCTCGCGGCTCGGGTTTACCTGCCGCGGATGCGGTAAGACCTTCAATCACAATACGATCAATCGCCGCACCTGGGCGGTGGACGCGCACGGCGTCGCGCTCAGTGACGACGTGACTCATCGATGGCTCGCGGGCGAATGTCTGCGTCATCCGATCGTCGCCGATGACGACGACCGCAAGCTGATAAAATACCCGGCGGGCACCGCGCCGCACGCCTAGCAGGATGCGGGAAAAAGGGGCTTCGCTATCACGAGTCTGAATCGAGGACGTTGGCCGAAGCGCGCAGGAACTCGGCTCATCGCGGACCGAGCCGGCTACGCATTCAACTCGTCGAGCAGCGCCTTGGCGTCTTTCAGGTCGGCGGTGTCGAAGCCCTCGGTGAACCAATTGTAGATTTCCGCGAGCATCGCGCGCGCCTCATCGCACTTGCCTTGCTGCAAGAGCAGCCTCGCCAGACTCGTCGTCGCGCGGAGTTCCCACGACTTCGCGTGCTGCTTGCGCGAAATATCAATCGCCGTGCGCAACGAATGCTCCGCTTGCGCGGCATTCGATCCGTCCTGCGCCAGCAACAGTTCGCCCTTGAGCCGATGCACCTCCGCTTCATACGACCGTTGGCCACTTCTCTCGATGAACGGGAATGACTCGCCGATCGTGCGGAGACCCTCATCGAACCGCCCGATCCTGCCCAGTGCGGTGGCAATTCGCGCGAGATTGTAATCCGCCCGAATCTCGGAGCCGGCAGCCTTCAACACCAGCATGTATTGTCGCATCCGGGCAATTCCGCCATCGAGATCGCCCGCCATCGCATCCGCCCACCCGAGAAGAATCTCGCTCATGACGCGGCGAATGACGTTGCCCAGCTCGGCCGATAGCGCCAGCGTTGCTTCCGCCCTCTCTCTGGTGTGATCGAGCTCGCGGCGGAGTTCATAGACGTTGGTCGCGTAATCGTGTACCACCACTTGGACAACTTTCGACCCGGAGTCGTGGGCGATGGCGGTCGCAATACTTATTTGGTCGAGCGCGCGATCAGGGTAGCCCAAGAACCACAGATTCCATGCCGAGTAGATGCGGTTGAACGCCTGACTCTCCACTCGGCTTGTTAGCTCGATTGTCGGGGTTTTGGGCATTCCCCCGGCGCGCAGCTGCGGGAGACTTATTGCCGGCTTCGCCATGGATTCCAGAAGCGCCCATGCCCGGTCTAAGTCTTGGGCGGCAAGCTCGAACTCGCCTGACAACAACCTCGCGAGTCCCAACCAATTCAGCGTAGCCGCAATACGGTCCGCGCTCCCGTGCTCTTCGGCCAGTGCGAGAAGTTCGACGGCTGTTTCGCCCGCCTTGCGTACGTCGGGACGGGACAAGTGGGCGAAGTAGGCTCCACGGAATGCCAACGAGATCTGTTCAAAGTTGATCCCGGGTCGCTGGCAAAGCTCCATCGCGCGCGCGGACGATTGCTCGGCTACAAGCGAGGCGGGGCCCTTGATCGTCATGAGTGCGATACCGACTGCGTTCCTGAGGTTCAGCTCGAGCTCTGCACGCCGGT
>DATLTX010000170.1:0-6529 GCA_035533435.1 Binataceae bacterium (SeqCode)
CTTGAATCGGCGGGATCGCGGGCGGTAAGCTCGACCTACGATGCCCGCACGCGAAAGCCTTAAGCGAATCGATATTCTGCGCCATGAACTCAAGGCGCTGCGCTTTATCCTGGATAATTTCCACGCGGGCAAGCTCGCCGACGGCGCGCTGCCGCCGCGCGCGGATTTTCAGTCCGAGCAGGGGCGCGCGCTCTACGATGAGATTATCGCGGCGCCGTCGCGAGCGGCGGCCGAGGCGAAAATCGCGGAGCTGGATCTGGCGGAAGTCGATATCGATTCCTTCCTGCACCTGACCGGCGAGCATTACTACACTTACCCCGCGCTGGTGCGCGAGCGGGCGGCGGCGATTGCGGCGGGCAGAGTCCGGATCGAAGACGCGTGAGTGCGCGCCGCGAATTGCACTTTCTGCTCGACGCCGCCGGCGCATTGATTGCGTTCCAGACCACCGGCGCGTCATGGGCGGCGGTGCTGGCGTTCACGTCTGAATCCCGCGCGCGCGAATTTGTCCGCCTGAGCAATCTGGACGCGGCCGAGATCGCGACGATCGACAGCGCGGACGCCGCCGCGGTTGCCGAGCTGGTGCGAAACGTCAAACGCCGCGCGATCCGAAATCTCCTGCTCGATCTCGACTACGCGTCGGGCAAGTGCGTCGCGATCGAGTTCGAGGGTGACGCGCTTGGAATCGCGCGCGACTATCAACTCACCGCGCCCGCGAAAGCTTCTCCCAAGACTCTTCACTGAACGGCCCGCCGGATGCGCATGACGGTTACGATCGACGATATCGAACTCGCGCATCGCCGGCTGGCCGGGATTGTCAAGCCGACTGCGCTGATTCCGAGCGAGACGCTCAGCCGGATGATCGGCGGCGACGTGCTCATCAAGCCCGAGAATCTTCAGAAGACCGGATCGTTCAAAATTCGCGGCGCGTATAACAGGATTGCGGCGCTGTCGGCCGGGGAAAAAACGCGCGGCGTGATTGCGGCGTCGGCCGGGAATCATGGACAGGCGCTCGCCTATGCGGCGACTCGCGCGGGCGTCAACGCGACGATCGTGATGCCCGAGACGGCGGCGATCGCGAAAGTCGCGGCGACGCGAAATTATGCGCAGGCGGTGATCCTCGAGGGTATCGACTACCAGGCCGCGCGCGTTGCAGCCGGGCGAATCTGCGGCGAGTTGGGCGCGGTGTTCGTCGATGCTTATGACGACGCGCACGTGGTCGCGGGCCAGGGAACGGTCGGGCTCGAAATCGCCGCCGAATTGAAGAACTCGCGCGGCGCGGACGCGGTGCTGGTCCCGGTCGGCGGCGGCGGACTGATCGCGGGAATCGCGGTCGCGTTCGAGGCGCTGTCGCCGGCGACCGAAGTGATCGGCGTCGAAGCCGCGGGCTCCGCGCAACTCAGCGCCAGCCTTGCCGCGGACAAGGCCGCCTCGATCGGCCGCCCGGTCGATACGATAGCCGACGGCCTCGCCACCGGACGAATCGGCGAGATTCCCTACAGCCTGATTCGCGGACGGGTGCGGCGGGCGGTGACGGTGGACGATTTCGAGATCGGCGCCGCGGTGCTGCTGATGCTCGAGCGGATGAAGCTGCTGGCCGAGGGCGCCGGTGCGGCGGCTCTGGCGGGCGCGCTGAAACTCGGCGCGGAGCTAAAGGGTAAAAAGATTGTCGTCGTGGTGAGCGGCGGAAATATCGATATCAACCTGCTCGACCGGATTATCGGCCACGGCCTGTCGAAGATGGGGCGCCTGTACCGGATTGCGGTCACGCTGCACGATCGTCCGGGCGAACTCAGCCTGCTGCTCGCGCAGATCGGCAAGACGGGCGCGAACGTGCGCGCGATCGATCACGACCGCACCCGGCGCGATATCGCGATCGGCGGCGCGTACGTGAGCCTGGAACTCGAGACGCGCGGGCCCGAGCATATCGCCGCGATTCATGCGCATCTGCGCAAGGCGGGCTACGACATCGTCGAAGAAAACTGATCCGAATGGTTTTGAATCAGCGTAATCCGCGGTTTCTCTTTACGTGAACATCGCGGCGATGCCCTTGGGACGCACCAGCTTGCCTGCCGGCTTCATCTCGCGTCCAAGCTCGGCGACGCGCTTCTTGAAGTCCGCCATCTCGGCGGTCTGCCTTGAGGCGAAGGCCTCGCGCTCGCGTTGATGGCGCCGCTCGGTCGCTTCCTGCTCGGCGCGGCGGTTGGCGTAGAAATTCTCGAAGGTCTCGCGCACTACGCGCGCCATCGTGGATTTCGGGACATACGAGCCCGAGCAGTTCGGGCAATAGAAAACCACGCCGGCCTGAAAATGCCGATATGGGATCGAGAAGGTTTCGTTGCAATCCTTGCATGCGACCGGCACTTCCCACGCGACTGGATTGAACTCTTCGCTAAGGCCAGCCTGCGCCGGCGCTGATACTGCCGCGGCTTTGGGCGCGGCGGGCGCCGCTGCTGCCGCAGGTTTCGGCGCGGATGCGGTTTGAGGGGCTTGCGCGGCCGGCGCCGCGGGAGCGGCGTCGCCGGCGGCCTTGCGAAAGCGAGAGGGCGCGTCGTCGGCAAAAGTCTCGTCAGGATGAAGCACGCGGGCGCGGGCGAGGAGCACGGTTTCGGTTTCGGGATTGGCTGGGTCCGGCACGCAGCAATCGACAGGGCATACCGCGGCGCAGGCTTCGTGATCGTGAAAGCCCACGCATTCGGTGCATTTGGCGGGCACGATATAGAAAATATCCTGTGCAATCGCGGGGCTTATTGCACCGTTGAGCTCCCACTCGATGCCGCCGGCGTAAATCGCGGTGTTAGGGCATTCGGGCTCGCAGGCGCCGCAATTGATGCATTCGCTGGTGATAGTCGTTGACATCCGGTGACCCGACCTCGAGCAACTTGGGTGAAGTTTGGCGGCAATCTCGAGGGCACAGAGACTTGCCGAAGGGACCATAACTGTAGCATGTTTTGTCTGTCAACCGCGTTTGCGGCAGATTTGCTAATCGGACGGTTCTCGCACGCAAGTCACATTCAGCCTTGCGTTCGTCAAAACGATTTGTAACTATTTCAGGGAGCGTTCGACTGACTTAAGGATTTTTCCAACTCGTTCGATGGCGGAATAAAACCGGAACTGGCGGTTGGACTGGAACTGGTAGGAGGATTTCTCGGATGAAGAAGATTGCAACTATGCTCGGGGTTCTGGCAGCCGTGGCGTTCTTGAGCGCCTGCGGTCCGGACATGAAGACCATCAACGCGGCCAGTGACAAGGCTGAAGCGGATGCGACCCAGTCTGAGGCCGCGGCCAATTCGGCAGAGGCTTCCGCGGCGCAGGCCGATGCGGCAGCGAAGAAGGCTGAGGACGCGGCCACTGGCGCCGAGGACTCAGTGCGCAGGGCGAATGACGCGGTATCGCGCCTCGAAGCGGCTTTCTCGACCTCGGTCACCAAGTAGGCATCAGTTCGTTTGAGCGAGAAGTGGCGGAAGGATGAATCCTTCCGCCACTTCCCTTTGATGACTTCGCGGTTGATGAATCCACCGCGCCGCGCGCATCGTGACGGCGCAATTCAGATTCATGGATTCGCATCGCCGGGGTTGTTTCTGAGCGCCCGTCGAACGCGTTCGCGCAAAGCGTCGTCGCGTTCGATGCGCCCCTCGAGCGTCCGGAATTGCGCAACCGTCAGCCCTTGCTGAGCCGCCGCCTGCTCGACCGTCAGGCTGTGGTTGGATTGCGTCGCCTTGTAAACCGCGATGAATTTCTCGACCTGCTCGGGTGAAATTTCGGCTTGGTCGCCGGATGAGGAATCAGATTGCGCCAGGCGGATGTGAAGCCGCCGCACCCAGGCGCCCGGAAGCGCGGCTGAAGCAGTAGCCGGGGCAAACGTCGCGGTCCCGAGGCCGGCGCACAGAAAGATTGCCAGTGTCGCGCGGCGGCGGGAGATTTTCAGATTTTTTACCAACACCATGACCCTCCAAAAACCCATCCTTGCATGCCCGTCACAGCACTTAAAGAGAGATCCTCTTGCAATGCGCGGCGTGGTGCTTAACTTTGAAGGCGGCGCGTGCTGCGCGGCAGCACGTCGCTCGCGGCCAGAATTCCAAACTTACTGCACGATGCACCAGATCGATGGAGAATAAACCTGATGCCAGCCAAAACGGTTGAGCTGCACGAACGCGCCCGCGCCGGAATCGTCGCCGGCGCCAACATCGTAGCCGACGCCGCCCGCGTCACACTCGGACCCAAGGGCCGAAATGTGATGATCCAGCGCAGCTTTGGCGCGCCCCTTGTAACCAAAGACGGCGTGACCGTGGTCAAGGAAATCGAACTCGAAGATCGTTTCCAGAACATGGGCGCCAAGCTGATTCGCGAAGTCGCGCAAAAGACCTCTGACGTCGCCGGCGACGGCACCACCACCGCCACCGTGCTCGCCCGCGCGATGGTGCGCGAGGGCGTTGCCCTGCTCGCGGCGGGGTTTGCGCCGATCGATCTCAAGCGCGGGATGGAGGCGGCCGTCGCCAAGGCCGTCGCGGCGATTGGCGAAAGCGCCCGCCCGGTCAAGGATCACGCCACGATGCGCCAGGTCGCGACGGTTTCCGCCAACGGCGACGAAGAGATCGGCAAGATAGTCGCCGACGCGATGAACAAGGTCGGCAAGGAAGGCGTCATCACGGTCGAAGAGGCGCGCGGACTCGATACTATCCTCGATCATTCCGAAGGGATGCGCTTCGATCGCGGATATCTTTCTCCCTATTTCATAACCAGCCCGGAGCGCCAGGTCTGCGAGATCGAGGAGCCGTTAATCCTGCTCCACGACAAGAAGCTCGCGAACCTGCGCGAGATGCTGCCGCTGCTCGAAAGTATCGTTCAGACCGGACGCCCGATCGTAATTATCGCCGAGGATGTCGAGAGCGAGGCGCTCGCGACCCTGGTGGTGAACAAGCTGCGCGGTACGCTCAAGGTCGCGGCCGTCAAAGCGCCCGGGTTTGGTGACCGGCGCAAAGAGATGCTCGAGGATATCGCGATTCTTACCGGGGGCACGGTTATCTCCGAAGAGCTCGGCATGAAGATCGAAAATATCGACTCGAAGCTCCTCGGACGATGCCGCCGCGTGACTATCGACAAGGACAACACCACGATTATCAGCGGTGCGGGCAAGAAGGCCGATATCGAGGCTCGCGTCGCGCAGATTCGCCGTCAGATCGAAGACACCACTTCTGACTACGACAAGGAAAAACTCCAGGAACGCCTGGCCAAGCTGGCCGGCGGCGTCGCCGTGATCAAGGTCGGAGCAGCGACCGAGGTCGAACTCAAGGAACGCAAGGCGCGCGTTGACGACGCCGTGCATGCGTTGCGCGCCGCAGTCGAGGAAGGAATAGTCGCGGGCGGCGGCGTGGCGCTGGTCCGCGCGATATCCGCCATCGAGTCGCTGCGCCTGCCCGAAGAGCGCAAGGCAGGAGCTAAACTGGTCGCAGCCGCAATGAGCGATCCCCTGCGCCAGATCGCCCTCAACGCCGGCCATGAACCCAGCGTCGTGCTCAACAAGGTCACCGAAGGCAAGGGCGACTACGGATTCAACGCGCGCACCGAGGAGTACGAGAACCTGGTCGCAAGCGGGGTGATCGATCCGGCAAAAGTCGTGCGCACCGCGCTCCAGAACGCGGTCAGCGCCGCTTCGCTGATGCTCACCACTGAGGTTGCGATCGCCGAAACGCCTTCAAAGCCGGCGCCGGGACCCGCGATGCCCGGCGGGATGGGCGGTATGGGAGGAATGGGCGGTATGGGAGGAATGGGCGGCATGCCGGGGATGGGCGGGATGGACGATTTCGGTGGCGATGACTTTTAGCCGCCGTAGTCATAATAGGGGGTTTACGGCAGGACGGTAATAGTCAATAATAATTGAGCAAAGGGATGCCGGGTTCTTCAGAGCACTTATCCAAGGAATGTCGTTGCGGTAGCGCCAGTCCTTGTGTAAGCTTGCAGAGAAGCCCCGGTTTATGCGAGAAAAAAAGGTCTAGTCGCGGTTGCTGATCCAGTTAACTTCGGGGCGCCGCGCAATTTTCCAGGAGGAAAAGATGGAAGGGTTAATGAGAAAATCTTCGAAACTGGTTGCTCTGGCCGGGGCTGCATTGGCCCTTGCGTTGGTGGCGGGTTGCTCGAACCAGCCGGACCCGGCGCAGCGCGCTGTCAACGCGGCGAACCGCGCTGACCAGGCCGCGTCGCGCGCCGAGGCTGCAAGCCAGAAGGCTCAGCAGGCGTCGGCTTCGGCGCAGGCTGCGGCGAGCCGCGTCGAGCAGGCGGCCAGCGATGCTAAGGCGGCTGCGGATCGCGCAGAGGCGATCGCGGCGAAGACGATGTCTTCGGCACCGAAGCACCACGTCGTGCATCATCATCACCATCACCACGCGGCAGCAGCGGCGCCTGAATCGGGCGCGGCGGCTGGTGGTACAGACGCGGGCGCTCCGCCGGCGGCTGCTCCGTCAACCACTCCGTAATTTAGTTTTCACAGCTTGATGACAAGGGCGGATGCGCAAGCATCCGCCCTATTTCTTTC
>DATLTX010000171.1:0-8093 GCA_035533435.1 Binataceae bacterium (SeqCode)
AGCTTTCCCGAATACCTCGACGCGGTTGAGCGCACGCCCAAGGGAATCAACTACGCGGCCTATATCGGACATTCGGCGCTGCGGACCTACGTGATGGGCGAGCGCGCGTTCTCGCGCGAGGCCAACGACGAGGATATCGACGCGATGCGCCGCGAGATTCGCTCCGCGATTCGCGCCGGCGCGATGGGTTTCACCACCTCGCGCACGCGCAACCATCAGACGCCCGACGGCCATCCGGTCGCGAGCCGAATCGCGACTTGGGACGAGGTCAGGCAGTTGGTCGGCGTCATGGGTGAAGAGCACGCAGGAATCTTCGAAATCGCCGGCGAGAATACCGGCGTCGATCCGGAGCGCGTCAACGATTACCTCGGGCGGCTCAAATCTCTCGCGGTCGAAACCGGAGTGCCGGTCACCTTCGGGATGTTCAGTAACCGCACCGCGCCCGATTTCTGGCGGCCTTATTTCACCACCGCCGAGGAAACCGCGGCGGCGGGCGGCAGGATGTTTATCCAGGTGCATAGCCGCGCCCTCAATGTCGTGCTGTCGTTCGAGACGGCGATGCCGTTTGATCGGATGCCGGTGTGGTGCGATATCCGCAAACTTCCGCTCGCGGAGCAGGAAGCGGCGCTGCGCAATCCCGAGATTCGGGAAAAGCTGGTCAGGGCGGTCAACGAATCGTCAGGCACCCGCGCGGTCGGCGCCGAACCGCGCCGCGCAAATTTCGAGTGGATGTTCGTTATGGACAAGCCGAATCCGCCGCATCGCTCGGTCGCCGAGATCGCGCGCGGGCTGGGCAAGGATCCGGTTGACGTGATTATCGACCTGGCGCTCGAAAAGCATCTGAAACAGTTCTTTCTGCAGCCGCTGGCAAACGAAAACCAGTCCGACGTGCTCGAAATGATGCGCCATCCGCGTTCCGTGGTTACCTTCTCAGACTCGGGCGCGCATGTCTCGCAGATCATGGATTCGTCGCTGCAAAGCCATGTGTTGAGCTACTGGGTGCGCGACCGGCAGGCGATGACGCTCGAGGAAGCGATCAGGATGCTGACCTTCGTGCCGGCCTCGTACTGGGGCCTTGGCGGACGCGGGCTGTTGCGCGAGGGATGGGCGGCGGACGTGATCGTGTTCAACCCGGATACGGTAGCCCCGATGATGCCGGAGCTGGATCACGACCTGCCCGCCGGCGCGCGGCGCCTCAAGCAGAAGGCGGCCGGGATGATGGCGACTATCGTCAACGGCGAGGTCGTGCTGCGCAATAACGAAGCCACCGGCGCGCTGCCGGGACGGCTGCTGCGCGGACCGCTCGCGGCGCGCTGACGGTATCGCGGGCTTTTCCCAAGGCCACACAGTCCCAGCCGGGGTGGACGATCTGGTCCGCCCGCGGCTGCGTGGGGCGTGCGCGGCCGCCTGATCTGTCGCGGATTGCCTCGGGTGAGAGCCGGCCGCGCGAAACTTCATCAAGGGGTTGAATTAAACTCCACCCTTGAGCGTCCAATCGGATCGGAACCGGCCATGATCCACGCCCGAATCAGACGACGCCCGAATATCCCGCTGATCGTCGCATCCAGCTTTGTGATGCTGACGTTCGTGCAGCTCTCGTGGCCGCTCGGCTCGATCACGCTCAAGCGGCATCCCGCGGCCGCCACCTCGCACGCGAGCTGCTATCGCCACACGGTCGAGGAGGTCGGCAATGCGGGCGGCCCGGGCGCGACCTCGAGCGCGATGGGCTTTGAGAAGGTCGGCTTCAATTCCACGCCGCTTAGCCGGACGCCCGGCGTACGGCGCGCGGGACTGGTCAGGTCGGTATGGCGGGAGCAGTCGCGGCTGTTTTTCCGCAAGCTGCCACCCGCAGCCTCGGATCCCGCCCACTAATTTTCCAAACTTCCGTAGCTTCGCGGTCTGCAAGGCGTCTGTGCGACGCCAAGCCGGCCCGGTCGTGGCCTGACGCCACTTTCCAGACATAGGACTCTCACCCCGGCTCGTACCAGCGCCGGGACTCCCAGTCCAAGGATGAAGACCATGCACAAAGAATCCAAAGCCGCACCGAAGGTGTTCAGCTCCGGCACGCGCCACGAGGCAGCGGCCCGCAACGTATCGCGAGGGTCACGGCGTGAAGCGCTCAAGACGATGCTGCTTGCGATGCGCGATCAGGAACTGGCGCGGCTCGACGAAATGGCGCGCACCGAGACGCGGCACGATGCGATGCTCTCGGCGGACGAGCTCGACAATGCGCGCAGCCAGGAAGACCTGGATCTGCACATCAGCCTGATCGATCTGGCGGAATCGCGCCTGAGCGCGGCGATCGGCGCGCTCGAGCGGCTTGAACAGAACGAGTTTGGAATGTGTTCGGAGTGCGGAGACGAAATCTCGTTCGAGCGTCTGCGCGCGGTTCCGATGGCGGCGCGATGCGTCGATTGCCAGCGTGCGCTCGAGGTCTCGACGCACGCGCGGATGATGCGCAGCGCGAACACGGTCGCGGTGCCCGCGCTCTTCGACGCGTACCAGACCGAAACCCGCAGCTCCGAGCCGGGCGAGCAGGATGGCGCTCCCGCGCCAGCGCCCGAGCGGGCGGGACGCCGGCGCCGGCAAAGCGCACGGCACTGACTGGAACCTCCCTGCCGCGGGCTCAGCGCCGGCCCGCGGCAGCGGGGGAAATCCGCGAACGAGGAGTTGCGGTGATCAACCGGAAGACAAGAATCTTGGCGCGGGGCCCCGTGGCGATACTGCTGCTGGCGGCCGCTGGAATTGCCGGATGCACGCGCGGAACACCTTCGGCGGGGCCGCAGATGGCCGAGTCGATGCCAACGATTCGCGCGCACGTGCTGCACACGGGCAATGAAGCATCATCGGCGCCGACCTTCCTGCTGCCCGCGGCGAACCAGCACTTCATCGGCACGTGGGGTGGCCACGTAACCGTCGAACCTTCCGAAGCAAAGCTGGTTGGCGATCCGGTGATGCCCACCAGCTACTATTTCGGAGAGATGAACGGAACGATCTATCTGCGCACCGAGGTGTACGGCAACTCGTCGTGGCCGGTGGTTAAATCAAGCGTGGCGCTGCTCGATCCGAGCCGCGTGCGGTTCCAGCTCGATTCGCTGTGCAGTTCGTGCACGCCGCAATGCCGCGAAGTCGAAGTCACAACGCTCAAGTTGGCGGACGACAAGACGTTGGAGGTGGAAGTTGACGGGTACGCGTATTGGCAAGGCGACGGCCATACGCTGGTCACCTACCGCGGCACGCTGCATCCGATTAACGCGCAGGAGCTTGCCGCGATCGACGCCGAGGTCAAACGACATCACGTGTTGCTGACCAAAATCAACGCGAGCGGCGGCGCGGCGCGGTAGCCGCGCGGCGCGGCTATACGGAATCGCCGCGCGAGTAGCGCTCGGCGGCGCCCAGGATATCGCGCAGGAATCCCAGCGGATCGTTTGCGGGAACTTCGGCGAGCTCAAGACGCTCGCGCATCGTCTCGGTAACCTCGGCAAGCAGCGCCGCGCCGCGCTCTTCGGGCAGCACGGCGGCGCGCCGAATCGTGGCGCGAATGAGTTGCAGCTCGCGCGGCCCGATTCGCGCCAGTTGATCGCGCGTCAGCGCGGCGACGGCGGAATTGTCGCCAGGCGCGATCTCGGGCGCCGCCTGCGGACGGTCAAGCCGGATCACGATTGTGCCGGCGACGTGATCGCCCAGCCGCTCGCCGCTCGGCGAGAGCACGATCGCTACCAGTCCGACCACGTAATATTCCGGAAGCATATCGACGATCCGCATCAGGTTGCGCACGACCGAGGCGCGCAGATCGATGGGCCTGCCGTCGCGCCGGACCACGCGCAGGCCGATAATGTATTTTCCCGGCGAGCGTCCGTTTGCCAGCATCTCCCAAACGATGAAATATCCGAACTCGACGGCGAAATGCGCGAGCAGAAAAATCGCGACGATCAGTCCCTGGATCAACCCGAAGGCCGGACGCTGCGGCCGGCCCGCATTGGCGTTGCGCGCGGCCTGGCGCGCGGCGTGCGCGAACTGATGAAAGAACGAATGGAAGAAGCGGTCGATCCAGTTCCCACCCGGCAGCGTTATCAGCATCGCGATCAGCAGCGCCCCCAGCACGACCACGATCAGGCCGAAATCGATCGCGTAGGCCAGTATCCTGAGTCCGGGCCCCGCGATCGGCAGATCGAGGCGCACCCCCTCGGGCGAAAACAGCCCATGAACGGGAGTGTCGCTCGCTGGCGAGTTTATCTTCATGAGGTGCGCCCGTGAGCGGCGCACGCGACCGGCAGACGCGCGACCGGATGGAGGCGATTCTTGATTCGATCGAGCGCCCGGGACGCCACGCGTCGTTCGACGAAATCCGCGAGCTGGCGCATCTGTACCGCTTGAGCTCGGCGCGTCTGGCGATTGCGCGCTCGCGCGACGCCGACCCGGACGCGGTCCGGTATTTGAACGCGATGTGCGTGCGTGCGTTCACGCACTTGCAGGTTTCGCCGCCGCATCCGCGCCGGGCGGGGCGATTCTTCGCAACCGATTTCCCGGCGACTCTCGCCGCGACCGCAAGACTGCAGATGCTGGCGGCCGCGCTGCTCGTCGCCGGCGCTATCGTCGGGGCGGCTCTGGTCGCGCACAACCCGGCCGCGCTCTACGTATGCATTCCGGGCTGGATGTATCCCGCCGACGAACTTCAGCAGCTCGCCAGCTCGGGTGAAGTGCGCCGGCAATTCCTCAGTCATCAAAGCATGACGCTCGGGATCAAATCGGTCTTTTCGGCGGGGTTGTTTATCCACAATACCGAGGTCGGAATACTGGCGTTCGCGACCGGTATTCTAGCGGGAGTTCCGACGCTTCTCCTAGTCTTCTACAACGGGCTGACGCTGGGCGCTTTCGCCTCGGTCTTTGCTCCGGTGGATACCCGATGGCAATTCTGGGCGTGGCTGTTGCCGCACGCGATACCGGAATTGCTGGCGACGATCCTGTGCGCATCAGGCGGATTGCTGATTGCGAAAGCTGTCGTCGCGCCCGGACGGCAAGGGGTCGCCGCCGCGTTGCGTGAAGCCGCGCGTCCGGCGCTGCAGATGGTCGTGGCGGCGATTCCCCTGTTGATTCTCGCCGCGACGATCGAAAGCTTTTTGCGCCAGTCGGATCTCTCTGCCGCGGCGCGCTATGCGATCGCCGGAGCCGCGCTCGGAGCGATCGCAGCATATGTTGCGTACGTGATGCGGCTTAAGCGGCGGCGGCCGGAAATCGATCTCGGCTGGCTGGTCAGAGAAGGCCAGCCTGCCGCACCGCCAGATAGCGGTTCAGGACGGGAGCATTGATGCGCGCCGGATCGAGGTCGAGCGTCTGGGCGCCAAAGCGCGCGATTCGCACGATGGCGGCTTCGCGTTCGACCGCCAGATCCTGAAGCGCGAGTTTGCGATACAGGCGCTCGCGCGTGATCTCCGGATCGCGGATGTCCGCCTCGGCCAGAATTCGATCGCGAAGCGCTACCAGCAGGACCAGATGGCGGCGCGCGACGACCGACAGGTATGCCTCGAGTTCGCGCGAGGCGCTGCCCTCAACAAAATCGGTCAGCACGATCACGAGCGCGCGCTTTTTCTGAAAGCGCGCCAGGTTTTCCGCAAGCACGCGATAGTTCGGCTCGAAGGGCGCCGCGTCGAGGGCCAGCGTCGCCTCGATCATCGCGGCCGCGGCGGCCCGGCCCGATTTCGGGCGGACCATCAGGCGGAGCTCGCGGTCGAATGCCACCAGGCCCACGCGGTCTCCAAATTCGTTCGACGCTCGCGCCAGCGCAACCGCGCAATCGAGCGCGTGATCGAGCTTCGAGCTGCCGTCCACCCGCGCCGCCATCAGGCGGCCGGTATCGATCGCGATGATCACGGTGTGGCGGCGCTCGGTCTGATATTGGCGAACGATCAGACGGCGGCGGCGCGCGCTCGCGTGCCAATCGACGTGGCGCGGATCGTCGCCGGCCGTGTACTCGCGCATCGATTCGAATTCGCTGCCCTCGCCGCGCGCGGGCCGCGGCCTGGTTCCAAGCTCGTCGCGCAGCGAGCGTTGGCTGAGTGCGCCGCGCTTCGGCGAATCAGCGGCTGGCGGAATGATTGCGACCGTACCGCCCTGCGCGATCCTGATCCGAAAGCGCAAGAGTCCCATCTTTGAGGTCCACAGCAGATAGACCGGCCCGAGCGTGTGGATGCCGCGTCGGCGCGGCAGGATTTCACGGGAGATCTCGACGCTCGCTCCGCCCGCGATTCGCATCGGCGCGAGAATCAAATCGCCGCCGAGATCGGCCGGCAATTCATCGAGGATTGCAACCGTCGTCGCGGATCCGATCCGCGAGATTCGGTACCCGATCGACACGCGCCGGCCCTTGACCATCCGCTCGGGCAGCACGCGCACGAGGCTGGGCGCGCGGTCGCGGCGGCTCGCGCGCAAATCGGCAATCGTCAGGATCGCGAGCGCGCCGAAACTCACGATCGCGGGGCCGAGCAGAATCGGCAACGGCACGGCGGCCAACGCGAGCAGCGCGGCCAGCGCCGCCAGGTTCACCAGGAGCGGCGCCGTGCGAATCGCGATCGGGGTTTCACCCGAGGTCTGCGGCCGATCGCTCGCCAATTCCGCCCGCGCATCCATCAGTGCGGCACCGGGACGCCGCGGACTACTTCATCGACGGCGTCGTCAGGGCTGATGCCTTCGACCTCGGCGCCGGGCTCGAGCACGATCCGATGCCGCAGCGCAGGGCGAATGATCGCTTGCACGTCCTCGGGCAGCACAAATGCGCGGCCCTCGAGCGTTGCGATCGCCTTCGCCGCCCGCACCATCCACATCGCCGCGCGTGGCGAAGCGCCCACTGCTATCGCAGGGTGATCGCGGGTTGCGCGGACCAGCGCGACCGCATAGCGCAAGATCTCATCGCGCGCAGCCGTCGCGTCCGTTACCGCGCGCGCGCGGCTCAGCTCCGGCGGCGTCAGCATAACGCTGGCGCCGACGAGCGGCGAAGCCCGGGCGTGATGAGTATCCAGAATGCGGAACTCTTCCTCAGCGCTTGGATAGTCAATCCGAATCTTGAACAGGAACCGATCAAGCTCCGCCTCGGGCAGAGGATAGGTGCCCTCCTGCTCGATCGGATTCTGGGTGGCGAGCACGGTAAACCATTCGCCCAGCGCATAGCTGGTCCCATCGACGGTCGCCGCCCGCTCCTGCATCGCCTCGAGCAGCGCAGCCTGGGTCTTGGCGGGCGCGCGATTGATTTCGTCAACCAGCAGCAGGTCGGTGAACAGTGGACCCGGACGGAAACGGAAATCGGCGCGGTCAATTTGCAGAATCGGCGTGCCAATAATATCGCTCGGCATCAGGTCGGGCGTGCATTGAATACGTCCGAAGCGTATTCCCAAATTGGCGGCCAGCGCGCGCACCAGCAGGGTTTTTGCAACTCCGGGAACGCCTTCGTAGAGACTGTGGCCGGAACACAGGAGCGTGACGAACGACAGCCGGACTGCTTCGTCCTGTCCAATCACGACTGCGGCGATCGCCGAACGCAGCGCCGCGAATTTCGCGGCCACCCATCCCGCGTCGTTCAAGCTTTCGTCGCTCATAGTCCGACTCTCCGATAGGACTCGATCGCGCGGACCGCCGACACCAGCTCGGCCTGGCTGGCGGGCGCGGCTGCGTCGATTAACCATCGCCGGGTTTGCGCCGGCATCGCACGGTCGCGCGCAAGCCGCTCGAGCACGTCCTCCTCGCGGAGGTCCGCGCCCGGCGAAATCTGGCGGCGCATCCGGCGCAGATATCCGGACCGATAGGCCCGCAGCGCCGCCGCGGGATCGCCGGCCCCGGAGTAGAGTAAGCCCAGCGAGTCGATGAACGACACGAGCGACGGCGCGGGCTGCTCGCCGGCGTCGTCGAGTTCGCGCCGCGGCCACGAGTGTTGCTCGAGTATCCATGCGATCGCGGCGATTATCGCGATGCACAAGGGCAGTATCGCGCGCGAGCCGAGCAGCATCGCGACGATCGATCCCGGCGGCGCAAACCCGTGCGACCATTCGTCAAAACTCGGCGCGCCGAACGCAATCGCAAGGTCAACCACGAGCAGGCTCGCG
>DATLTX010000172.1:0-16545 GCA_035533435.1 Binataceae bacterium (SeqCode)
GTCATTCCGAGCCCTGGGCGAGGAATCCCGAGGCGCCAGGCTGCTCACCTGCGATGCGTGATCAAGTCCGCCCAAGATCGCCACAAGAGAGAGCCTGTCCGCCGACACGCCGACAATCCGCCGTCCGCCCAGCCGAAACACCATTCTTCCGACAGCCTAACTTATGTAAGATAGGGACTTCATTTTCGGGATCGTCGCGGCTCCCGGCAACCGAGGAGACATCAATGCTTGCGAATCGAACGGGAAGGATTGCGAGGCTCTCGGGAATCGCCGCGATTTCCGCGCTAGCGATTGCGATGGCACAGCCGGCGCGGGCGCAGGTCAAGCCGGGCGACGTGATCACCAAGGATAACGCCGTCAAGGTCCAGAATCTGCTCAGTCCCGGCAACTACACGCTGGTGCAGCGCGGGATGGTGATGAATATCGTGCCGTCGGAGAAGCTCGAATGGCCGCCGCCGTACACTTCGGCGACCGAGAAGTATCACGCGCAGGTGGCGCTCGCGCCCGACGGGACTTTGCACAACTACGTGGCCGGTCTGCCGTTTCCGTTGCTCGACGCCAATGATCCTGAGATGGCGACCAAGATCATGTGGAACTTCAGCTACCGCCCGCTCTATAGCGACGACGCCGACTTGCGCTTCCCCGAAATCGCCAGCTATGACGCCTCCGGCGGCGATGCGCTGAGTTTCTTCACCGTCGGCCACTTTTCGTTTTACAACAATATCGGCCGAATTGAAGTTAAGCCCGTCCCGACCGATCCCGACGCCGCGCAAAGCGGCGTGCGCTACCGCTTCGGGTTTTACCCGTTCCTCGAACCGTCTGAATTGCGCGGCTTCGGGATGGTGCGTTACCGGCATATCGACCCCAAGATCGAGGACAACACCTGGGTCTTCAATCCCTCCAACCGCAGGCTGCGCCGCGAATCGGTCGATGTGCTGACCGACGCGATCGGGATGCTGCCCGGATTCTCGGCTGGTGGCGGCGGTGGCGGTGGCGGCGGCGGGAGGGGCGGCGGTAACGGAATGGGTTCGGGAGGCGGGGGCGCGTCGCTGGCCTCTTCGATCGATCCCGATTCCTACTTCGGCTTCGCCGCCAAGGTCGAGGACTACACCTATAAATATCTGGGCGACAAGAACATGCTTGCCGTGGCCAACGCCAAGACCTCGCCCGAGACCGGATGCCCCAGCGACAACAACCATACCGTGTGCCCCGAGAACTGGGAGATGCGCCATATTTACGTCGTCGAAGCCGACGCCAAACCCGGCAATAACTTCACCATCCCCAAGCGGACCCTGTACCTCGACTCAGAAGGATGGTTTATCACCGCGTCTGACCAATACGATCGCGAGGGCAAGCTGTGGAAGACGCTGGCGACGTTCAACACCTATCGCGATCGGCCGGTGCCCGACGCGCGCGTCGCGATCTATCCGTACAAGCGGATGTTCCAGCTCGCCCTGGTTGATTACGATCTGACCAACTCGAACAGCTCAGTCGTCTTCATGCCCGGCCCCACCGCGCCCGACCGCGAATGCTGGTACATCGACATGGGCGTCGTCGATAACGCCTTCTTCACCCCAGAGGCTCTCAAGAACGCGGGGCATTAGGCATCGACGGTCAAGCAGGAGACTAAGGCACGAAGCAGACAACCCGGAAGGCGCCGCGCATCCAGTGATCCCGCGCTACTCTCCCCCCGAAGTGCGCGGCGCCTTCGATTTCCTGCTGATGCGCGCCCAAAAATGGGCGTGACCAGACCGGCTTGTGGAATGCCGCAATGGCGGTGGATTGACAGGAAAAACCCCTGCCAATAACATCGCGATCCCCCACCCTGCGGCGGGTGATTTTAGATTCGGAGACTGGCGGCATACACATTTAATCTCTGGGGAGCCTTCGAAACGATTTCGGTGGGCGGTCGCCAAGCTGGTAAGGCACCAGGCTTTGGACCTGGCATTCGAAGGTTCGAATCCTTCCCGCCCAGCCATCCGGAGCGAAGCGTCCGGGGCGATAGCGCGAGACTGGGCAGACCCGAACAGGAGATCGAGCGGGAGTAACGATGTCGGAACGGGCTAAGGACGAACTGGAGATATTCACCGGTAACGCGAACCCCGCGCTCGCTCGCGAGGTTGCCGAGCATCTCCAGGTGCGGCTCAGCCAGGCCGACGTCGGGCGCTTTCCCGACGGCGAAGTTATGGTCGAGGTGCGCGAGAACGTGCGCGGCGGCGACGTCTTCGTTATCCAGTCGATCTGCACGCCCCCGAATGAAAACCTGATGGAGCTGCTCCTGATGATGGATGCGCTGCGGCGCGCTTCGGCCAAGCGCGTCACCGCGGTGATTCCGTATTTCGGCTACTCGCGGCAGGATCGCAAGGTCGCGCCGCGCGTGCCGATCAGCGCCAAGCTGGTTGCCGACTTGATCACGACCGCGGGCGCGATGCGCGTGCTGACGGTCGATCTGCACGCCGGACAGATTCAGGGCTTCTTCAATATCCCGGTCGATAATCTGTACGCGATGCCGGTGCTGATCAATTACCTGCGCAAGCGTCTTGACGGGCAGAATATCTCGGTGGTGTCGCCCGACGCGGGCGGAGTCGAGCGCGCGCGCGCGTTTGCGCGGCGGCTCAACGCGAATCTTGCGATTATCGACAAACGCCGCCAGCGCGCCAGCGAAATCGCCGGCATGCGCCTGGTCGGCGAAGTCAAAGACACCGTAGCGGTGCTGGTCGATGACATGATCGACACCGCGGGCACGATCACCGAGGCGGCCAAGGTCGTCTCGGCCGCCGGAGCGAGCGAAGTCTTCGCCGTGGCAACGCATCCGATTCTGTCGGATCCGGCGTGCGACCGGCTCGCCAAATCGATTATCAAGGAAATCATCACGACCAACACGATCCCGCTGCGCGCCAAGGCGCAGGCGGAATTGCAGAAGCTCAAGATGCTGTCGGTCGCGCCGCTCATCGCGGAAGCCGTGCGGCGAATCCACAATGAAGAGTCGGTGAGCTCGCTGTTCAGTTGAAGCGCGGTCGCCTATCATAAGCACGAAGATTCGTAAGGATTAAGATGGAAACTGGTGAACTGAATTGTGAAGCGCGGCCGGTGCGGCCCAAGGGAGTTAAGCACACGATCCGCCATCAGGGGCGTGTGCCCGCGGTGCTCTACGGACCGACCTCGAAGCCGACCACGCTGTCGATTGCGGCAAGCGAGCTCAAGGCGCGTATCGCGGCGGCCGCGCACACGCGTATCATCCGGCTCAAGTCGGGGTCGTCGGAACTCGACGGCCGCCACGTGATCTTCAAGGATGTGCAGCGCGCGCCGGTGTCGGGCGAAATTCTGCACGCCGATCTGTACGAAGTCGATCTGAGCCGCGCGATTCGCGTCCAGGTCGCGCTCAAATTCACGGGCAAGGCTGCCGGCGTAGCCGAGGGCGGAATTCTTCAGCCGCTGGTCCGCTCCGTCGAGGTCGAATGCCTGCCGCTCGAAATTCCCGAGTCAATTGAGGTGGACGTGGCTGCGCTCGGAATCCATGACGTGATCCACGTCTCGACGATCAAATTCGCCGACAACGTTAAGCCGATCTTCGATCAGGATTACGCGGTCGTCTCGGTGCTGCCGCCTACCGTCGCCGAGATTGCGGTCCCGGTCGCGGCTGCGGTCGAGGGCGCGGTGGTCGAGGGCGCTGTTGCAGAAGGCGCCGCGGCTCCTGCCGCCGAGGGTGCGGCCAAAGAGGGCGCCGAAAAAGCGCCGGCCGCCGCGGGCGGAAAGAAGGGCGACGGCGGCAAGAAGTAGCTCCGCGCGCGCAAGCGGCGGCGCGGCCGATGCGATTGCGGCGCGCAATTGCGAGGGTTCAGGCGGTGCGCAATTTGCGCGCCGCCAGTTGGGGGCGGAGGTGCCGCGGTGAGTTTTGCCCATCTTCACGTCCATACGCAGTACAGCCTGCTCGACGGCGCTAACAAGCTCGGTCCGCTGATCGAACACGCGAAAACCTCCGGGATGGAGGCGCTCGCGATCACCGACCACGGCAACATGTTCGGCGCGGTCGAGTTCTACCAAAAGGCCGTCGCCGCCGGCATCAAGCCAATCATCGGATGCGAGGCGTACCTCGCGCCCGGTAAGCGCAGCGATCGATCGCAAACGCCGCGCAGCGACGACTTTGACGGCGGCGGAAATTTTCATCTGATCGTCCTTGCGCAGAATCGCGCGGGCTACAAAAACCTCTGCCGCCTGCTGACCACCGCGTACCAGGACGGCCTCTACTACAAGCCGCGCATCGACAAGGAAATCCTCGCCGAATGCTCCAGCGGCTTGATCGTGCTGTCGGGATGCCTGTCGGGCGAGATCGCGAGGTGGCTCAGGCAATCGCGGCTGGATAAGGCGTGCGAGGCCGCCGAGTGGTACGCCAAGACCTTTGGCGACCGCTTCTATATTGAGCTGCAGGATAACCGCCTGCACTCGCCGCTCAACGAAGCACTGCGCGAGGTCGCGAAAAAAGTCGGACTTCCTCTCGTCGCCACCAACGACTGCCATTACCTGCATCGCGACGACGCCAAGGCGCACGAGGTCCTGCTCTGCATCCAGACCGGCAAGACCATGACCGACGAATCGCGCTGGCGCTTCGATACCGACGAGCTCTACGTCAAGACGCCCGACGAGATGGCGAAAGCGTTTGGCGCCGGCTCCGAAGAGTTTCGCAACACGATGGAGATCGCGCGCCGCGTCGATTTCGAGTTCGAGTTCGGCAAGTTCCACTTCCCGATCTACACCACCGGCGAGCCCGGCGCGGCCGCGCTTGATTTCGACGCCGAGCTGGAGAGCCGCGCCCGCGCGGGCCTGGAGAAGCGCCTTGGCGAAATCCGCGCGCGCGTCGGCGATAGTTTCGATCCCGCGCCATACCACCAGCGGCTCGATCACGAACTGCCCACAATCCGCGAGATGGGATTCGCCGGCTACCTGCTGATCGTGCAGGATTTCATCGGATGGTCGCGCGAGCGGGGAATTCCGGTCGGCCCGGGCCGAGGTTCCGTGGTCGGTTCGCTGGTCTCGTACGCGCTCGAGATTACCGAAGTCGACCCGGTCGAGCACAAGCTGCTTTTCGAGCGATGGCTTAATCCGGGGCGCAAGTCGATGCCGGATATCGACACCGATTTCTGCGTCGAACGGCGCGACGAAGTGGTCGCCTACGTGCGCCAGAAGTATGGCGCGGATCGGGTCGCGCTGATCGCCACCTTTGGCACGCTCAAGGGCAAGCAGGCGATCCGCGACGTCGGTCGCGCGCTCGGCATGTCATTCGGCGAGACCGACAAGATCGTCAAGCTTTATCCGGCGCCCAAGCAGGGCCGCGACTTTCCGCTTAAGGACGCGCTCGAGATGGAACCGCGGCTCAAGGAGGAGCGCAAGCTCCATCCCGAGCTGTTCACGTACGCGTTCAAGCTCGAGGGGCTGCTCCGGCATACCTCGAAGCACGCCGCCGGAGTGGTGATCGCCGACGCCCCGCTGACCGAGATGGTGCCGCTGTACGTCGATAAGGAAACGGGCGAGGGCGGCGTTGCGATAACCCAGTTCTCGATGAAGGGCGTCGAAGAAATCGGGCTAATCAAATTCGATTTTCTCTCGCTCAAGAATCTTACCGTTATCAAGAACACTCTCGACCTGATCGCCGAAGGCGGCCAGACGCCTCCCGACCTGAACACCCTGCGCCTTGACGACGCGGAAACCTACCGGCTGATCGCGCGCGGCGACACGGTCGGCGTCTTTCAGCTCGAGGGCTCCGGGATGCGCCGGTTCCTCTCCGATCTGAAGCCGACCTGCTTCGAGGACATTATCGCGGCGGGATCGCTGTTCCGTCCGGGTCCGCTCGATGCGATCGAAGACGGCAAGACGATGGTTCAGCACTACACCGACCGCAAGCACAAGCGCGAGCCGGTGGTGTACGACCATCCGCTCCTGGAGCCGGTTTTGGCCGACACCTACGGCGTGATCGTTTACCAGGAGCAGGTGATGCGCGCGGCGCAGGCGCTGGCCGGCTACACGCTGCCGCAAGCCGATATTCTTCGCGCCGCGATGGGCAAGAAGAACAAGGCCGTCATGGAGAAGGAGCGGGTGCGCTTTATCGAAGGCGCAATGAAAAACGGCGTTCCGCGCGATCTCGGGCAAACGATCTTCCAGAAGATCGAGACCTTTGCCTCCTACGGCTTCAACCGTTCGCACGCAGCCGCGTATGCGATGACGACCTATCGGACCGCGTATCTGCGCGCGCATTATCCGCGCGAATTCATGGCGGCGCTGATGTCGCTGGACATGGATGACGTCGCGAAGACCTACAAAAATATCGCGTCGCTGCGCGAGATGCGGATAAAGATTCTGCCGCCCGATATCAACCAGAGCCGGGTCAAGTTCGCGGTCGTTGAAGGTGCGATTCGATTCGGCTTGGCCGCCATTCGCGGCGTCGGCGCAAAGGCCGCAGCGGCGATTATCGCCGAGCGCGAGAGTAATGGACCATTTCAGGGTCCGGTGGATTTCTGCACCCGTGTCGGCGCGCAGACGATCAACCGCCGCGTGCTCGACGCGCTAATCAAATGCGGCGCGTTCGACTTCTCGGGCGCCGCGCGCGCCGCGCTTGCCGCCACCGCCGAAGACGCGATCAAGCTCGCGCAAAAGGCGCACAGCGACGCCGAGCGCAACCAGATGGGCCTGTTCGGTGGCGCGGGCGCAAAGCCGCCCTCGCTCGCGCCGCGCGAGTCGATTCCGGAATGGGAGCCCAAGGAAAAGCTCAAGTACGAAAAAGAGGCGCTCGGCTTCTACATCACAGCGCATCCGCTGGATAAATACGCGCGCGAGCTGGCGTGGGTCAGCAAGGTCACGACCGCCGATCTGCCAAACATCCCGGACGGCAGCCGCATCAATATTGCCGGCGTGGTCCAATCGCTCAAGCTCAAAAACAACAAGTCCGGAAAGCGCTACGCGACTTTTTCACTCGAGGATCGCGTCGGCATCCTGGAGGCGATCGCGTGGCCCGAGACCTACACGAAGTACGAGGCGCTAATTGCGGGCGACGATCCGGTGCTGGTTCGCGGCAAGCTCGACGTTGACGAAGATCGCGCGCAGATAATTATCGATGAGATTCGCCCGCTGAGCGCGGCGCTGGTCGATTCGGTGCGCGAGGTGCGGCTGCACGCGCCCAAGACCCAGCTCGACAATGGCGGACTCGACGCGCTCAAGGCCGCCCTGGGGCGCTATCGCGGAAACTCGCTGACCTATCTTCATCTGGGGCTCGAAGACGGCCGCGAAGCGATCCTGCTGCTCGGCGACGGCTTCCGCGTCTCGCCCACCGACGCCTTCGTGATCGAGATGGAGCAGCTCCTCGCCCCCGGCGCCGTGCAGCTAAGGTAGAGTAGCGCGGCGCGCGGTTCGCTTAGCCCCATCGCGTCCATTTTGATAAGCTGATGCCCGGAGCATTTCCGCGCTCCGGGGAGAGCGGTTTATCCAGTTGCATAACATTTCCACCGAAGGGCATGACCGCGCGATACTGGTTGGAATCGAACTCGGCGCTGCCGAGGGAATTTCGACCGAGGAGTCACTGGCCGAGCTCCGCGCGCTAACGCTCAGCGCCGGGGCCGAGGTCGAGGCGACGGTCAGTCAGAAGCTCAAGGCGCCCGATCCGCGCACTTTTATTGGCAAGGGAAAAGCGGCGGAAGTTCGCGAGATTGCGCAACAGAGCCACGCAACTGTTGTCATCTTCGACGACGCGCTTTCGCCCGCGCAGGCGCGCAATCTTGAAAACGAACTCAAGCTTCGCGTGATCGATCGAAGCCAGTTGATTCTCGATATCTTCGCGCTGCGCGCACGCACGCTCGAGGGCAAGCTGCAGGTCGAAATTGCGCAGCTCGCCTACTTGCAGCCGCGCCTGACGCGTCAATGGAGCCATCTGTCGCGGGTCCGCGGTGGCGGCGGCGGCAGCGCCGGCGCGGCGGGCAGCGGCGGCGGAGTCGGCACGCGCGGACCCGGTGAAACCCAGCTCGAGGTTGACCGCCGCCGCCTGCGCGAGAAGCTGACGCGCCTGCGCGTGCGCCTGCGCGATGTCGAACGCACCCGAACCATCCAGCGCCGCCGCCGGCTCGAGGTGCCGTATCCGACGGTCGCGCTGGTCGGCTATACGAACTCCGGAAAATCCACCCTGATGAACGCGCTGACCGGCGCCGGCGTCGAAGCCGCCAATCGCCCGTTCTCGACGCTCGATCCGACCATCAGGCGGCTCAAGCTGCCGGGCCGGCTATCGGTGATGGTTGCCGACACGGTTGGATTCATTCATCGCCTGCCGCACGGTTTGATCGACGCGTTCAAAGCCACGCTCGAGGAAGTGCGCACCGCGGACTTGCTGGTGCACGTGGTCGATGCGAGTTCTGAGCTTGCGGGCGAGCGAATGGAAATCGTTGATCGCGTGCTGCAAGAGATCGGCGCCGGGGCGACGCCGCGAGTTATCGCGATGAACAAGTGCGATCTGGCGGAAAATCCTCCCCGCGTCGCAGGCGACCACGATATCGTCGCAATATCGGCGCTGCGCGGCGAAGGGTTGGACAGCCTGCGTGAGGCGATCGCGCGCCACTTCAGCGGCACCCGTCAGGAAGTCGCGGTGACGCTGGCCGCCAATCGCGGCGACCTGGTGGCCATGGCGCGCCGCGATGGGGAAGTGCTAAGCGAAGAGTATTGCGACGGTACCGTCGCGATGCGCGCGCTGGTCAGTGCAACGGTCGCGGGGCGGCTGCGCAAGGCCGCTATCGCGCAGGCTTGATCGCGCCATTGGGTAGGGGGATGGCTGCAAGTCAACCGCATCAGCCTTCACCGCGTCTGGTCGTAAAACCGGGTGCTCCGGCGGCTGCGCATCTGCTCAACCTGCCGAACATCCTGACGCTGTGCCGGCTTGGCTCGATTCCAATATTTCTTTCCTTCCTGAGCAAGCATCGCTACACCGCTGCGCTCTATGTCTTCATCGCCGCGGCGATAACCGACAGCCTTGACGGCACGGTCGCGCGATGGTTCGACTCGCGCACCGAGCTGGGCGCGTTCCTCGACCCGTTCGCGGACAAGCTGATGCTGGTGTCGGCGTTCGTGGTAATGACGATCGAAGGCGATTTTCCGGGCTGGCTGCTGATCGTCGTAGGCATCCGCGATATCGTGATCGTCTTCGGCTACCTGATGCTGTCGTTCTTTACCGGCGAGCGAATTCCGGTGCGTCCCAGCTATCTGGGCAAGTCCAGCACGTTTCTTCAGCTCGCGTGCGTGACCGGCGCGCTGCTGCGAATCGGCCCGGTTTACCCCGCCTATTGGTACGCTCTGCTTTACCTGACCGTAGCGGTCACTGCACTGTCAGGAGTCCATTACATGTATCGCGGCCTGGTCTGGCTGGGCTCGCGCGAGCCCGAGATGTTTAAGTAGGGGAGCCGGCGCCGAGCGCGATGCACTCCGGTCCGGCGACGACACTTTCGAGCGAGGCTGTAATTCGGCTCGGAGTATTCGCTGCCGTATTCTGCGCGATGGCGATTGCGGAAGCGGCCGCGCCGCGCCGCTCGCGCGCATTCGGCCGCGCATCGCGATGGACCGGCAACCTTGGTATTGCCGCCCTGAATACCGTCCTGGTCAGAATCCTGATTCCCACGGCAGCCGTGGGCGCGGCGATCGCAGCCGGGCGCGCGCATTTCGGGCTATTCAATCAGATTGCGATTGGGCGATGGCCCGCGTTCGTGCTCGCGGTCGTTGCGCTCGATCTCGTCGTTTATCTTCAGCACGTGATGTTCCACGCCGTCCCGGCGCTGTGGCGGGTGCATCGGACGCATCATGTCGATCCCGATTTCGATGTCACCACGGGCGTGCGCTTCCATCCGATCGAGATCGTAATCTCGATGCTGATAAAAATCGCGGCGGTGGGCGCGCTCGGCGCCGCACCCGATGCGGTCGTGACATTCGAGGTGCTGCTCAATGCGACCTCGATGTTCAGTCACGGCAACCTGAAGCTGCCGGCGCGCGCCGACCGATTCCTCAGATGGATCCTCGTGACGCCGGACATGCATCGTGTGCATCACTCAGTCGTGCGGCGGGAAACCAATAGCAACTTCGGCTTCAACCTGCCGTGGTGGGATTACCTGCTGGGCACATATCGCGCCGTGCCGGCCGCCGGACACCTTGCGATGACGATTGGTATCGACGGTTTTCCCGGCGCCGGCGAGATTGCGCTGACCGCGATGCTGTCGCATCCGCTGCGCGGCCCGACCGGGCGCTATCCGCTCGGTCGCGAGGAATGATTCCGGCGCGGCAAATTCTCCCGGCGCTAATTGATTACCTTTGCGGCGCGCAGCTCTTCGACCTGGGTGCGGTCGATTCCGAATTCGCGCAGGACTTCCTCGGTATGCTCACCGAGCTTGGGCGGCGTGCGCCACATCCGCGCCGGAGTCTCGCTGAAGCGCGCGCCCGGATTGACGGTGCGGACCTTGCCCGCCGTCGGATGATCGTAAACCTGGAAGCTTTCGTTCGCGACGATCTCCGGGTCGGTCAGCAGCGTCTCGTAGTTGTGCACCGGGCCGCACGGGATGTCGGCCTTCTCGAGAATCGGCAGCCAATGCCCGGTAGGCTGTTCCGGGAACAGCTTGGCCAGGCCGCGCATGATTCCCCGCCCGCGCTCCATCCGGTTCTCGACCCCGTCGTACCATTCGAGATGACCGACCGCGTCGCACAGGCGGCGTAACTGCTCGTCGGTGAACGGCGCGATCGTCAGCCATCCGTCGGCGGTCCGGAAGGGATCGAGGGTCGAGCTTTTGGGCGCGGTGCCCTTGAACTCATCTTCGGGAATAAACGTGTATTCGTAGATCGAGTCGTTCGCGGTGAACGCCATCATCGCCTCGAGCATCGGCACCTTGACGTACTGGCCGACTCCGCGCGCGCGCGCGGCGTGCAACGCGGCGACGACGCTGAGCGCGGCGGTGATTCCGCTGACTTTGTCCGCCAGCGCCATCTTGACCGCGGTTGGTTGCCCGCTCTTTGCGCCCTGGATATTCGCCATCCCCGAGTATCCCTGGATAACCGGATCGTAGGCGGGGAAATTCGCGTAGCGCCCCTTGGGCGGAAATCCGCAGATCGAGCAATAGACGATTTTTGGATTCGCGCGGCGGATATCGGCGTAGCCGATGCCCAGGCGTTCGGCCACGCCCGGGCGATTGTTCTCGACTATCGCGTCGGACTTGACCGCAAGCCGGCGCACGAGGTCGCGGCCGTGCTCTTTCTTGATATCGATAACGACGCTGCGCTTGTTGCGATTGAAATTGAGAAATGCGGCAGTCATGCCGTTCTTCTTCGGCCCAATATTGCGGCGCATCGAATCGCCCTCCGGCGACTCGACCTTGATCACGTCTGCGCCGAGATCGCCCAGCAGCATTGTGCAAAACGGTCCCGAAATTACGGCGGTCAAATCTAAAATACGAAAACCGGCCAGCGGTCCCTCAGCCATAAAACTAATTCCTCGATTACTTCCTGGCGTGCGCGCGCGGGGTGCGTCCCCGTCTTCGGCGGGCAGTCTTGGGGTTCGCGCCTCCGGCCGCGCGCAATCGCGGGTGAGAAGCCTGCTTAGCCCGCCCCGAGTTCCGCGTCAAGGCGTGTCGCGGGAGATTTCACCGCGACAACGCATCGTGAGCGCGCCGATGCCCCGAGTTGCGGGCGGCGCGAGCCTATTGCGCGGCTGGTTTGGGAATACTGGTTCCAAAGGCGACCTTCAGGTCGTCGCCCGCAAACGGATAGACATGAACCATCCATCCGAAAGCGAGCGGAAGGAAATTTCCACCTGCTGCCTGGCACGCAGCGGCGTCGTGGATTTTTCCGGTGAATCCGAAACGCCCATCGGCGAATACGCCATACTTGCCGTCGAGCTTTAGCGCCTCGGGATTCGCCGCGATCGGAATCATTCCGGGTAAATTTTGCTGCCCCTGGCCGACGTTGCCGCGCAGCAGGTCGTCGAGCGTGATGCTGGCCGGCAGGCAGATATCGATATGCTCGTGCCAGCGCGCGATTCCGAGCGGTACCATCTCGTTGAGCTGTTGCGGCGTGAAGTCCGGCGGTGCGCTGTACATCGCGCCGACCAGCACGTAATTCCCATCGGGCTGCTTGACGTACAGGAGCGATCCGGGATGCGCGGGGTCGAAGCGGCCCTGATATTCGTCGCCGGACCACACGTAGTTGGTGAAGTGATAGACGTCCTGGGGAACGCTCGGCATGAAAATCTGGAAACCCTGCGCAAGCGCCACGCGATAGTTGCGATAGGGCCGGAGCACGCGGCGCAGCGTCGCGAGCAGGTCGTTTGCACGCTCGATATCCTGCGGCGCCGGGTCGCGCGGATCGGTCATGCGCATGTGCTCGTCCATATGCATCTGCGCGCCCATCCCGTTGGCCGCCGCCATTCCCGGCATCCCGGCCATCCCATCGGCGCTCATATCGTGAGCGAAGGCAGGCGATACGGCGATAGCGGCCAGAGCCGCGGCGATTGCTAGCAGGGTGATCTTCTTCATCGCAATTCTCCGGGGATGAACTGATCGCGCAAATTCCTCAGACCCGATCGGTGTGCAGCCGCGCGTGCGACAGCGCGGGCAATTCGCGCCGCACGCGTTCCTGATATTCAAGATCGATCGGTGCGATCACGACGGCTTCCTGATCGGCGGCGCGCGCCAGGACGCGTCCCCACGGATCGACGATCATCGAATTTCCGTAGTCGCTGAACCCGTGCGGATTCGGTCCGAACTGCGCGGGCGCGATCATGTAAACCTGATTCTCGATCGCTCGCGCGCGAATCAGCGCCTCCCAGTGCGCCTCGCCGGTCGGAAAAGTGAATGCGCTCGGCAGCGTGACAATCTGCGCGCCGGCAAAAACCAGCCGCCGGTAGAGTTCCGGAAAGCGCAGGTCATAGCAGATCGAAAGACCAATGGTTCCGAGCGGGGTCGTCGCGGCGACGACCTCGGTGCCGGGTATCTTAACGTCGGATTCGCGCGCGGTGACGCGGCCCGGCAGGTCGATATCGAACAGATGAATTTTGCGGTACACGGCAAGGCGCGAGCCGTTGGGGCCGAGCAGGACCGAGGTGTTGTAGTTGCGCGTCTGGCCAGGCACGCGCTCCGCGATCGATCCGGCGACGAGATGGAGCTGTAACTCGCGCGCGAGGCGCGCCATCCTTGAGATCGATTCGCCGTCGATCGTCTCGGCCGCGGCAGCCTCTTCGGCGCGCTTGCCACGCCAGTTGAACATCTCGGGCAACGCGACCAGGTTCGCGCCGCGCGCCGCCGCAAGGCGCACCAGGCGCTCGGCGCGGTCGAGGTTGGCGGCCTTGTCGGAAGCCGCCGCCATCTGGATTGCGGCCGCGAAGAAAGTCATGCCGATTCACCGTCCCAATTCGGATTATCGCGCTTTTCGGCGCGGCTTAGTAGCGTCAGTAGCGAGGGACGGCGGGGTCGGCCTCGAGCGACCACGCATTGATTCCGCCGGACAGGTTGACGACTCGCTTGAAGCCGTTGCGCATCAGGTACATCGCGACCTGCGCGCTGCGCATTCCGTGATGGCACACGACGATAATCTCGCGCTCCGGATCGAGTTCGCCGATTCGCGCCGGAATGTCATTCATCGCGATATGCGTCGCGCCCGGAAACGACGCAATCGCGATTTCCGCGGGCTCGCGCACGTCGAGGATGAACAAGCTCTCGCCTCGGCCGAGCCGCGCCTTGAGTTCGACCGGGTAAGTCTCGCTGATCTGCGTCATCCCGCGATGATTACATCGCGCGGCGGAGCTGCGCTACTGGGTCACGACGTCGGGGTAAAGCTCGACCTTCGTAAAGCGCGGCAGCAGCGGCATCGGAATCTCGAACGAGAATTGATCGGTAGCGCCCGGCTTCAACGGATCGAAGTGCGGCTTCTCGTTCAGGATCCGTCTGACTTCGGCGTCCTCGCCCATGCTGACCGCCTGCGCGTTGTAGATAGTCTCGGCGTGAACGACCTTGCCGTTTTTGTCCTCGAAGCTGAAAATGAGTTTCACGTAATTGATCGGATGAGAATCGACGTTGACCACGTTGCCCGCGACCAGCAGACTCGGCGGCATGCAGCACGAGCGCATGATTTGATCGGTGCTGATGACAACGTGAACGTCTTTGACCTGCACCACCTTGGTCAGGGGGTGATCGAAAAGCCGATGCGTCAGCACTGCCTGCCGAGCGGCTTCGGAATTGTCCTTGACTGTTACCGCCGCGAGCGCGCTCGAGGCGAGCGCCAGCGCGGCAAACGCAATTATTCCGATCGGCATTTTCATGTACGGATTCCCCAACTGCGATCTTGGTAGCACAACCGTTCAATGTCAATCTGGTATTAGCTTTGATGGCTTCACAAACGAGCCGAGCGAATGAGTAATCCGGATAGTACTGGTCGAAGATCAGACGAAGATCGCGCCCTGATGGCGCTTGCGCTGGACCAGGCGCGGGCAGCCGGCGCCGCGGGCGAGGTGCCGGTCGGCGCGGTCGCGGTCGTCGCCGGGCGGGTTATCGCAACGGGGCATAACCGCCCGATTTCGTTGAATGATCCGACCGCGCATGCGGAAATTCTCGCGATCCGCGAGGCGGCGCGCGTTCTCGGATCGTACCGGCTGACCGAGGTCTATCTCTACGTCACGCTCGAGCCGTGCGCGATGTGCGTTGGCGCGATGGTCGCGGCGCGGATCGGAAAAGTGGTCTATGGCGCGCGCGACGAAAAGGCGGGCGCGCTCGGCTCGATCTACGATATCGGCCGCGACGGCCGCCTGAACCATCGGCTCGAAGTTCACGGCGGCGTGATGGAGGCCGAATGCGCCGCGGTTCTGCGGGAGTTTTTTCGCAGCCGCCGCTAAAGTCCGGCGTAGGGGGGAAAGGGGCGATGGGCAATTTCAGGTTTTACCGGCGGATGCGAATCTTTCCCGGACTGTCGGTAAACGTATCGAAATCGGGGCCGAGTCTGACCTTCGGGATGCGCGGCGCGCACATGACGGTCGGCTCGCGCGGGATTCGCAAGACGGTTGGAATTCCCGGGACCGGAATCTATTACACTTCACAGAGCGGCTATCACTCGGGAGTTCATTCGGCGCACGTCGAGAATCCGATCAGCGATCAGCAGCAGGCGGCAGCCCACGGAATCGGCGCAGGAATTGCGATCGTGATCATCGCCGGCATTGTGCTGCTGATCGGGATCACGATCGGTCAGGCGCTGGGGCCCTGAGGCGAATCCCACTCGCTCGCTCACCTATCGTGTGTTAGGTTACGAACGATGAGCACCGTGCAGGATTTTGTCGTCGATTGCGACTCGCACGTGATGGAGCCGCCCGACCTCTGGCAGAACTATATCGAGCCGCGCTTCCGCGACCGCGCGATCCGGATCGAGATCGATCCCGCCGACGGACTCGAAGTCCTGATGATCGATAATCAGCCGCTGCTCAAAGGGATGCTGGCCGGGCTGGGCGGAGCGAATCTGCCGCGGCAGTCGCTGTTCGTGCCGGGCCAGAAAAAGTATCTCGACGGATGCCCTCCGGCGTCGTATCTGCCCGAGGAGCGGATCCGGATGCTCGACGAATGGGGGGTCAGCGCGGGCGTGCTGTTTCCCACCGTCGGCATTCTGTGGGATACCGCCGACGACGCGTTGGCGCTTGCCTACACGCGCGCTTACAACAACTGGCTCAACGACTTTGCGACGCGGGCCCGCAATCGCGTAATTCCGATCGCGCATATCGCCATCCAGGAGCCGGTCTCCGCGCTCGCGGAGCTCAAGCGATGCCTGAAACTCGGCTTCAAGGGAGTTTTTCTCGCGCCCGAGACGGTCGGCGGCCGGCGCTTCTCGCATCCTGACTTCGATCCGATCTGGAGCGAATGCGAAGCGGCGGGAATTCCGGTGTGCCTGCACGTGATCGTGCGTTTCAATCGCGCGCCGGGAATCATCGGCCAGTTCTATCAGCCCGGTGATTTTCGCGCCGTGTTCGGCTTTGCGCTGGGCGGCTTCGCGCAGGTGGTGCCCGCGGCGATGACGATGGTCGCCGACGGGCTCTTCGACCGCTTTCCGCGGCTCAAGGTGTTATGCGTCGAGGCGGGCTGCGGATGGGCTCCGTACATCATGGATCGGATGGACGAGAAGTATGAGCATCTGGGGTGGACCTTTCCGACCAAGCTCAAGCCGTCTGACTACTTCCGCCGCAACATCTGGGTAGTTGCCGAGCCTGAAGAGCGCACGATTGGCGCCACGATGGAGTTGCTCGGCGAAGAGCGCGTGCTGTGGGGCTCCGACTATCCGCATATCGATTCGACGCTCGAAGCCGCGCGCCTGATCCGCGAAAGCGTCGCCACGCTGAGTCCCGAGCGCCGGCGCAAACTGCTGGGCGGCAACGCGCGCGCGGTTTTTCCCGACTGATTTTGAGGTCCGCAGATGCCGAGTGAGAAGGCCAAAGAGAACAAGGCCCTGGTCGCGATTTGCGCCGCCTGCGCCAAGCCAGTTTCCACCGAGAGCGCCGTCGCCCTGATGGGC
>DATLTX010000173.1:0-17901 GCA_035533435.1 Binataceae bacterium (SeqCode)
GCTCGAGCCGCGGCGCCATTCGGCGGCTTTCGAGATCCTGGCGGAACTTTATCGGATCCAACCCGGCGCGCGCGGCGATTTCGTCCAGGATCGCGGGCGCGGAGATGTCGGCGCGGCTCTCGAACACCGCGCGAAAAACAGCTTCGTGATACTCGGTGAACACGCCCGCGTCGCGCGCGAGTTCCGAGCCTTCGAGGGCGTTCGAAGAATCAATCCATCGTTCGAGCGGCGCCACCGCGATTCCGGTTTCGGCGGCGACCATCAGGACCTTCTGGCGTTCGAGGTCGGTGATCGCGCGGCCGGCTATGAAGCGATGATCGCGGAGCGCTATCGGCACGCCCTTCCACAGAGCGTCGAAGCCGAGCTCGGGCTCGAGCTCGCGAACGATTCGCCAGGCGACGTAGCAGAGCGTCGAGGCGTAATCGAAGAAGATTGGGATTACCACGCGGGGCATCGGAAATACTTCCGGGATTATTGACCGCTTGCGCAAATCCGCGCAATTGAGTCCGCGCTTGCGCGCCGCTTGCGCGTGGCAGAATCATGCTCAAATGGATAGCAAGCGCCGTTCCGTTCTGAAACTTGGGGTCGTCGATCTTGGCGTCGAATCCGCAACGCTGCCTAACGGAGTGATCGTCGACCTCGCGGTGATCCGGCATCCGGGCGCCGCCGCGATCGTCGCACTCGACGCCGATGGCTCCATCGCGATGCTGAGTCAGTGGCGCCACGCGATCGGCGCGTGGCTTTGGGAGATACCCGCGGGATGCCGCAATGCGGGCGAGGACGCTCTGAGCTGCGCGCGGCGCGAGCTGGGCGAAGAAGCGGGCCTGGCGGCGGCCAAGTGGGATCACTTGGGCGGTATCGTCACGATTCCGAGCTTTTGCGACGAACGAATCGAGCTGTATCTAGCGCGCGACCTGTCGGCCGGGCATGGCGCGCTCGATCACGACGAGGTGATCAAGGTCAGCCGGGTCGCGTTCGCGGAGACCTTCGCGATGATCGATCGCGGAGAAATCGTCGATGCGAAAACCATCGCGGCGCTCTATCGCGCGCGCGATTTCCTGGCGCTCGCGAAGTAGGAGACTTCACGCGCCCGGTGTTGCGTCCAAGGTATTACTCAAGCGATAATACCCTCGGCGCAGGGCATGATTCGTAGCTTTCGAGATCGTGATACCCGCAGGTTGCTCAATGACGAACCGGTGCGGCGCTTTCAATCCGTCGAAAGGATGGCGCGCAGGAAGTTGGAGTCGCTAAACGCGGCAACCAATATGGCTGAGTTGGCCGCGATCCCGGGCAATCGGCTGGAGGCGCTCAAGGGCGACCGTGCGGGGCA
This sequence comes from Binataceae bacterium (SeqCode), assembly GCA_035533435.1. Taxonomy (GTDB): domain Bacteria; phylum Desulfobacterota; class Binatia; order Binatales; family Binataceae; genus JBARDN01. The sequence continues at coordinate 1,331 of DATLTX010000173.1, forward strand.
GTATAGCATCAGAGTGAACCAGCAATGGTGCATCTGCTTTCGATGGAGAAATGGAGATGCCCATGACGTCGAGATCGTGGACTACCATTAACGGAGAACGGAAAATGAGTAACGGTCGCAAAGCGCGCACACTCACGCCAATATCGCCCGGAGAAATCCTGCTCGAAGAGTTTATGAAACCGCTCGGCCTCAGCCAGAATCGGCTTGCGCGAGAACTGGACGTTCCTACCATCAGAATCCATGCAATTGTGCATGGACGGCGCGCGGTCACGCCCGACACGGCGCTACGCCTGGCGCGTTACTTCGGAGTTTCGCCTGAGTTCTGGATCAATTTGCAGACCCGGTATTCCCTGAAGATTGCCGAACGGGAACTGGGTCCGGCGATTCGCGAACGGATCAAGCCTCGCCGCGCTGCCTGACAAGCGTGGCGCGGCACTCAGCGCGGACCCAGAATTTGAAAGCCCTCGCGTGCGGCGGCGTCGGCAAGTCTGCGGTCGAGCGTAACAAACTCGAGTGAAGCGGGTTCTTCCTCGGCAGCGACGATCGCGGCGCCAAGCTGAAGCGCGTCGGCGGCGCGCAGAGGATGCGATCGCACAATTCGCTCGGCGCGATCGCGGACCGCGAATACGTCCGTGATCGCGAGCCACTCCTTTGAGGCTTTCACAATGTCGCGCAACGCGTGGTCAAATTCAGAAGCGAGCGAAGTTTTTTCGCGGCGACATCTGGCAATCGCCGAGGCGATCTCGACCCTGCTCATCACCCATACGATTACCGCGGGGTCATCGCGATGCCAACCTCGCGCGAGCGCGCTCCGAGGTTCGTCGATAAATCGTGCGATCAGCGCGGAAGAATCCCAGTACCTCACCAGCCGGTCTCACGCTCTTCGAGCAGTGCTTCAAGGACGCTTGCGGTTCCGGGAATCTTCAACGCGGTGTGCTTTTGGAACCATTTTCCAGTTCCGGCGCCCCGACGGATGAGGCCGCGAGCCTCGAGGCGCGCGATGCGTTCCGCGTCCTTTCCCGCGCGCGACTTGGGCGGGAGGATTGGGACGATCTCGGCGACGGGAGTATGGCGGTCATAAACGACAACTGTACCGCCGGCGCGCACGTGTTCCAGGTAGCGCGACAGGCCGTTTCGGAGCTCGCCGATCTTTGCCTTCTTCGCGGGCTTCATGGCTCCACTGTAACCGATCGACGCGACTTGGCCAAGTTGGCTAAATTCGTCATCCCGGCAATGCACTCATTTCGCGCGCGGGGAGAGCCAGACCCGCTCGAAGCGGGTCGGGCGCATAGGGTTGAGCACGTAGCCGTGCACCCACGGCTGATGAATCACGTCGATGACGGGATAGTAGAGAAACGCCCATGGCGCGTCGGCGATCGCGATTTGCTGGGCCTGATCGTAGAACGCGTATCGCTTCGTGAAGTCGGTTTCGCGAGCGGCACGGTCGAGTAGATCCTCGAATTCCGGATTGTAATAAAAGCTGTCGTTGTTCGATCCCCATTGAGTGCGCGAGAGCAGCGTGCCGAGCACGTTGGCCGGATCGGGAAAGTCGGCCTCCCATCCGTAGAGAAATGCGGGCGCGGTGTGCGGCTGGCGAATCGCCTCGAGGAACGGTCCCCACGCAACCGGCTTCAAAACCGCGCTGACGCCAACCTGGGCGAGGTCCTGCTGAATCGATTGCCCGAGCATCAGGACGGTCGCGTCAGCGCGCATCCAGATTTCGAAGCTGAAGCCGGCGCCCAGATGCGCGGCCTCGAGCAAGGCGCGGGCGCGGGCGGGATCGTGCGAGTAACCTTCGAGCGCCGGGATGAAGCCGGGCATGTTCGGAGGCAGCGGTTCGTGGGCGACTACGCCGCGGCCGTTCAAGATCGCGACCAGCTTGTGGCGATCGACCGCGTAGCTGATTGCGCGGCGCACGCGAACGTCGTCGAACGGCGGCATCTGGCAGTTCATGCCCAGGTACTCCGTGGTCACGGTGGTTTTACGCAGCACGAGTTTCGCGAGCGCCGGAGTTTTCATGACGTAAGGAAATTCGGCGGGCGGAATTTGCGCGACCAGGTCCAGATCGCCGGCCTCGAAGCGCAGCCACTGTAGTTCGGAATCGACTCCGAGCGATTCGACCACGGCGTCAAGCTGCGGAAGTCCCTTGGCGAAGTAGTAGGGGTTGCGCACGATGACGATTCGCTGGCCACCGGTCCATTCGCGCAGCATGAAGGCGCCGCTGCCGACCGCGTGATGCGAGAAATCGTCGCCCCATCGCGCGGCAACTTCTCGCGGAACCGCCGCCGCAAATGGCATCGCGAGCTTGTGCGGGAAAATCGGATCGGGCGCGCTCAGGTGAAAGCTTATCGTCCAGGCGTCGGGCGTTTCGATTCCGCTGATGTGCGCCGTGCGATGCGCCGCGAAGTCATCGGCTCCCGCAATTCCACGATAGTACCCCATCCCCTTCGAGCGCGTGGCGGGGTCGAGCACGCGCTCGATTCCGTAGCGCACATCGTCGCTGGTGACGGCGCGCCCGGTCGAGAAGCGCGCGTCGCGGCGCAGATGAAACGTGAAGGTCATCGCGTCGGGCGCGGACTTCCAGGATGTTGCCAAGTCGGGTTCGAGTTCGACGTTGTCCTCGCCATAGCGGACCAGGGTATCGAAGATCGCCTGCTCGAAGGTCCACGACAGGGTGTCGTACCCGGCGGCTGGATCGAGCGTCGGAATATCGTCGGCGTCGGCGAGCCGCAGAACCATCGCATGCGCAGGAAGGTCCAACGCGCGGCTTTCGGCGCGGCATCCGCACAGTGCCGCGGCGGCGAAAGCCGCGCCAAGCAGCGCAATGCGCCGCGACGGCTTCATCGCGCGCGCCGCCCGAGCACGCCGTAGCCGAGCAGGTTGAAGCCGAGCACCGCGTAAAAGATCGCGAGACCCGGCGAGATCGCGAGCCACGGCGCCGTGCGAAAATACATTGTTCCTTCCGCGACCATCCGCCCCCAACTCGGTGCGGGCGGCGGCACGCCCAGTCCCAGAAAGCTCAGCGCAGCTTCGAGCAGCAAGGTGCCCGAGGTTCCGAGCACCGCCATCACGACGATGATCGGCAGCAGATTGGGCAGAACGTGGCGCACGATGAGCCGCGGCGGCGCAGCGCCGAGCGCGCACGCCGCGAGTACGAAGTCGCGCGTCGTCATCGAGAGCGCCTCTGCGCGGACCACGCGCGCGACCTGCGTCCACGACACGACTCCGATCACCAGCAGCACGCTCAACAGGCTCGGGCGCAGCACCGCGACGAAGGCCATCGCGAGGAGCAGAAACGGCAGCGAGAGCATCACGTCCGTGAACCGCATCAGGATGAAATCCGCGGCGCCGCCGAAGAATCCCGAGATCAATCCGATCGTGACCCCGATCGCCATCGTCAGCGCCATCGCGGCGATACCGACCGCCAGCGAGATTCGCGCGCCGAAGATGATTCGCGACAGGACGTCGCGGCCGAGCTGATCGGTGCCGAGCGGAAATCGCAGCGACGGCGCGCCGGGATCGCCGAAGGTCGCTGCGACCGCGCCAGTGGGATCGTGCGGCGCCAGCAGCGGCGCGCAGATCGCGACCAGCACGAGGCTCAGCACCATCGCGCCGCCGACCAGCTCGAGCCGGTTGATTCGCCGCGCTTTCATCGCGACGCTCCGAGCCGGATGCGCGGGTCGAGCCACGCGTAGAGGAGATCGACCGCGATATTCGCGGCGACGATCAGGAGCGCGCTGAACAACACGATTCCCATGATCAGCGGAATATCCAGGTTGAACACCGCCTCGTACGCGAGCCGCCCGATACCCGGCCAGTTGAAGACGGTTTCAGTAAGGACCACGCCGGAAAACATGCTGGCCAGGTCGAGTCCGGCAATCGTCACCAGCGGCAGCATCGCGTTCGCCATCGCATGCTTTAGCAGTACCTGCACGCCCGAGAGTCCTTTGCCGCGCGCGGTGCGGATGTAATCGTGATCCATCGCGTCGATCAGATTGGTGTGCAGGATTCGCGAGTAGTAACCGGCCGATCCCAGAGCGAGCGTGAGCGTCGGTAGCACGAGGCTTAGCGGTCCGTGGAATCCGCCGAGCGGAAAGGCGCGCAAGTAGAGTCCGCCCGCGATCAGCAGCATCGTGCCCAGCCAGAACACCGGCATCGAGACCAGAGCGAGCGAGACCACCAGTAGAGTGTTGTCGGCCGCGCCGCCGCGATACGCCGCCGCGACCGAGCCCATCGCGATGCCCAGGACGAGCGACAATGCCATCGCGGCGAGTGCGAGTATCGCGGTGGCGGGGAAGCGGCTTGCGATCAGCGCGCTGACGCTCTCGCGGCGAACGTACGAGCGTCCGAGATCGCCGTGCGTGGCGCGAAAAAGGTAGCGCGCATATTGCACGTAGAGCGGCTGGTCGAGGCCGAGCTCGTGGCGGATCGTGGCAAGGGTTTGCGGGTCGGCCTTCGCGCCGGCCATCGTTATCGCGGGATCGGCGGGAATGACGAATGCGATCAGGAATGTGATGAGCGTGGTGCCGACCAATACCGCAGCGCCAAACACAATTCGCCGCGCCAGATAGGTCAGCATCGCTCAGCCCGAAATTACCCCGCGCTCGAGCAACTCGCGGCGCAGCTTGCGCAGGACGCGGTCGCGGCGGCGCTCGGCGCTGGAATCGGCCGCGGCTGATTCCAGCGCGGCGCGTTCATCGGTCTCGAGCGAATCAAGCATTGCGCGCATTTCAGCGAGGGTCCGCCGCTCGCCGTCAGCGAGTTCGCGCGAAGCTTCGAGCGCGCGGTAGTGCGCAAGAAACGCGGCGATCGACGCGTACCCGATCGGGTGCGGCGCGGCGCTCATCCGGCGGTGGCTCCGAGCGGCGAGATGAGGAGCCCAATCAGGTATCCCACGACGGCCGCACCGACCGCGATCGAAAGAAAGCGCACGCCCGAGCGCCAGCGCTGCGTGCGACGGGCCATCCAGCCCTCGAAATATCCGACGCCGAACAATGCGAGCGCCGTTGCGCCCAGCGCCGAGCCGAGCGCGCCGCGCGTTCCGGGCACCAGCAGATAGGGCACCAGCGGAACCAGCGCGCCGGCGGCGAACGCGATGCCCATCACCACGCCGTCGAGGGCGGCATTGGCATGCATCGCACCGGCGAGTCCGTAAACTTTTTCTTCCGCGGTTACAAGCAGCAGGTCGGGAGCGGAGCTGAGTAGTTGCACGACGCGGTAGCCCGCCTCGCGCGTCAGGCCCTGCTTCTCGAGTTCGCCGAGCAGCGCTTCCTGCACGACGTAGGGATGGCGCTGCGCGTCGCGGCGCGTGCGCGCGACCTCGCTGGCCATCACTTCGCTCTCGGCGCGCGTGCCCAGGTAAGCGCCCGCACCCATCGAGAGCGCGCCGGCCGCGGTCGAGGCTAAAGCGGCCAGGACAATCTGGGTGTGATCCGAGACGGCGCCGGAGAGCCCGGCCAGAACGCCGGCGGTGGTCAGGACGCCGTCCTGCACGCCGAAGACGATTTCGCGCACGCTCGAGAGGCGCTCGAAGAGGCGGCGTTTTTCGGCTGGATCTGAAGGAGCCAAGGGCGATCAGAATTTCCCGTCGGCCGGTCCGAAGGCGCCGCCCGGAGTCCAATCCGCGGGGCACATGCGGCCGGTGCGCAGCGCGCGGACGATGCGCAGGGTCTCGGCGACGCTGCGTCCGATATTGATCGGGCAGGCTTCCGAGAACGCGATCTTGCGCTCCTGATCGATGATAAACGTCGCGCGCATCGCGACGCGTTCTTTTTCGTCGAAGACGCCGTACGCGTTCGCCAGCACCGCGCCCTGATCGGCGATGAGCGGCAGCTCGAGACCGCCAAGCTCGCGCGACCATCGGCGATGGCTCTCGGCGTCATCGACGCTGGCGCCGATCACGGCGGTCTGCTCGGCGCGAAACAGGTTGAGCGCCTGGTTGAAGCCGGTCACCTCGGTCGGACAGATAAATGAAAAATCGCGCGGGTAAAAGAACAAAACGATCAATTCATCGCCGAGCTTCGACAACGCGACGCGGCCGAGGCGGTCTCCGGTCGCCGCGGGCAGGTCGAACGGCGGAGCGCTATCTCCAGGTTTCAGCATGATCCGAGTTCGTGTCCCAGTTTCGCCGTGTCGCGCGCGTCATTCAATCTCGTAGGTTAGCGCCACGTTGGCCGGTACCGTCACCTGACCTGACTCAATCGGAGTTGACACCGCGCCCGCCACCATCCCGGCGTTCATCGCGCGCATCATCGGCATCGGGCGAACCTCGGCTTCGGTCGAAGCCTTGATCACACGCCCGAGCCGGACGCCGAGTGCCGCGGCCAGAGCCTGGGCTTGCGCCTGGGCGTCGTGAGTGGCGGCGGCGATCGCTTGCGCGCGCGCCTTAACATTGTCCTTGACCGTGAAGTTCAGATAATTGACGCGGTTTGCACCGGCCGCGATTGCCGAATCGATCAGCGTGCCGACCAGGTCGAGCGCCCCGGTCTCGACGCGAATCGAGTTCTGCGCGGCGTAGCCGACGATCGTCGCGTTCTCGTCGCCCGGATGCTGCCGGTAGTCGGGGTTGAGCGAATATCCGCCAGTCGAGATCTGTCCCTTACCCGCGAGCTTGGACTTGAGCGCCGCGACGACTTTCGTTGCAAGCTCGGCGTTGCGCCGGGCGGCGTCGGTGGCGGTTTGGGCATGCGTCTCGATCGCGAAGTCCATAATCGCGTCGTCGGGAGCGACGCTGGCCTCGCCGTTGCCGGACACGACGATCGTCCTTGGCGCCTGCTCGGCCGCAATAGCCGGGTTCATCGGCGCGGCGAACGCGGCGATCGGCACGGCTAGCGCCAGCGCGAAGACTGAAGCGGGAATTCTGATGCGCATGCGGATTCTCCCGGGGGCCTGCCGCCCGATGCATTGATCCATGCAGATAATAGCCGGAGACTTGTCCCTTTGACGATAAGCAGAGGATGGCCCGCGATGGCTGAAAAGCAGGACGACCGCAAAGTTACCCCCCGCAGCCAGGATTTCGCGCAGTGGTACAACGATATCGTACTGCGCGCCGAGCTGGCGGATTATTCGCCGGTGCGCGGATGCATAGTCTTCCGGCCCGACGGCTTCGCGATCTGGGAGGCGCTGCAAGCGGAGCTCGATCGCCGGATCAAAAAGACCGGTGCGCGCAATGCCTATTTTCCGGTCCTGATTCCGATGAGCTTCCTGCACAAAGAGGCCAAGCACGTCGAAGGCTTCGCACCCGAGGTTGCAGTCGTCACCCACGGCGGCGGCAAAGAGCTCGACGAGCCGCTGGTCGTGCGCCCGACCTCCGAGACGATCATCAATCACATGTTCGCGCAGTGGATTCATTCGCATCGCGATCTGCCGATGATGGTAAATCAGTGGTGCAACGTGCTGCGCTGGGAAATGCGCACGCGGATCTTTCTGCGCACCGCCGAGTTCCTGTGGCAGGAGGGACACACCGCGCACGCCTCGAGCGAAGAAGCCGTGAGCGAGACGCTTACGATGCTCGAGGTCTATCGCAAGTTCGTCGAGGAATATCTCGCGATTCCGCTCATCGTTGGGCGCAAGAGCGCGGCCGAGCGCTTCCCCGGCGCCGAAGAGACCTACACGATCGAGGGTCTGATGGGTGACGGGCGCGCGTTGCAGTGCGGAACCTCGCATTTCCTCGGGCAGAACTTCGCCAAGGCTTTTGAGATCCGCTTCCTCGACGAATCGAACCAGATGCAGCACGTGTGGCAGACGAGCTGGGGCGTATCGACCCGGCTGCTCGGCGCGATCGTTATGGTTCACGGCGACAACCAGGGGCTCAGGCTGCCGCCGGCGGTTGCGGGAACGCAGGTCGTGATCGTGCCGATTTATCGCAAGGCGGAAGAGGGCGCGCAGGTGATGGCTTCGGCGCGCGGGATTTTGGAATCGCTCGAAAACGCCGGACTGCGCGCGCGCCTCGATACCCGTGAAGGTCTGACCCCCGGCTTCAAGTTCAATGACTGGGAGATGCGTGGTGTTCCACTGCGGATCGAGATTGGTCCGCGTGACGTGGCGTCGGGAGAGGTGGTCCTGGCGCGGCGCGATCGCAAAGGTCCGGAAGCCAAGTCCAAGGCCGCGATCCCCGAAATCGCGATGCGCGCGCGGACGATGCTCGACGAAATACAGAAGAGTCTCTTCGAGCAGGCGAAGGCCGCGATGGCGTCGCAGATTCGCGAGTTCGATTCATACGCCGCGCTGGTAAAGCAAATGGAAGGCGAGGGCGGCGGCGGATTCGCCAATGTCTATTGGTGCGGGAATCCCATGTGCGAAACGAAGATTCGGGAAGAGACGAAGGCGACCTGCCGGGCGATCCCGCTGAATCAATCCGGCGCAGCCGGGAAATGTATAGTATGCGGCACGGCAGCGAACGAGCGCGCGTACTTCGCCAAGGCGTATTAGCCAGTCGTTGGAAAAAGAACAGTCCACAGATTTCACAGATTAACACAGATTAACCAGTCCGAGCCGCCGCGGCTCGGACTGGTTGGTTTTAATCAGTGAAATCTGTGTAATCCGTGGATTGCTTTAGTTGAGCACGCTGGCCGTTGCTAGAGCTTGTACGCAATTTTCATTGCGACGCGGACTTCTTCCATCGTATGCTGCGCCACCGCGCGGCCCTTGCGAGTGCCCTCGACAATAATCTCGCGCACGCGCGCGGGCTTCGACGCGAACTCGGCGCGGCGCTCGCGGATCGGTTCGAGGAAGTTGTTCAGCGCCTTTAGCAACTTCTCTTTGACTTCGACATCGCCGACCGTTCCCTTCACGTAGCGGTCCTTCAGGTCATCGACCTCGCCCTTATCGGGATTGAATATATCGTGATAGGTGAAGACCGGGTTGCCTTCGATGTGGCCGGGATCGGTCGGATGAATCCGGGTCGGGTCGGTGTACATCGACATTACGCGCTTGCGCACCTGTTCGGGCGAATCGCCAAGATAGATGCAGTTGCCCAGCGACTTGGACATCTTGGCGCCGCCGTCGGTGCCGGGGAGCCGTGCGACCTGGCCGAGCATCGCGCGCGGCTCGACGAGGATTTTCTTGTATAGCCGGTTGAAGCGACGCACGATCTCGCGCGTCTGCTCGATCATCGGCAATTGATCTTCCCCGACCGGCACCAGCTCGGCCTTGAAGATAGTGATGTCGGCGGCCTGCGAGATTGGGTAGGTGTAGAAGCCGACCGGTAGTCCCTTGGTGAAATGCTTTTGCTTGATTTCGTCCTTCAGGGTCGGGTTGCGTTCGAGCGTCGCCGTCGTCACCAGGTTCATGTAGTAAATTGTAAGCTCGGTCAGCTCGGGAACCATCGATTGAACGACGATCTTGACCTTCTCGGGATCGAGTCCGACGGCAAGATAGTCAGTTGCGACCTCGAGCACGTTTGCCTCGAGCATCTCCGGCCGCTCGAAGTTATCAGTCAGCGCCTGGATATCGGCAATCAAGACGAACGTCTCGTAATCGTCTTGCAACTTGACGCGATTCGCGAGCGAGCCGACATAGTGGCCGAGATGCAACGGCCCGGTCGGCCGATCTCCGGTGAGTATTCGCTTGATCATCTGTGCTGGCTATTGGTCCGATAGTTACTTGAGCAGGCTTCGGAGGGTCGCGAGATCCGCGGCGATATCCTTGTTGTCCTCGCCGGGTTCGGTTTCCAGGCACATCGGAATTCCCGCGAAGCGCGGGTCGTTCACGATTCGTGCGAACGCCTCGAGCCCGATGAAACCCTTGCCGATATGCTGATGGCGATCGACGCGGGAATGAAACGGCTTGAGCGAGTCGTTCAAATGGAACGCGGCCAGGCGCTTGAGTCCGATAAATTTATCGAGCTCGGCAAACGTCTGCTCGAATCCTTCGGCGGTGCGCAAGTCGTAGCCGGCGGCGAAGGCATGTTCGGTGTCGAAACATAGCCGCAGGCGGTCGTTTTCCTTGACCGCGTCGAAGATTTGGCCCATCTGCGCAAGGCTGTAGCCGAGGGTGCTTCCCTGGCCGGCGGTGACCTCGAGCGTGACTTTAACCGAGAAACCCTTGCACGCGGCGTGCGCCTCGTCGATCGATTTCGCGATCGTCTTGATTCCCGCCTCTTCGCCCGAGCCGACGTGTGCGCCCGGATGCGCGATCAGGTTGGGGATGCCGAGCGCCTCGCAGCGTTCGAGCTCGTCGATAAATCCGCCGACGGAGCGCTTGCGCAGCGTTTCCACCGGAGCGCCGAGGTTGAGCAGATAAGAATCATGGGCGATAACGGCGGCGATTGCAGTCTCGCGCCAGTTGCGCTTGAAGGCGGCGATTTCCTCTTCAGTGTAAGGCTTCGAGGCCCATTGCCGCGAGGACTTGGTGAATATCTGGATACAGTCGCATCCGAGTTGCTTGCCACGGATGAGAGCCTCGGCGACGCCCCCGGCGATCGAGACGTGGGCGCCGAGAAGTGGATGTTTCGATTTGCTGGATTGTGTCATCGGCAATGTTTGCACGGCCTTCGCGCCGCGCCCGGCGAGCATCTTATCGCGATCGGCGCGGCGATGTCATCGCCGCCGGTCGCGCGCACGAGTCCTTGCGCATCGGCGACAAATGCGGCTATTCGTGATGACCGTGCGACAAATCTTGATTGCGATTGCCTTGGTGGTGGCGCCGCTGTGCGTCACCGGATGCTTCAAGGCGGCCACGCTGCCCGCGCAGGCGGTTTACACCGAGATCGAGCCGTCGGGCTCGGCCGCCAAGCCTCCGGATTGCGATATTCCGGTGCTGCGCCACGAGCCACTGACGGAGTATCGCAAGGTCGGCCTGGTCGAGGGGACCGGCAGCGTATATGACTCGGAATCAGACGTGCTGCCGGCGGTCAAGCGCAAGGCGTGCGAGAGCGGCGCCGACGCGATCGTGATCCTGACCAGCAAGTCGCAAACGACGGAAGGAATGGTCGGCTACTACGTGGACGCCGAAGCGATCGTGTACGGCAAGAATCCGAATATTCCGTCGGGCGAGTCGATTTCGCACTGAAGCGTCGCGCGCCCGCGTTGCCGCGCGATCGGGCGCATGATAATTGCCAAAGCGCGGTGGCGAAAAACTCCATAAAGTCCGTCGGCCTGGTCGTCAAGCGCGATCGGCCCGACGCGGTCACGCTTGCGAAAAACCTTGCGCGTCATCTGAAGGCGCGCCACGTCGCCGCGATCGCGGAGGCCGAAATTGCCGCGCGAATCGGCGCCGAGCCGGCCACGCGCGGCGAACTGGCTGAGCGCGTCGATCTGATCGTCGTGCTCGGCGGAGATGGGACCCTGCTTGGCGTGGCGCGGATGGCGTCGGCGCGCGAGACCCCGATTCTCGGCGTCAACCTGGGCGGCCTGGGCTTCTTGACCGAGGTGACGATCGACGAGGCGAAAGCCGCGCTCGACCGCGTGCTGGCCGGCGACTACGAAGTCGATCGCAGGATCACGCTCGACACCACGGTCGAGCGGATCGAGCGCGATTCGCACCGGCTCGAGCGCTTTGTCGCGGTCAACGATATCGTGCTCAATCGCGGTCCGCTCGGGCGGATGCTCCAGCTCGAAGTGGTCGCCGATCATAAGCCGTTCTGCTCGTACCGCGCCGACGGATTGATCATCGCCACACCCACCGGCTCGACCGCGTACGCGCTCAGCGCGGGCGGACCGATCGTTTATCCGACTCTCGGCGTGGTGGTGCTGGCGCCGATCTGTCCGCATACCCTGTCGAACCGGCCGGTCGTGCTGCCCGACACGTTCGAGATAGAAATCCGCGTGAAGGAGCCCGACCACGACGCGACCCTGCTGGTCGATGGACAGGAGTCTTCGATCGTCGGCGCCGAGGATGCGATCCGCGTCCGGCGCGGGCACTCCGCGGTCGCGCTGGTGCGATCGGCGCATCCGTACTTCGAAATCTGGCGGGACAAATTGCACTGGGGCTAGCGGCGCGCGATGCTGGTCGAACTGCGCATCCGCAACTTCGCGATTATCGAGGAAGCCGCGCTCGAGTTTGGCGCCGGCTTAAACGTGCTCTCTGGTGAAACCGGCGCGGGCAAGACGATCATCCTGAGCGCGCTCGGGTTGCTGCTGGGCGGCCGCGCCTCGCCCGACCTGATTCGCGCGGGGCACAAAGAAGCGGTCGTCGAAGCCCTGTTCGAAATCGAAGGCGAGGTTCCCGGCCTCGCCGCGGCTGAGACAGGCAAGCGCGAGCTGGCGGTGCGCCGGGTGATTGCCGAGGGCGGGCGTTCGCGCGTCACGATCGGCGGCGAGCTTGCAACCGTGCAGAGCCTGGGGCGAATTGGCGCCGCGCTGGTCCAGGTGTACGGACAGCACGAACAGCAGACGCTGCTGCGCGCCGAGAGCCATCGCGAAATTCTCGATCGCTACGCACGCCTCGACGAGGACTTGGCCGCATATCGCACGGCGTTCGAGCGCACTGGCGAGCTTCGGGCCTGCCTGGAGGACCTTGGCCGGCGTGAGCGCGAGCGCAAGGACTTGCTCGAGCTGGCCCGCTTCAGATTGACGGAACTCGACCGCGCGGCGCTGTCGCCGGGCGAGGATCAGGCACTCGCCGCCGAGCGTGTCGTTCTGGCCAATGCCTCGCGCCTTGCCGCGGCCGCGTCCGAAGCGGAAGCGCTTCTCTATGGCGCGGAGAGCGCCGCGGTTGACGCGGTGGCCGCCGCTGAGACGCGCCTGGTCGAAGCGGCGGCGCTCGACGCCAAGCTCGAAGAGCCGCTCGAGATGATCAGAACCGCGCGTGCGAATCTCCAGGAAGCCGCGCGCGCCTTGTCCGCCTATGCGGGCCGAATCGAGGCCGATCCCGCGCGGCTCGAGGAGATCGACAGCCGGCTTCAGGAGCTGGCGCGGCTAAAGCGCAAGTACGGCGGCTCGATCGGCAGCGCGCTCGAAACGCTTGCGCGCGCGCGAACCGAAATCGTCGAGCTTGAGAATGTTGCCGAATCGATTGCCGCCGCCGAGCGCGCGCTGGCGCTGGCGCTGGACGATTTGGCCGCGCGTGCGGGGCAACTCACCGCGCGCCGCGCATCGGCCGCGATCGAGCTCAAACGCAAGATGGAGACGGAACTCAAGTCGCTCGGAATGCGATCGCCCGGATTCGAGCCGCGGCTTTCGCCGCTCGGAAATGACGAGGCCGCGTTCACTCATCAGGGTGTCGCGCTTGGCGCGGCGGGCGCAGACGTTGTCGAGTTTCATATCGCGCCCAATCTCGGGCAGCCGCCGATGCCGCTTGCGAAAATCGCGTCGGGCGGCGAACTCTCGCGGGTGATGCTCGGGCTCAAACGGCTCGAGGCCCAGCAGCGCGGGGTCGCGACGATGATCTTCGATGAGGTGGACGCGGGAATCGGCGGCGAGGTCGCATCCGTGGTCGGGCGCAAGCTCGGCCAGCTTGCGCGCTACCATCAGATTTTGTGCGTCACCCATCTGGCGCAGATTGCGGCCTTTGCCGGCACCCATTTTCACGTCGAGAAAGAAGAGCGCCGCGGTGCGACGCGCAGCCGGGTCGCGATGCTGCCCGAGGCGGCGCGCGCCGACGAACTGGCGCGGATGCTCGGCGGCGAGGCCTCGAGCGAGAAGTTCCGCCGCGCGGCGCGCGAGCTGCTCGAGCGCGCGCAGGGCTGAGCGTTTCTCGCCATCGGCCATCTTGCGCCGCGCAGTCTAGTTTATCTACATTCAGCTATGTTTCACCGGATCGGGCGATCGATCCGCTCGATGAGGAATTTCGCTTGCGCGCGCGTCTGATGTCGATACGCTACGGTATGACCCGGAGGAGGAAGTTCGAGTGAAGCGCCGCGCTGAAGAAACCCGCCTCGACGACTTCGCTAGGTTGACCCTCGCGGTTATCGCCTGCTCCGCCATCATCGGCGTTTTCGTACCAGTTTCGCCAGCGCGCGCGGGCACAATCGCCACGGTTGACTACGCGCTAACCCGCCAGCGCCACCGCAAATTCGAGTCCAGCATCAAGATCACGAATGCCAGTACCAGTAATTCAATCGAAGATTGGCAGCTTGCGTTCGCCTTCCCCTACGCGATCAGGAATTTGCGCGGCGCCAAGATCAAAGCAAAATCCAACGGCACCTATTTGATCGAAGGCGATCGGCGCGATGCCTCAATTCCCGCGGCCGGCTCGGTCAGCTTCAGGTTTTCCGGAATTGATAGAAGCGGCACGGCGCCGGCGAACCCTACCGGATGCACCGTCAATGGCGAGGCTGTCACCTCGACGACCTGCGCCAGCAGCGGTACTTCGGGAGGCGGCGGTTTTCCGAGTAGATTTTTTGCGCCCTACGTCGATGTCACCCTTTACCCGACTTTTCAGTTGACCAACGCGGCGCCGAGCGTCAGCAAGTTCTACACGCTCGCGTTTATCGTCGATGGCGGCGGCTGCGTCGCCGAATGGGGCGGCGTGATTGCGCTCTCGACGCCGGATTTCCTCACCGCCGATATCGCGAGCCTGCGCGCGCTCGGCGGCGACGTGATCGTTTCGTTCGGCGGCCAAGCCGGATCGGAGCTGGCGCAAACCTGCAACAGCGAAAGCGCGCTGCAGACGCAATATCAATCGGTGATCACACAGTACGGCCTGAGTCGCGTCGACTTCGATATCGAAGGCGCCGCGGTCGCCGAGCCGGCCTCGATCGCGCTGCGCGATCAGGCGATCGCGGCGCTCCAGAATGCCAACCCGAATCTGCAAGTCTCATTTACGTTGCCGGTGATGCCGACCGGGCTCACCCAGGATGGAATCAATGTCGTACACGACGCGATCGACAAAGGCGTCAACCTGACCGCCGTCAACGTGATGGCGATGGATTATGGGCAGGCCGACTCGCAGATGGGACAGGACGCGATAAACGCGGCCGTCACGACGGCAGGACAGCTCGCCGCACTGTTTCCCGCCAAATCGACCGCCGAGATCGACGCGATGATCGGCGTCACTCCGATGATCGGCGTCAACGACGTGGCCGGGGAGACATTCACGCTGGCCGATGCGCAACTGCTCGAGACCGCCGCGGTCCGCGATGGCTTCGGGCTGCTGTCATTCTGGTCGGCGGCCCGCGATCGGCAGTGTTCCGGCGGCGTAGAGAAGTACGCGAGCGACGATTGCAGCGGAGTCCTGCAGTCGCAGTACCAGTACTCGGGAATCTTCCACCAGTTCAATCCGTGACGAGCCTGCCGCTTGACGCACGCTTTGGCGCGGCGCTAAACGGGCGATAGACGCTTCGCGATCGATGGAGGCCGCCCGCCATGACCCCCGAAAGAATCTTCTCCGCCGACTCGCACGTGATCGAGCCCGCCGACGTATGGACCGCGCGGATCGACCGGCGCTTTGCCGATCGAGCGCCGCGCGTGGTCAAGCGCGCAGGCGACCGCGAGGGCGATTTTTTCGTCGCTGAAGGGCTGCGCCCGTTTCCGGTGGCGGGCTTCGCCGTGGCCGGCGTCGATCCGAAACAGTTCGGCGCCGCGATGGCGGCAGGATATCCGGGCGTGCGCCCGTCGGCGTGGGATCCGGTCGAGCGGATCAAGGATCAGGAACGTGACGGAGTAGTTGGGGAGGTGCTGTATCCGAGCCTCGGGATGCGCCTGTTCCAGCTCGCGGACGGCGAGCTTCGGGCGGCGAGCTTTCGCGCGTACAACGACTGGCTGGCCGACTACTGCGCGCATCGTCCGGACCGGCTCGCGGGGGTCGCGATGGTCTCGCTCGATGATCCGGCCGACGGTGTCGCCGAGCTCGAACGGGCCGCGCGCAAGGGTCTTCGCGGCGCGATGATCTGGGGTGCGGCGCCGGCCGAGAAGCCGTACAGCGATCGATCCTACGATCCGTTCTGGGCCGCCGCGCAGGATCACGCGCTGCCGATCAGCCTGCATATCCTGACCGAACGGCGCGGCGGCAGCGATTTCCAAAGTGTGATGAAGGGCTACCCGGCGCTGCATCATTCGGTCGAGCGTTCGCTGACCGAGCTGATCTTCGGCGGCGTGCTCGAGCGCTATCCGCGGCTGAAATTCGTCTCGGTGGAAAATGATATCGGATGGATCGCGCACTTCCTGCAGCGGATGGATCATTCGTTCGCGAAATATCGATATCTGGAACGCGACGCGATTCCAAATCCGCCCAGCTTCTATTTCCGCCGCCAGGTCCAGGCGACTTTTCAGGACGATCGCGTCGGCGTAATCACGCGCGACTTTATCGGCGTCGGCTCGCTGATGTGGGCGTCGGACTTTCCGCACTCGGACTCGACCTGGCCAAACTCGCGCGAGGTGATCGCCCGTGGCTTCGAAGGCGTACCCGACGCCGAGATCCGCATGATGGTCGCGGACAACGCGTCCGCGCTCTATGGGCTGGGCTGAGGAAGAATCGTTGACTAAGCGTCGCGCATCGGATTAGCTGATAAATCCATCCGCGGTGGGGCTGTAGCTCAGCTGGGAGAGCGCCTGAATGGCATTCAGGAGGTCGCGCGTTCGATCCGCGTCAGCTCCACCAATTAAATCTCCAATCATTTCGTGCCTTTTCTAGGGAATTCAGCGGAATTTCCTGCGCTCGTGAATGAGGCAAAAAGAGGTCATGTAGACGTG